>JANXTZ010000026.1 GCA_025352125.1 Deinococcales bacterium | reverse complement strand
AATCGGGGTTCTGACACGATAGGCTGCTTATCGGGGGACGTTCGTTTTTCATAGACCGCGAGATTCGCGTTAAAACACGTCCCTCACAGTGTTCTAGCTTAGGTTCTCGAGTCGGGCTGTGATGATCTCACGACACCACCAGCCCCTTCCAATTCTTGGCTGGACTCGACTCCCTGAGAAATTCCGATTTCTGCAAGATGAAATTACAATTTTTTGTGTCCAGGACTAATTCAAACAGCCTCTATTCCTTTAACTGTTGTAGATTTTACCATTTCAGTTGCTCGAGTATTGAATCTTGAGCAACTAAAATTAGCAGTATCTTTTGAGATATTGTAAACTAAACTTTAATAAAAAAATAAGAATAAACGTTTAGCACGAGAGACAGGATAAAACCTATTCCCATTGCTAGAATAGAAGTTAATAAGATTTCATAATCTGATCCAGAGTAATAATTTACACGAAAAATGACTGGTAGAATCCAAGTTAATACTCCAATTAAAATTCCCCATAAAAACACACCTCTTACCAATTTTCCTAACCAAGAAACAAAATTGTGTGGAGGTGTTATTCCTTCAAATAGCATCCAGACAATTCCTACAAAAGTAATAGCTGTGAACCAAAGAATCAATCGTGTTAATTCTGCTTTTTCAGCAGGAATTCGACGCAAAAATGGTGCTCCAGCTACAATTAAGCTCAGGAAAGCCGCTATGATTAAATGTCGAATTTCAGGAATTTTCATAAGTTTCAAATTGCTGGAGGGCAAGCTTGCCCATCAACTGCCACAGTTATGGCGCCCAAGGCAGTCACTTCATTTGCGCCAACGCTTGCCAGTTTGGTCAATTGCCCAATAGGTGCAGGGCAGAGAGGGTCGAAGTAGATGCTTGTCTCTAACCCATCGGGTAAGTAAACCAAATTACCACTTAGTCCTTGGCGTTTGAATGGCACATAATCTAGTTTGACACCTTGACGACTAACACGGGGAATCGTTAATAGTGGGTAATTTCCCAAAACTCCGAAAAGGTCAAATCCAAAAACTGCTGCGGTTGCTGTACCAAAATTAAATCCTGTTAACGAACAAGTTGTAAAAAGGTGATCGAATGATTGAAGTTTTGCACCCCGTTGACATGTTCCAGTAAGAAAATTGGAAATTACATGATCCAATGAACCCACATTCACACCTCCTAAAGTTGCTGTATTTTGACTTGGGTCATCCAATTGATACCAAAATTGTGTGCTAACCAGTTTATCAATTAATGTCGTTCTATTAGCAACCGATTTTTCCCACTCTGGTCTAACAATTGGATCAAGATTGGAAGTTGGATCTGTGTTAAAATCACCGAGAACAATTGAACGTTCTCTGATGTTTAGATATTGGTTTCTTAATGCTTGAAGCTGTGCGACACCGCATGAGGCTGCAAGAGGATTTTCAAGATGTGCATTGACGACATCAAATTGTGTATTACCAACAGTTACGTTACTAGGCGCTACTGACAGCACAGGTTTAATCGTTGCTACTTGTAAACCAGTTCTGTCATTGCAAGAGTTAATGATGTTTGTAGCATATCCAGCAGTTGCAGCAAAGATTGATGGAACAAACTGGAAAACGGTTTTACGTACCGCAATACACTCGTGTCCGTTGTGATATTTTGAGTCTGACCCAAGAAATGCCACAGCACATTGGTAGTCGTAATCACGTGTATCAATAACTCTCTCAATTTGTTTTGGTTTGTAAAGTGCTTTGAATTGCCCACAAACACGTGCTGAATCAGGATCAACCGATTCGCATTTATCGTTCCAAAGTTCTTGAATAGCTACAATATCAGGCTTGCGATCTCGAATTGTTTTAGCAGCACGCTTTTCATCGGCATAATTACACAATTTAAAGATGTATTGTTTCCCGGCATTACCAAACAGATCAACACCAATAAGACCACAATAAAGTGCAGTATTATTCCCTGCTTCAATACCATTTCCTGCTTGGAACGACATGACTTTATACGGAATGGGTAAAAGCCGTGCAGTGGGTACGACAGGGGAAACCTCATTACAGAATTTGCCGTTGTAAGCACCTCCACGGGCTTCACAAGCGGTTTTAAGCTGGCTGATTAAACCTCGAGCCGCCACATAACTCATGGCTGTAGTATACCCATTCCCAATGGCTGCTGCTGGCAGGGTTTCAATGTACAAGTTAAACTCGGTGCTGTTCGCTCCAATCCGAATTTGTTCGTAAGTTGTTCCATTCCACTCGTACAGGTTTGTGTTGACATCCGAACCAAGACTTGTAGTTGGCACATCCACTGGTACAGTAAGCGCAAGTGGTTTTGCAAAACTGGTTGCATTTGAGTTTAAACGGTACGTTGAAACTGTTGTGAGTGGATCAGGGTCAGTTAAGACAGCAGGTATGGTTGATAAACGCTCGAGCTTAAATTTTGTAGCGGCTGTGACAGCGCCTGCTGGGATGATAAGTGAAGCACGGTCAAGTTGGATAATCCCGCCTTCAGCGCCAATAAGTGCCTCTGAAGGTACGAAGGTTTTGAATGCAGGTAAGCGGATGGTTGTTAAGGGTGTTGCCAAGTCGGTATCCGTGCCAACCAGAACGGCTTCTGTGGCACTGACTGGTGCAGCCGCTCGAGCAACAACTTGGGCTGTGGTCTCAAACTTATCGCGGGTGACTCGAGTTGCTGTGTCTGTGGCGTAAGTGAACATGGTCGTAAAACGTCTTGGGGTGTCTGTTACAATTGTCTGTAACGGTACACGAAAGCCCAAAGTCACCACGCCCAGTTCATTTGGTACAAGTGTTCTGTCACCACTGGCGCTGCGTATTGTGAAGCCGTACTCGAGGATTGAGTCGTTTGGTAAAAGACTTCCGAGCGTTTTAGCGCCAGCGTCCACGGCTGATGCCTCTGACGAACGAAACACCTGGAAGTCTGCTTCGGCAGGGTTGACGTTAAAAACGCCAGCGTTCAGAATCAAACCTGCCGAGGGTTGAATACCTCGAATAACGTTTGTGTCGGTAATGGGTGTGTTGTCCAAGCGACGAACTGCTTTGAAGGCTGTTCCTGCCGCATTGTTGGCACTGTCGTTGTAGGCATAGAGGGAAAGGTTGGTCAGGTTGCCAGTAGTAATGTTCTTAAATTCGTAAGTAGCCCAAACGTATCGTTCGGTGGCGGTATCAGTCGCGCCGCTTGAAACGAGTCTCGAGAATTGCACGCCGCTTTCATTGATTGCGCCTTTGGGTGTGATTGTTGGCAAGTCACTGGGTTGTATGCCGTCACCCACCATCAGTTGGGTCGTGCCAAGGATTTTTTGCTCGGTTGTCGATTGGTGATTGGGGTTTGGTGTTTGACCGCAGGCAAGCAGAAAGTAGGTCATGGCAATCGTGGAAATCGTGCTTCGTATCATTTTCATGTTTGGCATCCTCGTGTCTGGTTTTTGTTGAAAGGCTGCATCTCGAGGTTGCGGGTTTACGGTGGTTTCATGTTTCCCCCAAATCTCGTGTTTTTTCTGGGTTGCTCGGGCGGCAATTTTTTTAGCCCTCGGGTTGATCTCGAGGATTTCTGGGTGCTTTTGTTTGTTGGTTTGCGTTTGTTCGCAAAGCTTTCGTGGTTCGTTTGGCACGATACCGAAGTTTCATACGATAGTTCAATACCCCCAAAGCGATAGTTGAAGGGGGTCAATACGATAGTGTCTAAAGTCACTTTTGGGCTTGAATGATGTCAGCAACGCTTTGATTAAAACGCAAAGAATGATAAAGTAATGGCATAGAAAACCATTTGCAACAATTGTTCGCCAAAGAATTACTCGAGGAAGTGTTGTTAAAATATGCTGATTTATCCGAGCCAGAACCGCTCGAGCATCTTCTTGCAGGTCAAGCGGCGATCAAACTTGGCAAGGTTTCAAAGGCTCGCACTTTTTTAATTATGGCTTACGAGGCGGGTCTGGAAAGGGCTTTGATTGACATTGCGCTCACGTTTCAAGTTTCGGGTACGCCAGCCCAGGGACTCGAGTGGTTGGCAAAAATCAGGGATGACCTGCTAACTCCTATGGAGCAAATTGAAGCGAGATGCGCGTTTGGTGGTTTGCAGTTTTACTCACTCAATCTCGAGCTTGCGTTCACGACCTTAGACCGTTTGTGGGAAATGCCTGATGCCAGCAGCGATTCCAAAATCAAGACCCAAGTCTTGTTCCATTTGGGGTTTGTGCTGATTAACATGGGTCAGTATGACCGTCTTCTAAAGTATGTGACAGAAATTTTCAATGACACCGACAAGCCATTGCACCGCATCATTGTCTACCAAAAAGCTTGGGCGCTCATGCTTTCGGGGCGTTTTGATGAAACCGAGCAGGTACTCGAGAAACTGACTGAGACTCCAATCAACAACTTGCAAAATTTAAGGTATCACCATCTGGTTTTGGGGACGCTCGAGTTTCTGAAAGGCAACTCAAAGGGAACATTGCAAAATTTTGAACTCGGTATCGAGGTGGCTGGTCAAGCCAACGACCTCAACCACTTGTCTTTCTTTCAAACTTTGCTGGTTTTTACGCATTTGGCAATGGGGCAAGACAGCGAAGCGAATGCCAAGTACCTCGAGTTAAACCAAAAACTGGGTCCTTACCAAACCCATCCTCGAATTCTTGGGCGTTTAAACCTTGTCTCGGCGGCTTTGAACACGCAATCGAATCCCGCGTTTGCGCTTTCGCAGGCACAAAATGGCTTAAAGTTTTTTGATGGTTACATGCACGAAGTTCTTTCGGGGTTGCTGTTTAAAGCCGAAGCAAACCTGAATCTGAACGATTTAATGGCTGCCGAAGAAGTTTTGCTCGAGATTGAAGTGGTTGTCAGTCAATGGCTTGGAAGCACCAGTTTTCTTTTGTCGTTGTTGCAACTTGTTCCAAGTGTCAGACGTTACCTCGAGATTACCAAACCTGACACGGTTTTTTTCAATTGGATCAATGCGTACCGAGTTTGGCGCAAAGGGCAGCTTCTCGAGATTGTGACTTTGAGCAATCCTCCAGAAATTCGATTAAATGGACGTTGCGTTCCCGTGTACCGAGATTCTGTTGCGTTTTTGGCATACTTGCTCGAGCATCCCAAAAGCTCAATGCCCCAAATTGCCACAGCACTTTTTGGCAGTAATAAAAACGCAATCGTTCGGGTTAAGAATATTCGGCAGCAACTTTTAAGGTTAATTCCTGATTTACAGATTCGCACCAGGCACAGTGATGCTGAATCGAGCGAATCGCCTCTGATTTTTTCGGCTGGCATCGTTCGTTTTGATTACCGAGAATGGATCAGTACACTACACCAAGATCATTTTGTCTGGCTCACAAGATTTCACAAACCGAATCAAATTTTTCTGGCTGACCTCGAGAATCCTTGGGTGCTTCAAAAACGCCAGGAGTTTAAACCCCCGCTCATGAGACAGCTTGTTTTTTAACCTTAAACTTTGCAATGTTCCCCAGCTCGAGAGAATCAGTTTGATCTTGGGTTTCTCGAGTCAATTCAGCATCTTATCGGTTTCGCAGCACCTCTACCGCCACGTCCCTAAAAATCCCTGGAATCGGTGCGAAAGGCTTGTGAACCCGCACCAAGACCGTTTGCAGCTTTTCATGCTCGAGCAGCACCTGTCTCGCAATGTTTTCGGCGAGGGTTTCGATCAGGTTGTACTTTTTGCCCGTCACCTCGAGCCTGACGATTTCAAACACCTCGGCGTAACTGACGGTGCGTTCAAGTTGGTCGCCAATGCCAGTCAGGTCAAGTTGCAGTTCCAGGTCGATCACAAACCTGCCACCCAGTTCGGCTTCGACGTTGAACGCGCCGTGAAAAGCATGGAACTCGAGTCCGGTCAACAAAATTTTATCCACAAGGTTATCCACAATCTTTCCGAGTTATCCACAGGTCTTGTGGATAACTTCGGTTTATTTTGACATGGGTCAGCCAAAAGTGCTCGCCCAAAGTTTGTGCTTCTCAACGTTTTTTAAAACCTCAAGTGTTTGCCCTGAACACCCCACAAGCCTCAATTCCAGTATCCTCGAGCTGTCTTGTCAGTTTTTTTCAAGTCAAGTTCTGTTAAAACAAGTATTGGAGCGGCGATGATGGCGTCAAAAACCCGAGTTTTATGGTTCAAAACGCTGATTGCAGCGCTTGTGGTGCTGTCGGCAGGAGTCCAAGCCCAAGTCTGTTCCAACCCTGGACACGACGGACCCAGCTATTCGAGCAACGGTTATTTCCCTGGTACGGGCACGGCGGCTTCGGGGCAGAAAGTTGTGACTGTCGGCTCGGCTCGAGTGGACGTCAATGCTTCAAGCACGGCGCTGGCGGCGGGCGATCAGGTTTTTATCATTCAAATGCAGGATGCGCTCATCAACACCACCAACGGCATCAGTTACGGCGATGGTGCTACCGGACGCGGCGCGACCGACATTCGCAACTCTGGACGCTACGAGTTTGGCGTGATTGCCAACATTACCGGTGGCACGATCACCTTGCGCGATAACCTGGCAAACACCTACAACAGTGCCGCCGCCAGCACCACGCTCACACGGCGTTCATTTCAAGTTTTGCGCGTGCCTCAACTTTCAACCATCACACTTTCGGGAACCATCAATGTCACCGCCTGGAATGGTTCAACAGGTGGCGTGTATGTGCTCGATGTGGCAGGCGATTTGAACATGGGCGGCGCGACCATTGACGCTTCGGCAACAGGATTTCGTGGCGGCGGCGGCAAACAGGGCAGTGTGATTATCCCAGGCGGTACAGACTATGCCGTGGCTGCCACCGGAACAGCCTCCACCGAACTTGGCGCGGTCAAGGGTGAAGGTTTTGCTGGCACGCCCAAACTGGTTCGCAGTTCGGGCAGTGCGCCCTACAATGGTGTCTCATCGGGTTTGACGGGCGGCGATCTGGGTTATCCAAACAGCCTCGATCAATCCAAAGGTGCGCCAGGCAATGCCGGTGGTGGCGGCACCAGCCACAACTCGGGTGGGGGCGGCGGTTCCAATGCGGGATCGGGTGGCAAGGGTGGTTACTCTTATGGTCGCTACAACACAACGGGCACCGGAACCTCAGGTTGTACCACCTCGTACCGGACCTTGACATCGGGCGCAACCACCTATTACGCCTGCGACGGCGACCAGGCTCGAGATGTCGGCGGTTTGCCTGGCAAGGAGGTTGCACCGGACGCGATTCGTTTGCTGGCGGGCGGCGGCGGCGGCGCGGGCGATTCCAACAACTCCAACGATGACAATCCCACGGTCATTCAAAACAGTGGCGGCAACGGCGGTGGGGCTATTTTTGTTCGTGCCAGAACCATTTCGGGGACGGGGACTTTGCGTTCCAACGGTCAGGACGGTTTGCCCGCAGGTCGTGACGGCGCTGGTGGCGGCGGCGCTGGCGGCACGATTGCCATTGCCACGACCACCCTCAACCTTTCAGGGGTGACTGCCATCGCCAACGGCGGGGCGGGTGGCATATCAGGTTTGCCACTGAAGGGCGGCGAAACCCAAGGCTCTGGCGGCGGCGGTGGCGGCGGCGCGATCATCAGACCGACGGGGTCCAATTTAAGCGCCAGTTCGTCTTACAGCGCCGGTACAGCCGGTGTGAACGTCCCAGCCACGGGCATCACCAACACCTACGGCTCGAGTTCTGGGGCTGGCGTTTCGACCACCTTTGATTTTGTCAACGCCCAGATTCAACAACCTGGCACTTGCGTCCCGAACATCAGCATTTCCAAAGTCACCACCACGCCCTCTCGGGTTCAGGGGGTGGACTTGACGGCAACCTATACAATCACGGTGTCCAACACGGGCAATGCGGTGGCACAGGGCGTGCAAGTTCAGGATGCCCTGCCGACACCATTCACCTATGCCAGCACCGCCACCATCACGGCAACGGGTTCGACCCGAACCAGCACCACGGACCCGACAGCCGCCAGCGCCAATCCACTCTGGAGCGCCTGGGATTTGGCGGCAGGTCAAAGTTTGGTGATTCAATTCTCGGCAAGCATCAACGCGGCGACGCCAACGGTCTATCAAAACTCTGCCACGGTCACGTATTTGGACCCGTTACGAACCGTGCCGACCACCACCATCAGTGCAACCTATAACGGCAATTTGGGAACAAACACCAGCGATGATGTCACGGTCACACCCGCCGCCGATCTGGTCGTGACCAAAACCGACGGCATCAGTAGCATTCAGGGGCTGGCACTGACCACCTACACCATCACCCTCAAAAACAATGGACCTTCGGCGGTGACAGGTGCGGCATTCAAAGACCCATTGGCAAGCAACATGGTCAAAACCTCCGTCAGTTGCACCTCGAGTTCGGGCTGTCCTGTCGCCACCAGCGTCACGATGGCGGCGCTCGAGGGCGGCACAGGTATTCTGATCGATTTGACCAATGGTCAAACCCTCAGTTTTAGTGTCACGGTGGCGCTGACCACGGCAACCGTGGGAACAAACGTGACCAACACGGCAACCATCAGTCCACCGGCTGGCACAACAGACCCCAGCGCGGCGGCAGGTTCGGAAAACACGATTTCCGACACCGACACGGTTGCCAGCCTGGCACCGACTTTAAGCGGAACGGTGTATCTGGACAGCGACCACTCGAGCGGCTTCACGACGGGCGAGACGGGTATTTCTGGTGTCACAATCACCTTACAGCCAGCCGTGGGACCAAATATTACCCTGACCACCAATGCCGGCGGCGCATACACCAGCAACGTGTCCCCGAACATGAATTACACCGTGGTTGAAACCGACCTGGCGGGTTATATTTCCACGACCTCCAACACCTTGAACGTTGCGGTTGCCCTGGTAAACATCATCAACCAAGATTTTTTTGACTACCGAGGCTCGAGAATCACGGGCACAGTCTTCAGGGACGACGGGTACGGCAACACCACCAACACCCTGACCGCCAATGACGCGCTGCAAAACAACACCGAGCCAGGACTTTCGGATATTGCCGTCAGTGTGCTGAGCGGCGCAACCACCATTGACGCCGCCCTGACCGACGTGAGCGGAAATTACACGCTCTGGATTCCTTTTGGATCAGCCGCCAGCCTGAACCTGAACGAGACACTCAATCAGTACGCCGCGACGGGCAACAATATTGCAAACGCCAGCGTTTACAAAGCCGTTAGCCTGAACGACATCAATGCCTCGAGCTTCCCGATTGGCTTCACGGGCGGACAATATTTCACGGGCTACAACTTTGGGCAAGTGCCCTTAAGTGTCTTGCAACCCAGCCGCACGGGGTCTGCCACCAGCCCAGGCACGGTGGCGTACTCGCATTTGTACCGCCCGGGGACGGAGGGCACTGTCAACTTATCGACACTTTCGAGCGCAGGTTATACCGTGCAGTACGCCCTGGACACCAACTGCGACGGCAGCATCAGTTCAAGTGAACATGTTGTCCTGGTGAGCAGCTTCAACGTCGATCAAAACTGGACCCGAGACGCGAACGGACGGTTGCAAGCCTGTGCCTTGGAAGCCAACATTATCGTGCCATCCAATAAACCCGTCAACCAGCAAGACATCTCGAGCGTGCGTGCCAGCTTGGTTTGGGCAAACTCGAGCGTGATCGATTTGCGCACTGTGACCGACACCACGACCATTGCCAGCATTGGAAACCTAAAACTTGGCAAGACCGTGAGTAACATCACCACCGGCACAACGGCGTCCACGTCCAACGTCGGCTTGCCAGGGCAGGTGCTCGAGTATTGCATCGATTACAACAACTTGGGCATCACCAATGTTTCCAATGTGATTGTGCGCGATCCAGTGCCGTTTTTCACGACCTACTTTTTGGGTTCGATCACCTTGAATGGTTTGGGTTTGTCCGATGCAAGCGATGCCGACGCGGGTGAGATCGTTGCCAATGTCATTGTTGTTCGGGCAGGCACGGTGACCCCTGGCGGTACAGGTTTGGTCTGTTACCGCACCACCATCAAATAACCTCTGTATCAAATTAAGATTGACCCTTCTCAGCCACGCCCATGAAATGTGTCAGGGTCGTGGCTGAAGGTTTTGACCACTCAATCATCAAGGCGGAGGGTAGGCTTTTGAAGGGTTTTTGTCTTGGTAAATGTTATCAAAGCACAAACAAAATTTTTTAGCCAACCTCAAGGGGTTGGTGTCAAAAACAGAAGTAAGAATTTCGCAACTTTGCATGTGCAAAGATGACTCCAAGAGGTGCAGCCATGAACGCAATCAAAACAACCTTAATCCTGGTCCTCAGCATGATTGGCACGCTCGCCCTGGCGCAAGCCGTCAAGACCAAACCCGAGTTGACGCTCGAGAGTTACCGCGTGATCTCTGAAATTGTGAACGGCAAAACAGTCGAAAACTTTGCCAAAGCCGACAGCGTCAAACCAGGCGACACCGTCGAGTACCGTGTCAAAGCCAGCAACCCAACCCAGGCAGGCTTGCCCAATTTTGTGATTGACCTGCCGATTCCCTCGAGCACCACCTACCTCGAGAACAGCGCCACCAACGCCGCCTCGGTCGCCATTTTGCTGGCATCTTACGACCGCAAGAAAAGCTTTGCCACGCCGCCCCTTAAACGCAAGATCATCAAAGACGGCAAGACGGTCGAGGAAACGGTCAAACCAAACGAATACACCGATTTGCGCTGGATCGTTCGGGGTCAACTCAAAGCAGGTCAGACCCTGGAATTTAAAGCCCGAGTCAAAGTGAAATAAGTAAATAAGCACAGTGAAGTAAAAAGAATGCCCAAATGTAAGACCAATCAGGAAATACATTTCCAATCCCTTCGGAAAACCTCGAGAAATAACCTATCAACCATCTCGAGTCTGTACGCAAAGCACGCTGTACGCAAAGCACTATAGAAGTTTTAACGGCATCAAGAATTTTGGGAGGCAGTAAATGAAAAAAATCGGCATCGTCACCACCTTGTTGTTCGCCCTGTTTGGAACTGCGGCATTCGCCCAGACCACGGCGGCGACAACTCAAATCTCGAATCAGGCTTCAGCCACGTACCTGGATTCTTTGGGCAACCCGCAAACCACCAACTCGAACGTCGCCATCACCGTGGTGCAAGCCGTTTACGGGTATACCATCACCCCGAGCGGTACGGCAGGTACGGGCACGGGCAACTTTACTGGCGCACTGCCAGGTCAAACCCAGAATCAAATTCCTGGGTCAACCGTCAACTTTCCTTACGTGATTACCAACACCTCAAACACGGGCATCACCGTCAACTTGGCGCTCAGTCAACAAACGGGCGTCAACACCGACGGTGACACTTTTGATCTGGTCAGCCCACTGATTTACGACGATGCCAACTGCAACGGTCAACTTGACTTTGGCGAAAGCGCGATCACCTCGAGCGCCCTGACCCAACTTGCCCCAGGCAACGTCAAGTGCATCATTGTGGCAGGCGGCATCCCAGGTTCGACCCCAGCCGCTGGACGCGCCAACATCAACCTGACCAGTAGCGGTGCAGCGCCAGCCGCAGCCGCCACCGACAATGTCAACTTTGCTCGGGTCGATGTCCTCAACGACGCCGATTTGACCCTGGCAAAAACCGCCAGCGCCCCAGTCTTGAACAGTGGCTCTGGTTTGTTTGAAATCACTTACGGACTTTCAGGAACCAACGCCGGTAACCTGGCAGCCAAGTCAAAACCAGCCGTTGTGACCATTGGCACAGCCATCGACGGCATCCTGATCTCAGACCCCATCCCAGCAGGCGCAACCTATGTCACAGGCAGTGCCACGGGAAGCTCGGGCGCAGTTGGCACGACCAGCGTCGTCTACTCGAGCACCGCAGCAGGCACAACCTGGAGCCTATCAGAGACCACCCCAGTCGCTCGAGTTGGCTTGTTGATGCGCGATGCCACACCAGGTGACGGACTTTCGACCAACACCCTGAGCGTCGGCGCAACCTACACGCTCAACTTTAAAGTCAGCATTCCTGCCTCAACCCCTGGCTTGACACCAATCACCAACGTTGCCGCGATTGATTACCGCAACAACAACGGCACGACCAACGTCACCGTGCCATCCAACACCGTCACCAGCACCTCACCAGAATTGAAATCGACCGCCATCGGTCCAGTCGGTCAACCTGTTGGCACTGCCAGCGGCACTGCCAGCTACACCGATCCAGTTTCGGGTCTGAGCTTCACCTACACCCGCTCGGGCGTTGGTGCACCGACCAATACCCTCGATCAAGAAGTCGTGGCAACTGCCCCGAGCGGTACGGTCGTGACCTTTGTCAACACCGTGCGCAACACGGGCAACACCACCCAAACCTTCAACATCAGCGTTCAATCCGTGACGAGCGGTTACTCGGCAGCCCTGTACCAGTCAGACGGCTCGACCGGTCTGGGTTCTGGCGTCACGCTGGCTCCTGGTGCCGATTACAACGTGGTCGTCAAACTCACCGTGCCTGCGGGTTCGACCCCGAGCGCAAGCGCCAACGTGACCGCCGTGATCAAAAGCGATGCTGGCACCAGCAGCGACATCACCACCGACATCTTGACCGCCATCACCTCTGGTCAGAGCGTCGATATTCGCAACAACGATAACCTTCCAGGAACAGCTCCACTCACCGGCACGACCAACACCCCAATTGCCATCACGACCAACCCAGGCACAACCGTCTACTACCCATTGACCGTTCAAAATACGGGTGTGGTCAGCGACACCTACGCCCTCACCACCAGCGGGTTGCCGAGCGGTTCGACGGTCGCTTACTACCTGGACACCAACGGCGACGGCTTGCCCGACGGTGCGCCGATCACCAGCACCGCCGTCCTCAGTCCAAACCAGATTTTGCAACTGGTCGCGGTCGTGACCGTGCCAGCCAATGCCGCACCCGCGACGGCTGCGCCAATCAGCTTCACCACCACCAGCAACTCAAACCCAACCAGCACCGACACCATTGTTAACACCCTGACCATCAATGCCATCAACAGCTTGCTGTTCACACCAGACCGCAACTCGAGCATCACCAGCCCAGGCACGGTCGTGTACCTGCACACCCTGACCAACAACGGTAACTCGAGCGCCACCGTCTCCCTGACCCCAGGTGCGGGCTTGGCGGGCTTCACCTACCTGATCTACCGCGACAACGGCACGACCCCGGGCGTGATTGACGCCGGCGATACCCTCGTTTACGACGGTACGAGTCCGACCACGTTCAGCTTGACTGCCGGTACTTCAACACCAATCTTGGTGCAGGTCAGCGCCATTGCCGGTCTGGCAGACGCCACCACCGACGCCCGAGTGATTACCGCCAGTGGTACGTTCAGTGCTGGCAGCGCCAGCGCCACCGTGACCGACACGACCAAAATTGTGCTTGGCAAGCTGGACCTGCAAAAAACCGCCAACACCGCCACCGCCTTCCCGCGCACCGCCCCTGGCGTTGTTGCCAGCACCAGTGAAATCACCTACACCATAGTTGCCACCAATCTTGGTTCGGGCGGTCTGAGCAATGTCATCGTGTTCGATCCGATCCCAACCTACACCGACTTCAAATTTGGTTCTGCCAGCGTGAGCGGTTGCCCAGTCGGTTCGACCTGCCAAATCCAGTACAGCATCGACGGCGGTACAACCTGGAGCAATACCGCACCAGCCGACAGCAACACCACCGGAACCAGCAATGGTTACAGCGACAACCTAGACGCCACCCGCGTCACCAACATTCGCGTGGTCGTGACCAACGCCACCAGCACCCCAGTCAACCTGTTCCCTTCAGGCGCTGCCATCACCATTACCTTCACCGTTAGCGTGCGCTAATTTCACTCGAGCCTCCCAGGGGTGATGCCTTGGGAGGCTCATTTCGTCTCTTTTTCTAAACACAACTAAACACAAGATTTTCAAATCAAGACTTCAATTTTTAAACCAAACTTTATCCGCCTTCACTTTCACCCACTCGAGGTTTGCTGTGAAGCTCCAAACAAAATTGCTGACCCTGGTTTTTAGCATGGTGGCTTGCCTCTCGAGCGTTCAGGCTCAAAGCACAGCCACCCCAGCAGGCACAGCCATTCCCAACACCGCCTCGGGCAGTTACACGGGTTCAGACGGGCAAACAGTCTTAATCACCTCAAACCAGGCGGTGATTACGGTGGCTTTGGTCTGCGGCGTCTCGGTCTTGCCGCACGGTTCTATCAGCAATCCAGGTCAAAATGCCAGTGTGATTCCAGGCGGCAGCACTTTCCTGAGCTACGCCATTTCAAATGCGGGCAACAGCGGTTTTACTTTCAACCTGACCCCAACCCTCGAGGCGGGCAGCAGTTTTGTGCCCGCTGGCTTGAGCATTTTTTTGGATGACAACAACGACCTCCAACCTGACGGTGCAGCCATCTCGAGCCTCAGCCTGCCCACAGACTCGAGCACCCATGTCTTGTTGCGGGTTGACGCGCCCACGCCGCTCGAGGGAGGTTTGATCGCCAACGTCAATCTGGTTGCCGCCTGCCCTGGTGGACCCAGCGACGCGAACAATGTCTCCAGGGTGGTGGTCAGCCCCAGGGCAGACCTCAGCCTCACCAAAACCCACGTCGGCAATTTGGCACTCGGTAACACCACGCCTTACACCCTGCAAGTCTCGAACGCCGGACCCTCGAGCGCCAGCGGCACGATCACCGTGACCGATGCCCTGCCAACAGGCTTGACGTTCGTCAGTGGCGGCAATGCCAACTGGGTCTGCAATGCTGCTGCTCAAGTGGTCACCTGCACCAGCTCGAGCGCCATCGCCAACGGTGCAAGCTCGAGTTTTGACTTGAATCTGCTGGTGTCGGCAAGTGTCACCAGCAATTTGGTCAACACCGCCAGCGTCGGCAGCCCGACGATTGACCCGCAACCCAAGAACAACACTGCCACGGACACGGGTTTGATTGTTGCCAGCGATTTGGTGATTGTTAAGACCCACGCTGGTAACTTTGTGCGCGGCTCGAGTGGCATATTCGTTTTGGGTGTATCAAACATTGGTATTGCGCCAAGTTTTGGACTCCTCACCGTGACCGACACCCTGCCCGACGGTTTGACTCCGCAAACTGCGACTGGGGCAGGTTGGACGTGCAACATCAACACCCAGACTGTCACCTGCACCCGCAATGACGCGCTCGCGGTCAACTCGAGCTTCCCAGGCATTGACCTGGTGGTTGGCATTGCCCAAAGCGCCGCGATCAATCTGGTCAACAGCGCCTCGGTGGGTGGTGGGGCAGAAGTCAACCAACTCAACGATACCGCCAGCGATACCGTCAGCATCAGCTCGGTCAGCGATTTGAGTATTATCAAAACCGACAACGCCAGCGTGGCGGTGCCAGGCACGAATATCGTTTACACGATCACCATCAATAACGCTGGACCATCGGACGCGAGTGGTGTCGGTGTGCTCGATGCACTGCCGAGCGTTCTCTCAAATGCCAGTTGGAAATGTACCGCCGCCGCAAACTCGAGCTGCGCGGCTGCCAGCGGTTCGGGTGACATCAACCAAACCCTCAACCTGGCAGCCAACTCGAGCGCGGTATTCACCCTGAGTGCCAACCTCTCGAGCGCGGCGAGCAGCAATCTGGTCAACACTGCCAGTTTGGTTGTGCCAACTGGTGTAACCGATCCAGATTTAAACAACAATACCGCCAGCGACACGGATTCACTGACGCCAAATGCGGATTTAACCATCACAAAACGCCACATTGGCACGTTTACCGTCGGGTTGAATGGACAGTACGTTTTGACGGTACAAAATCTTGGACCATCGACCATTGCTGGAACGGTCACGGTCACAGACAACTTGCCAGTCGGTTTGGCTTTTGTCAGCGCCATCGGTATAAATTGGACTTGCAGCGCCACCGCCAACCTTGTCACGTGTACCAGCACCACAGCCCTTGCGCCAAAATCGAGCCTGCCAGACATCACCTTGACCGTCGCCGTCGGCGCTGCCGCCATGCCAAGCGTGACCAACACCGCCAGCGTCGCCAGTTCTAGCGTTCCAGACCTCAACCCAGGCAACAACAGCGCCTCTGACAGTACCAGCGTGGCTTTTGTCGAACCCTGGATTGGACCACTCGGCAATCCCAAAGCGCTCGAGTATCCCGCCGCCGCCGACAAGCAAACGAGCCAGGAGTTTCAGGGCAAAACCATTTTTTTCCGTCACACGGTCTTAAACGCGGGCAACACCAACGACACCCTCAACCTCAGCTTCGAGACGCCATTTCCATCGGGTTGGACGGCACGCTGGCTGGCAGCAGACGGCACACCCCTGACCGACACCAACGCTGACGGTCTGGTGGACGTTGGCAACCTGACATCCAATGCCAGCCTTGAGGTGATTTTGGAGCTTCACCCACCCTTAAACACGGTTGGTGACAACAACGGCAGGGGTTGGAATTGGGTTTCACAGGTGTCCTCGAGCATCAAACCCGACTTGATCAACCGCACCCTGGACGTGATAAGCACTATTCATCCTGCCAGTGATGCCTGGAAATTTGTCAAAAGCGTCAATCCAAACAAAACCTTTAAACCAGGCGACCCACTCGAGTACAGCCTTGATCTCACCAACATTACCAATTTTGATCAGCAGACCGTCACGATCACTGACACGCTCGACCCGAACCTTGCCGCGCCCTCGAGTATCACCTCGGGCGCGGTGACGGATGCCAGCAACAGCGCCAAAACCTACACGGTGACAGGAAATTATGACTCGAGCAGCCGAACCATCACCTGGAATCTGGCGAGTTTGCCCAGTGGCGGGCATTTGATCCTCAAATTTAAGACCACCATTCTCGAGACTGTCCCAGATGCAACCATCATTTCCAACACCGCCAATGTCCTGAGCCAAACCATACCGGTCAGCGTGCCATCAAACACCGTGGATGTCGGTGTCATCCGTGCGGTTCTGGCGGTCGAAAAAATTGCTTTGCAACCCACGGTCAGCATCGGCGGCGTGGTGGAGTTTGAACTGAAAATCCTCAACAGTTCACCCAGCGCGGGGTTGGTCAATTTGATCGTGACCGACGATCTGCCAATCGGTTTGGTCTACAAATCAGGCTCGAGCAAATTGGCGGGTCAGGGCATACCCGACCCCAAAATCACAGTTTTAAGTGGCAAGCAAAGCCTCGAGTGGCGCATTTCAGCGCTGGCGGCAAAGTCCAGCATCAGCATTGTCTTTGGCAGCATCGGCACGCCAGTCCTGCCCGAAAAAGTGATCAACACCGTCACTGTGACCGCGCAATCGGCAGCCAGTGCGCAAATTGTGGTCGTGTCCAACACCGCCACGGCAGCCGTCAAAAAGACAAACGGTGTCTTTACCAACCGAACCGCACTGGTTGGACGGGTTTACTTTGACAGCAACGACAACTTGCGTTTCGATGCTGGTCAAGAAGAAGTCCTGCGCGGCGCTCGAGTCTACCTGTCCAACGGCAATTACGCGCTCACCGATGTTGAGGGGCGTTACAGCTTCCCCGACCTCGCACCAGGCTTGTACGCCATTCGGCTCGACCCATTGACCGTGCCCTACCTGCCCAAACCGATTCCCGACGATCAGGGCAGTCCAGGCACACGTTATGCGCGTCTGGTCGGCGGACTCGAGGTTAAAGACTTCCCGTTGTACCCCGCCCTTGCCGCCGCCGTGAAATCGCGCACCACCACCCTGCGGCGCGGCGATATCGTGCTCGAGAAAAACCTGCAACAGGGCGGCGCGGGTTATGTGGTCAATCTCAAACTGAGCATCGATCACGCCGTCGAAAACGTGTTGTTGACCGACCCCCTGCCCACTGGCGCAACCCGAGGAGTGGTCACAGTGACTAGCCCAGACGGTGTGCAGCGCACCGCAATTCTGGATGCCGACGGCATCATGGAGCTTGGGCAACTCGAGCCTGGGGTGTACATCATTCGCTATGTCTTGTTCAGCGATCTCGCACCAGAATTTGCCCTGACCGACCCTGACATCGAATGGCAAGAGGTTGAGCCGTGAAATCAAGCCGTTTCTCGAGTCTTGTGGTGACACTGGTTATCTTGATACTCGGTACGGTTTCGACGTTTGCCCAGACCACGCCCGTATTGCCGCTTGTGACGGTTGGCTCGAGTCAAAACTGGGACATTCTCGCTGACACCTTCCGCATCACCGTGCCTCCGATTGCGGCGAGCAAACCCGTGGATTTAAGAATGTACAGCCCCAGCCTGAATTCCAACGATTACCGTCCTGGCAACGTGCGCAGCGCCAATTACTACGGCGATGAGTTGTATTCGGGCAGTAGCTTCAGCACCAAAGTACGCCTTCGTGCCTTGGGCAGCAAAACCAACATCTTCGAGCGCATTTACGGTCTCTCGAGCAGCCATGATTTGGAACGGGTCTTTAACAATCCACTTGTTCCAGGGGTCTACAACCTCAGCGTCTCCAGCACCGGCAACGGCAAGAGCAGTTACGCCTTGGCTGCCGCGCAAAATATTGGGATACAAGCCGATCAATTTACCGTCAACGCCCACGGCACGCCCGACCAGGAAATGCTGGCGGTTTACCTGCCAATCTCGAGCAATGACGTTGGTAAAACCTTGCAGATTTTCAATTACGACGGCGACACCAGCCGCGAACTCGAGCTGACGCTTTTGCTGCCCAACAAGCAGCGCCGCGTCTTGAACACCTCGAGCGGACGCAACTGGGCGCGAAACGATTTTGTGATTTCCAGTGGCTTCAAAGGGCAACTGACCTTGCTGGCACGAATTCCAGTCACAGCGCGTCAATTCTCGAATGCTTTCAGGTTGCGTTTTGTCATGAATGGCAAACCGTTTTTTGTGCCGCTCGTGCCGTTCAAAACCCCAAGCAAGACCAAAATTATCGAACCGATTACCGTCAGCGTGATCGACCCGAGCGGCAAAGCCATCGCGGGTGCGTCGTACAAAATCACCTCCGACAAAGACGGCGCTCGTTTTGCCAGTCCAGTCTTACCCGCAGGTTATGTGCCCGTCAAAGCCGTCATCAATTCGGGCGAAGCCAAAATCATCTCGAGCACCAGCGTCAAAGTTGGCAATAAAGGCGCAAACCTCAAATTTATCGCCCAAAAGCTCCAGGGTGGTCTTGCCGTCGAAACTGTGGCTCGAGTCGGCAACGAATTGATTCCACTGCCAGGAATTGCTGTCACCGTGGGCGGTCAAAGCCTGATGACCCCAGGCATTCTGGCGCTCAAACCAGGCTTGTATACCGTTGTTCCGCCGATGCTACCCGATGCCAGCGTGCAATCGGTGCAAACCATCGTGGTCGGTGGCAAGCAAAGCAAAGTGGTCATCGAATACAACGTGACCGCCCAACTCAGTTTGCAAGCCAGCCGCAACAATCTTGGCTTGAATGAGAGCACCACCCTGACCGCCATCGCCTCGACCAAATTTCCGTACCCGATTCCGGTCACTTTAAAACTAAATCTCCCAGACTTCCTCGAGACGCAAACCCCAAACGATGTAACAGTTGAGATCAGCGCCAAACAACCTGCCATTATCGTCATGCCAGCCAGCGCCATTTTGTTGGGGCAAGCTGATGCTATTGCAAACCTCGAGCCATTTGGTCTAAGTGCCAAAACCCCAATTGTGGTCAGCGCACCCGCCACACTCGAGTTTCAAAAAACCGCCAGCCAAAACACCGCCGAGGCTGGCGACAAAATCAGTTTCAAGCTCGAGGTGAGGAACACGGGTGGGACGACTGCCGAAAACATTGTTCTCACCGATATTCTGCCCCAAGGTTTTGAAGGATCAGATTTGAAGCAAAGCTTTGACTTGGAAGCCAAACAGAGCCGAGTTTTTACGATCAGCACCAGCATTGCTAAAAACTCAAAAGGCAAACTCGAGAACGTGGCAAACGTGGTTTGGAATTCTCAAACATTGACGGCTCGAGCTTCGGTGACGGTCAAAGAGAAATTGACGCCGAATATTCCGCCAGCACCAGCGCCGAATCCAACTCCAAATCCCGTTCCAAATCCAGAACCGACACCAAATCCGAATCTGACACCAACTCCTGTTCCAAGTCCAACACCAAATCCCGTTCCAAATCCAACACCAAATCCCAATCTAAACCCAGAATCCACACCGACTCCAAATCCAGTTCCGAATCCAATCCCAGTACCAAATCTGACCCCAGTTCCGAATCCGATTCCAACACCTGTACCAACCCCGACTCCTGTTCCAACGCCACAGCCGTTACCAGTTTCAACCCCAAATCCAGTCCCAGTTCCAACACCAAATCCAGTCCCAGTTCCAACACCAATGCCAGAACCCACACCAGAACCCACGCCACTCACAAATCCTGATCTGACCCCTCGAGCCTCCGATAACGACCTGAGCATCACCAAAACCGACGGGGCTGAGAATGCCACGCCAGGTTCGGAATTGACCTACACGATTGTGGTTAGCAACCTTGGCGTTGTTGCCGTCCAGGGTGCTCGAGTGACCGACACCATGCCAAAAGAATTCTCCAATGTGCGCTGGACTTGTGAATCCAGCACAAACTCGAGCTGCCCAAACGCTGAAGGCACTGGCAATTTGGATGCTTTGGTCAACCTCGAGGCTGGGGGTACTGTGACGTTCAGCATGACGGGATTGTTGCCACGTGATGCAACAGGAACAATTGCCAATACCGCCACCGTGAATCCACCCGCTACTGTGATCGATCCAGACTTAAGCAACAACACCGCCACCGACAGCGATGAACTGACACCATTGGCGGACTTGCTGGTGTCAAAAACCGTTGATGCCAGCCAAGCCACGGTGGGTGATCCTGTGACCTATACGATTCGGGTTCGCAACCTTGGACCGAGCGATGCTGCGCAAACCGTTCTTCAAGACCAACTGCCCGCAGGTTTGAATCTGCTCGAGAGCAGCACCGAACAGGGCAGTTGTGACATGACGGGTAAAATTCTGGCTTGCAGTTTGGGCACATTAAAAGTGGGGCAAGATGTGACCATTACGTTGGTGGCAAATGCCGACCAAGTTGGCACAATCGTCAATACCGCCACCGCGATCAGCCAAGCCATTGACCCAGACCCAAGCAACTCGAGTTCGAGCGTCAACCTTCAAACCCTGGCGCGTCCACCCGCTCCAGCACGTTTGACCGTTACCAGAAGTCAGATTGAACCTAATATATTACTGCCTGGCGAGGTCGTGAACATCAAATTGACGGTCAAAAATGTGGGCGGCACTGCCACCACCTTCAGCCTCAGCGATTCGCAAACCGAGCTTTTAACCCCTCTTGGTCGCAGCCGATTTGCGGGCAACATCGAACCAAACCAAACCCAAGAATTCAGTTACCAGGCTCGAGTGATGGCGGGGTCTGATGGCGAAGCAACCTTAAAAGCGATTCTTGAAGCCCCAGGCTTGACCTCGCTCAGTGCCAGCGCCGATTTCAAACGCGTCAATGCCAGCGTGGTCAAAACCGCGCCAAAAATCAATTTCAAACCCGCACAAATCATTCCGTTCACCATACTCGTCACCAATCCCGTCAACCGTCCAATCACCCTACAATTGACTGGCGAGGCGAGTGGCTTGACCTTCGAGCAAACCGAGAATCAAAGCATTGAACTCGCGCCGCTCGAGGTGAAAAAGATTATTGTGAACGCTCGAGCGGCCAGTGCTGGAACATATGAAAACATGGTCAACCTCAGCCTGAACGATACACTGGTTGCCATACCCGCCAGCGCCACTGCCACCGTGGTTGATCTGCCTGCCCGAACCCGACAAAGTGAAGTGCGGGTGGTCGTGCGGGTCGAACAAATTCCTGTGGGTGGTCAGATTGTGATTGCCGACCGAATTCCTGACGGTGCAAGCTATGTTTCAGGCTCGAGTTCGGTCAATGGGCAATTGCTGCCCGACCCGTTGCAGTCAGAAGATCGCCTGTTCTGGGTGATGCCGGCAGGTGTCAGCAATCCATACATTTTAACGTACAAACTCGACCACACCGACATTCTGGTCATGCCAGAGGAGCGCATTGGTGTGATCCTCAATTTGATTGCCCCAAATGGCACAGTTTCCGAAACCCGATTGTTGCAAGGACACCCCGACATTCTCGAGGCTTTTGAAAAAGCCGTTGCCCAACAAACCCTGCGCGGTCTGCGGGACCGGGTTGGTGCGATTATTGTTCGCCCAATTCAGGACAAACACTTTACCGACCGCGACCAAACCAGCGTGCTGGTGGACGTGCCACTGCGGGCGGAGAACATTCAACTCAAAGTCAACGGCGTGGTCATCGCCGACAGTCAGGTGGGCAGCCGCACCTTCGACGAGGGCACGAACCGCACCACCCTCGAGTACGTTGCGGTGCAACTGAAACCAGGCATCAACACCCTCGAGTTGAGCGCCACCGACAACGGTGAAACGTTTACCGATACGGTCACGGTCACGCTGGCGGGCGCGGTTGGCCGCATCGAGATCACCCAGGTGCGCCCGATCACCAACGATTCCAACGACACGCCAGAACTTCAGATCAAAGTCATTGACGAATTTGGCAACGTGCCACCCGATGGTTATGTCACGCTCGAGATTTCACCAGAACCCAGCCAACCCGACGCCAACCCGCTCGAGCCAGGCTATCAAATCAAATACGTGGCAGGGATTGCCCGCGTCAAACTGGGCAGTGTTGGCACGCGCAACATTGTTCGAGCCACTGCCCGCATCGGCGAGGTTCGCGCCCAAGCCGAATTCCAGGTGGTCGCCAGCACACGCCCGTTAATCGTGGTCGGTGCGACGGGAGTTCAGATCAGCCTGAGCGATACCTTCTCGGTGTCGGGAAGTCTGCAATTGTTCGCCCGAGGACCCGTGTTCGACGGTTATCAATTTACCATTGGCGTCAACGCCCAAGCCGAATACGCCAACAACGATTTCAACCTGAGCGGCAACTTGCTGCCCACGCCCACCCCATATGATCGCTTCCCACTGTTGGGCGATGCCGCCAGCCGAAGCAGCGAAGTCTCGAGCAGCACAGGTTTTTACTTGAAGCTCGAGCGCGGACCGAGTTACCTGCTGTACGGGCAGTTTGGGGCTGGCTTTGGCGGCTTGTTGAGCAGTTATAACACGACCTACAACGGCTTGCAAACCTTGGTGCGCGGCGAGGGCTACCACGTGACTGGTTTTGTCGCGTTTCAACCCAGCAGCAATTTACCCGCCGAATTCCGAGGTGACGGCACAGAAATTTACCGCCTCACCAACGCACCCATCAGTCCAGGCACGGAACGCATTCGGATCGTGGTGCGCGACAAAGACAACCCAAACCTGATAATCCGCGAATGCCCCGCAACCTATACCGACAACAGCTTCTCGAGTCAAACGGGTCAGGAGGGCTGCACCCTGGAGCGACTGCGCGATTACGTGATCGATTACGAGACAGGCATCATCCAACTCAAAAAGCCACTTCTGGCAAACGACCTTGCCAGTGGCAACCCGATGTATCTGGTGGTCGATTATGCCTCCGCTTCCAGCAGTGTCCCGCTCGAGTTCAGGGCTGGCGTTCAAGGGCAACTCGAGGGTCAACTCGGCAACGGCACGTACACGGTCTCAGGCACGGCACTTCAGTACAGTGCCGCCAAACCCCTGATGCTGTCGGTTGGCGCGGGTTACAACAGCAAAGACTTGAAACTGAGCGCCGAACTTGGTTTCTCGAGCACCTTTGCCTTTGCCGCGCAAGCCAGTTACGGCAGTGGTATTTTTGAAGTGAACGCCCGATACCAGGACGTGGCGGTTGGTTACACTGGCGTCAACAATACGATGCCCGCCCGTGACATCAACGTGACTGCCAGCCTCAAACCATCAAACAGCCTTGTTTTCTCGGCTCGCGCCTCGTTGAACCAAAATTATGATGCGACCAACAGTTCACGCTCGAGTGTCGGTTTGGAAGCCAAAAATGACTTCGGTATTTTGACCGCCACCCTCGGTCTGCTCGGTAATTTCTCGAGCGGCAGCGCTGCAAACACCAGCGATGTCTACCTGACTGGCGGCGTGCTTGTACCACTTGGCGCATTTAAATTTGGACTCGAGCAACGCGTACCGATTACGCCAGGAACCCTGTTTCAAACCCGTTTCAGTGCCGAACTGGCTTTAAGCGCCAACATCAGTTTGATCTTTCAAGACACCCTGACCGACTGGCAGAACAACGAAGGCAGCCTCGGATTGCGCGGCACGTTCGGCAACACCAACCTGACCCTCGGTTACGAGCTGCCCGCCAACGCTGGCGATGCCGGACGCGCCCGAGCCGGCATCGACACAATCATCCCGATCAACCCGAACCTCAGCGCCCAACTTGGGGCGCAACTCTCGAGCCGTATCGGATTTGAACCCGAAGGCAGCATCAGCGCGGGTCTTCTGTACAGCTATGAGAACACCCGAGCCAATTTGCGCAGTCAACTCTCACTCTCGAGCAAGGGCTTAAAACAATTTTACGGACTGGGCATTGTCTTTCAACCCGACCCAAACCTGATCCTGTCGCCCAACCTCGAGTACACTGATAGCAGCGACGGTAGCGGCTTCAAATTCTCGATGGCTGGCGCGTACCGTTACGGGCGTTGGAATGTTTTGACCAACCACAATTACAAAAACGGGATTTTCAGCAATGGCGAAACTTTTTTTGGTGAAATTCTCGCCACCTACCAATTCGACGAATACTTCACGGTACGCGGCGGGCTGGCATACCAACTGTCCTCGAGCGTCTTCACGGGGCAAATTTACCTCGGCGCGACTTACTTTTTTAGCAACACTTTCGGCGCGGGTTTCAGTGCTGGGTACATGTTCCAAAGCACCAACACCTCGAGCTTCTCGTTTGGCATTGAAGGCAGTTTGCGCGTCGTGCAAGATTTGTTGTTGACGGTTGGTTTTAACTTTTTTGGCTTTGACAGCATTGGCACATTCAATGCCCGACCTGGGGTGTACTTCAGGCTGGACTTTAAATTCGATGAACGCTTATTTCAACCGCGTCCTTGAAGATCGCAGAGGGCAGGAAATCGAGGCTCGAGTTGCAGCGCTTTCCAAATCCCAAGCGCCTGTGCATGACCCGCCACATCATGCACCCGCAAGACATCCGCCCCTCGAGCATAGGCGAACAAATGCGCCCCAATGCTGGCGGCGTCACGCTCGAGAGGATTTTGGATACCAGCGATTTTCCCCAATGTGCTTTTGCGACTTGCGCCGATCAGCACTGGATGTCCAAGTGATTTGAGTGTCGGAATCCCGCGCAGCAACTCGAGGTTCTGTTCCAGGCTCTTGCCAAAGCCAAAACCAGGGTCGAGTATCACACTCGGTACACCGTCTTTCAGTGCCAGTTTTGCTGCCATTTCAAGCTCGTCTCGCACTTCGAGCACGACATTTTCAAACGGTTGATGTTCCATGGAAAATTTTAAATCCTCGAGTTTCCCGCGCAAGTGCATGATGATGGCTGGCACACCAAATTCGGCGCAGACGGCTCGCATGGCAGGGTCTTGTAAACCTGTCACGTCGTTCACAAAATCCGCACCAGCCTGCAACGCTGCCCTCGCCACACTGGCTTTTCGCGTATCAATCGAAATCAGCACATCAAGATTCTCGAGTTTCAACTCCCGAATGATCGGAATCACCCGCTCGAGTTCTGCGTCTTCACTGACCGTTGCTGCCCCAGGGCGGGTGCTTTCGCCGCCAATATCAATGATGCTCGCGCCGTCTCCCAGCATGTTTTTGGCTTGAATCACGGCTGTCTCGAGGGCATCATATTGCCCACCGTCCGAGAACGAATCAGGCGTGACATTCAAAATGCCCATCAACGCCCCAGGCTCGAGCGTGACAGTGCGGGATTTAAGGCGCAATTGCATGACAGCATTTTACGGGTCAAACCTTTATAATCATTCATGCAGCAATCCATTCCAGCCACTCGAGCACCCATCTCGAGGTACCTGACCCTTTGCGCGTACTGGTTTGGCTTTAGTTTTCATTGGTTTTTCTTGCTGCCAATTCTCATGCCCGCCGATGTCGAACGGCTGGTCGGCAGCGCCAACAAAGGCACGTACCTGGGCATTTTGCAGGGCTTTCCAGCTTTAATTCCATTGCTCTTGCCGCCATTTTTGGGAATGCTTTCAGACCGCCTCGGCAAGCGCATGGGCTTTCTGGCAGGCGGCACGGCGCTCAACGTTTTTGGCTTGCTGGTCATGATGTTTTCCCCAAGTTATGTCGCGTACTTTGTGGGTTACTTGCTGGTGCAGCTCGGCAATGCGATTGCTGCCAGTCCGTACACCGCCCTGATTCCCGATGTTGTCCCCGTGAATGAGCGGGGTCGCGCCAGTGGCGTGATGGGTTTCTTTCAATTGTTCAGCCAAATTGCGGGCGGCGTTGTGGCGTTTACTTTGGGCGGTTCTCGAGATGGACAGTACATCGCCATCATCATGGTGCTGAGCATCAGCGCGGCAATCACGTACTTCACGACCCGCGAACCCGCCAAAAAACCGCAAATCGAGGGAAAAATGAATTTGATGGCGTTCTTTCAACCCGAATACCGCGATTTTCGCTGGGTTTTTTTGACGAGGGCGTTTACCGAAACTGGCAAGTACGCGGTTCAACCGTTTTTGGCGTATTTCCTCGCCGATGTCATCGGAGTTTTTAAGATTGGTTCGCTCGAGATTAAAGGCGCGGGTTTGGCATTGACGTTGCTGCTGGTGATGTTGTCCGTTACGGCGGCGGTGACAGCGGTGGTCAGTGGTGGCTTGTCTGACCGCATCGGCAAAAAACCTGTCGTCATGTTCGCAGGTTTTTTCATGGCAGCCTCCGCGCTGGGTTTTGCACTGGTCAAAAGTTACCCACTCGCCATTCTGATGGGATTGCTGTTCGGTCTGGGTTACGGCGCGTTTGTCAGCGTGGACTGGGCGCTCGGCACCAGCGTTCTGCCCGACGAGTGCCGTCACGCCAGAGACATGGGCGTCTGGCACGTCGCCATGGTTTTTCCGCAACTGTTTGAAGGTTTGTTTGGGCAAATCCTAGACTCGAGCAACAAAGCCAGCCACAACAACGGGTATCTGGTTTTATTCCTGATTGCCGTGACGTTTTTTGTGCTGGGCAGCGTGTTCGTCTCGAGGGTCAGGAATGTAAAATAGGGGAGAAGCGCAAGAAAATCTTTGAGGCTCGAGTTCTAAAAAGCAGAAAGTGCTTGCCACCCTCATCTGCAACATTCTTGACCCCAAATATGCACCTAGCGGATGGGGTCGCCTTCTCCCGCCTGCGGGAGAAGGGAGCTTTAATGCTGATTTGTATGGTCAAAATGGAGGCTTGAAAATCCAAAAATTTGACTTGTTTGACAATCCAAAACCCTCTCCCGCAAGCGGGAGAGGGTGACGAGCCTAGGCGAGTCGGGTGAGGGCTTTCAGGTGAGGCTCGAGTTTTTCATGACTCGAGCCTCGAGCTTTTGCTATTTGTTACCCGCTAGAATACCTTCATGCTCGAGAATCAATCGTTAACGGCTTTGCCTGGTGTTCGGGTGGGGCATTGGACAAACCAGCTCGCTTGCACGGGTTGCACGGTCATTTTGCTGCCAAAGGGTGGCGCGACGGCTTCGGTCGAAGTCCGTGGTGGCGCACCCGGAACGCGTGAAACGGCGTTGCTCGAGCCTGACAAGAGCGTCCAGCAGGTTCATGCCATTTTGTTGGCTGGTGGCAGCGCGTTTGGTTTGGCGGCGGCGACGGGCGTGGTGGAATTTCTCGAGGGACTGGGCGAGGGTGTGCAAACCCCTGCGGGCAAAGTGCCAATCGTGCCAACGGCGGTCATTTATGACTTGGCGGTGGGTGACGCCAAGGTGCGTCCCGATGCGGCGTCGGGTTTGGCGGCGTGTCATGCCGCCTCGAACAATCCTGTGGCTGGTGGTCAGGTTGGGGCTGGAACTGGGGGCATGGTCGGCAAGGTTTTCGGACTCGAGTGTGCCCAAGTGGGGGGTTTGGGCAACGCGGCGTTGCGGGTTGGGACTTTTACGGTGGCGGCGTTGGTGGTTGCGAATGCCACGGGCGACATTGTGAACGACGCGGGGGAAGTGTTGGCGGGCGCAAAACGCCCCGATGGTTCTCGTCCAACGCGCCTGGAAGCCATCGAACGAATGTTACAAACCGATCAAATCGCGTTTCTCGAGTACACCAACACGACCCTTGTGGCGCTGGGCACGGACGCGCCGCTCTCAAAACTCGAGTGTTACCGTCTGGCGCAGGCGGCGCAGATGGGTTTGGCTCGGGGGACGCGTCCCTCGCACACGGCGTTCGATGGCGATACGGCGTTCGCGTTCAGTGTCACGCCCATCTCAATTGATATGCCCCAAACGCCAATGAACGCGCTGATTGCTGCCAGCCAGGAAGTTGTGATGATGGCATTGCAAGATGCGGTTTCTGGTCATTCCTGAACTCGAGCTTAAGTCTTTAACGGGCTTTTTCCGTCCAACTTTTGTGTCAATGGTGCTCACGTCGGTTTTTTGTCCGTGACCATAAACCTATCGCGTATACTATGAACATTAGAAGTGTCCTGAAAGTGAGCCAAAGCCGATGCCCAACCGTGTTTATTTAACTGTTTGTGATGCCCTGAGCAGCATTGTCTCGCGGCGTGCGGCAGAAAACATTGTGGCGGATGCCCTGCGCAGCGCTGGCACGAATGCCGATAAAGTCACCGCCAGTGAAATGCAAAACTTGTTGCGCAGTACGGTGTTTGCGCGTTTGCAACAGATCATTCCTGTGGCGCAAGCCAAGGGCGAGATTCGGGTGATCCTGGGCAAGCTCGAGGCTGGGTTTACGGAATCCAAACCGTCCATCCTCAGCCCAGAGGTGCTCGAAGGGCTCGAGGCGATCAAAGCCGAATTTAGAATGTTCGGTCATTCGGCGAATCCACGGGTGTTGCGGCTTGCCGATGGAATCGGCTCGCTTTCAAATGCGGCTGACCCGATTCAGGCGCTGAACATGTTGTGGGCGGAGTTGGATTTGTTGCAAGCCGAGGAATCTGGTTTGCCGCTCAGGGGGGCTTCGTTGCAACAGGTCCTCACCATCGATCCTGGGGCATCGGGGGTGTTTTTTCCGGACGATCAGCTTTCAAATCCAGAATTTGTCTTGGACCTCGAGGCTGGCTTGACCGAAGCCGGTTTGATCGAGGCTGGCGCGGCAAAATCCCAGACGCCGACCTTGACCGAAAGTTTGTGGATCAACGATGCCACAGCCGAGGCGCTGGGTTTGGAGCACGTGATTCTAGAAGAACCCGAGGAGGGAATCGAGGGTTTAACGCTTGATTCAATTGTCCCCGCAAGCACGCCAGTCCAACCATCCATTGCGCCCAGATTGTCACGGTTAAGGGCGCAAACCAAACTCGCCATGACCCCCGAGGAGCAAGAAAACCTGCTCTCGAGGTTCGCCTCGCAGGAGGGCGTGATTGGTGTGGCGTTGTGCTCGAGGTTCGGGCAGGTCACGATGGCACGGCTCAATGAGGGTTCGGCGTCGCACCTCTCGAGCGTGGTGGCGGCAACGGTCATGGTTCTCGAGAAGTCAAAAGTGGCACGACTGTTTTACGCCCAATTTGAGAACACCAGTGCCTTCATCGCGCCTTTTGGTGACGGTATTTTGACGGTTTTGGCAAACTCATCGGTCAACGTAGGCAGGGTGCTGTCCGAGGTCAACGCGCTCGATCAAATCATGCTGCAAAGCACTTAAAACCTGTACACTCGAGCTTCTTTGCTTCAAAAATGTTTTAAAGGGGATACTCATGCAAACACAAAAAAGGAATCAGCAGTTGGACACTTGTTGGAGGTCTTCATGAACATGAATCAAAAATGGCTCGGTTTTATCTTGGTCACGGGTTTGGCTTTCAATACCTTGGCTTTCGCCCAGCAAGCCAAGCCAACTGCCACCCCAAGCGCACCGCTAGCCACCACAGCATCTTTGGATTTGATTGCGGGCTATCAATCGATTGCGACCTCACTCGAGGCGGCTCGCACTTCGGTCACGTCCGACCCTCCTGGCGCTCTGGCACGGGTGCAGGGCGCTCAGAACATCTTCAGACGGCTCGAGCCTCAAATTGGCACGCAAAAATTGATTGATGCCGGCACGAAAGCCTTAAAAAATGCGGCTTCAATGGTCAATCAGCGCAGCGCCATCAACATTGGGGCGCAGTCAATGCTGGTCAAAAGCATTTTGCAACGCGTGATGTATGACCGTCTGTTCTCGGACATCAACACTGGAAAAATCCCGAGCGCCACGCGTTACGCCAACACCTTGGCAGGGGCTTTCAACATGCCCGCCGCCAGCCTGAACACGTTAAAATCGGCGGTCAAACGCAAGGACATCGCCAAAGCCCGTTCGATCCTCGAGTCGCAGGTTGCCGACATCATGACCAATTCCTTAAAACTGGCTCGTGACAATGTTGCCGACAAATCCACGGCGTACCAGGCGGTGGTGCGTGCCTCGAGTCACTTTTTGATCGTCCAAGATTCACCTCGGGTTTCTGAGGATTTGACGGTCAGCAGCTTTGCCAATGCGGTGCAGTCGATCACCTCTGGCGACGTGCCTGGTTTCAAGCAAAGTATTGCCAGCTTGCTGACCCGCACCCAGGATTTTGGCAAACGTGCCAGGGGCATTGCGCTCAGTGACTCCAATCCTGTGGCAAGCACGCCAGCCAACACCACGCCAACACCGGTCACGCCCAGCAACACCAACCCAAGCAATCCAAGCAATCCGTCCACGCCAACCATCAAACCCAGCACGCCAGTGATCGCACCAATTACACCCGTGGCGGCATTGCCAAGTGGGTTTAACACCATCAACAACGAATTGCTCAAGGCTGGAATCCCAGCCGTCAAGGCGGGGGCGCTCGCCACCAGCCTTGCCAATCAAAAATTTGCCAGCTTTGGCGGTGTGCTCGAGAAGCTCATCCTAACCATCGGCGAGGCGCTGACCCAGGTTCAAAATGGTGATGTTCAGGCGGGTCGCGCCAACCTCGAGCTTGCCAAGAATGTGTTTGAAAGCAACGTCAAACCCGCGCTCGAGGTGGTCAACACAAATCAGGCGGTTCAGACCTCCAAGGTTTTTGATGCGACCGTGGGTGCCATCGGGGTTCGCTCCGTCGATGTCGCGGTCCTGCTGGGCGAAGTGGTTTCGGTAAAAAACCTTTTTCAAAATGCGCAACCCGCCAACGCCATGCAAAACCTCTCCGCATCGGTGCAACCGTGGTGGGCGGGAACCTTGCGCGGCATTTTGTTCTTTATCGCCGCATTGTTGTTCATATACGCGATTTATCTTTTAAACCTGGCGTTCGGCGGTAAAAATCCGTACTGGCGTTACATTGGCATCTCGATGGTCTTGCTGTTCATCCCGCCCTTACTCGAGGGTCTGGCTTGGCTCGGTTCGGCTTTGTCTCAAACGGCTGGTTTGACCTTCCTGGATGGCTTGAGTTCACTGTCAGTCTTGCAAAACCCGTTGGCGCAAATCGCCTGGGCAATATTGATGATTGCGGCGGCAGCCTTTGCCACGGCTGGTTTTAGGGGCATCGCCACCCAATTTGGTCTGATTCGCAATCGCAACAACCCAACCAATATGGGCAGCGCCAGTGTTGTTCCAGCCATGCTGGGCGCGGCGGGTGGCATTGCTGGTGCGGCGGCAATGTCAAATAACCCCAGTTTGATCAACACCAGCCCCGACCTTGCCGACCCGCGCATCTCGAGCGATGTGTCGGTCAATCCTGACCGCACGATTGTCGAATGGGACGAAGAATTTTAAATTTGATTTCAAATTCGCCATTCAACGTTTTTTCTTGCCGTCCTCTTGTTTTGTCCGTTCGGAGAGTTGATGAATCAGATTTATCAAGCGACCCTCAAGCTTCTCGAGTCCGACCCTGACACCAAGGGTTTTCAAACCATTCTCGATGAGGGTTTAAGTCGCCTTGGAAAAACCCCAACGGATGCCAATGTCCGAGAGATCGAAAAAACCCTGAAATCCAACGTCTACCGCCAATTGCAGGTGTCTTTGCCAGCCAATGCCGCCAAAGAAAAGATCCAGTCGATCTTGGCAAAAGTTGCCCTGATGAACGCGCCCGCCAGCGTCAGCCAAGCCGCCAACGCCCAAGCCGAACTGATACGCCAGGCGGCATTGATCGTGCCGCTCGATGCCGGACAAAAGCGCTTTACGCTGTATTTTGAATGGTCTGAAGTTCAGAAGTTTCGCAGCCAGTTAAAAGTTATTCAAGAGCAGCAAGCGGCTGGCAATTTGATTCCAGATTTACTGCGTGACGCGGCTCGTCAACTCGAATTGCTCGAGGAAAAGCTGCAAGATTCCCTGGTGCGCCAAGGGCAGGACATCAACGAACTGCTGGCAGGCTTCGAGCGCGTCAAAAGCATGGGCGGACCTCGGGTTAAACGGCTCGAGTCCCTGATCGGGCAGATTTCTGAATCTCAATCCTCGCAGTCCCTGGCACCAGCCGAGGTTGAACGCGCCCGCAAGTTGGTGGTCGAGTTGCGCCGCCTCGTCGAATCTTCGGTGGTGGCGGTCAGTGTAGCCCCAATCGAAGAGGATTCAATCATCATCGAAGAACCCGTGGCGGTACCAGCGCCTTCGGCGACAGGAGAAATTTTACAGATCGAATCTGCCGACGACGACGATTTGGACATCAGTTTCGATTTTTCTGAACTCGAACCCGAAGCCTCCGCCCGAATGCAGGAACTCGACCTTGCCGAAGAGCGCCGCAAACTCGAGAATTTGGGACGCGATTACCGTACTGTGCTCGAGGCGAGCGCCGATGCCAGCGTGGCACTTTCTGAGCTGCGTGGGCGCAACAACAACAACGAACTCATCAAAGAAGACCTTGAGAACCTCAAAGCCACCCTCGAGACGCGCCACAGCGAAGAGCTGGTGCGTCAACGCGAACGGGTCGCGCAATTGCCTCAAGCCTTGGAGCGGTTTGCTGCCAGCGGCTTGGATGTCAAAGAGGCACGCCTCACCTTGTCCGTTGCCGAGGGCATGATCGGCTCGAACGTGCTTGCTGCCGACGAAATTGCCAAGTTGGAAGATTTGATCCGTACCTTCGAGCGCCAATTTGAGGAACGCGAACGCGCCAGACTCGAGGAACAAAGCCGCATTGAACGCGCCCTGACCCGTCAGACCGCGACCTTAAACCAGATGCGCGAAGTGGTGCTCAGTTTCATGCCCCTGGGACTTGAAGCCATCAGTGGTTTTAACAATCGTCTCGCCGAACTCGAACGTGACACCCAAGCAAGAATTGTACGCGAGGACATCACCAAAACCTTGAATGACGAGATGCTGAATTTGCAACAGGCGCTCGAGGATTTGGAAACCCAAAAACGCCAGATTGCCGAACAAAAAGCCGAAGCCGAACGTCTGGGGCTGGCTGCCAAACTCGAGGCGGAACGCAAGGCGCTGGAAGCCAAACTTGAAATTGAGCGTTTGGCTCTGGAAGAAAAAATTCGTTTGGAACGCGAGGAAGCCGAACGCCTCGCCGCCGAAAAAGCGGCGCGTGAAGCCAGTGAGCGACAGATCGCCGAACGCACAGCCCTGGAGGCTGCCGCCAAGCTGGAAGCCGAACGCCTTGAGGCTGCCAAACGTATTGCGACCGAACGTGCCGAAATTGAGCGCAAGGAACTGGAAGCCAAACTCGAGACGGAACGGATCGCCGCCTCCAAACTCGAGGCAGAACGAATTGCCGCTGCCAAGCTCGAGGCAGAACGTGTGGAAGCCGAACGTATCAAAGCCGAAAAAGCCGCCCGTGAAGCCGCCGAAAAACTCGAGATTGAGCGACTCGAAGCCCAAGCCCGTGCCGAGGAGATTGCTCGGGTCGCCGCCGCCAAAGCTGAAGCCGAACGCCTTGAAGGCATCCGCAAAGCCCACCTCAGCCGCGAAACTGGCGCATTGCGCACCTTGCGCTTCTCGCTGGCAGCCCTGCCAGACCTGAGCGAAATCAGTGCTTCAATCGATGCCCTCGAAGCCAATTTTGAAACTGCCAACAAAAAACTTGAAGCAGGCGAATTTATCACAAATGAACTCGAGGCGTTCAAAACCAGCCTGGGCAACATTGGTCTGGAAGCCAACAATGTTTTTGAACAAAAACTCGCAAGCCTCGAAGAGCGAGCCAGCCAAATCAAAGCCAGCGAGTTGCTCATGGACATTGGTGAAGCTCGAGAATCACTCAAACTCGGCGAGCATCCAGACCTCAACCAACTCGAGGCGTCTTTACGCGCCCAACGCGAGGCGCGTCTGAACGCCCAACGCCGCGAACTTTCAGAACTCGAGAGCGCCGTGCGCGAATACGCCGCCATCCCAGAAGCCTCGAGCCTGCTCAGCGAAATCACCAACGCCCGAGAAACCCACGAGGCGGGTAAATTGCTCGACCTTGCCAGCGCCTGGGACAAACTCGAGGATTTGCGCCTTCACGAAGAATCGGCACTCGGTCACTGGCGTTCCAGAACCGATGCCCTGGTTGGCGAAGCCAGAGGGTACAAAGAGATGGGCGGCGAAACCATCAGGCAACTCTCACGCCTGAGCGACGCCCTTGCCGCCGAACGCAACATGAGCCGCATCACCCCAGAAACCCGCATCCGCCTCGAGAAAAACCTTGAAGAAGCCGAAGAACTGATCCTGCACGCCCGTCAAGAATACGCTGCCGCCAGCGCCGTGGCTGCCGCCCTCGCCGACTCGAGCCAAATTGACGATCTGCTCGGCGTGTTCTCGATGAAGCCGGTCGTGGTGGTGCAAGCACCTGTTGTTGAACCTCCAAGTGCCCCAGAAACCAGAGCTGGGGAAAACAATGCCCTCCATCAATGGCTCGCAGACATCAGCCGCGAACGTGGCATTGGACAAACCGGCATCATTCGCAGCGACGGTACACTCGAGGCTGGCAATGTTGCCAGAGCGGCTGAACTCGGGCATTTGCTCAAAGAGACCGAACGCTTCAACCTCGATTTGTCTAGCGAACTGCGCCGCAAACCCGCCCGCCTTCACACCATCGAATACCAGGGTGGCGCACTGATCGCCATGTTCATGCGCAAAAACGAAGCCGAAGCCAGTGCGCTATCGACCATTGTGATTCAACTCGAGGACATGGCAAGTTACAGCCGGATTTTTGCTCAAGCGCAACGCGATTACGACCAGTTGCTCGAGTGGGCCTTTGCAGTTTAGAAAGAAATTACTGTTCTGTCCACCCTCAACCCTATTTGATTCCCAATCTTACCTATAGGCAGAATCGCTTGTGTTCGCTCTTCAGGACAGTATTTTTTAAAGTATGACAGAAAAAGTTGACGAACCGTTGCTCGTGCAATATTTTGAGAATGCAATTGTAGAGTGTTGAAACACGTTCTTGACCTTCAAGAACCCTAAGTGGTGGGTACAATTTCATCGTTTGATCGTCGTGGAGGATTGTCTATGTCGTGGAATATATTGCGTGGATTACTGGCATTTTTATTGGTTATCAGTTTTTATGTTTTGGTGGGTGGCTTGGCAATTTTTCTATTTTGGATTCCTTTTGCCGAACTTTTTGAACTGCACCGCATTCATTTCCAGCTTGCTGCTGTCTGTTGGGGTGGAACCATTTCTCTTTTGTGGGCGCTTTGGCCAGCAGGTGATCGTTTTGTCGTTCCTGGTTTACGTTTGGTACCAACCCAGCATCCCGATCTATTTCGTATTCTACAATCCGTTGCGACAGCAACCCAGCAACCCATGCCCTCAGAGGTGTACTTGACTGCCGAGGTCAACGCTTTTGTATTGCAACGTGGTGGTTTCTTGGGTTTTAAGTCATCCCGAGTGATGGCATTGGGCTTGCCATTGATGCATCAATTGAGTCAGGAACAACTGAAAGCAGTGGTTGCTCATGAGTTTGGTCATTTCGCCAAAGGTGATACCGCAATTGGTGCTTGGCTGTACCAAACCCGTGCAGCGATTGCTCGAGGTGCTGAAGGTCTTGACAATCGACAAAAACTATTGCGGTCAATGTTTCGTTGGTACGCAAATATTTTTGTACGTGCAACACATGGGATTTCGCGCCAACAAGAATTTATAGCAGACCATTTGGCGGCGACTGTCACCAGCCCAAAAACCATGCAACAAACTTTGAGAACGGTTGAAGAGATAGGATTTGCATTTCAACTTTACATGCGTGGCGAGGTTCTGCCACTTTTGAAAGAAGGTTTTCAACCACCGGTTGTCCAAGGTTTTAACGCATTTTTAGCTGTTCCAGAGGTCAAAAGTAATCTCGAGAAATATATGAAGCAAACGCTTGGATACCAGAAAATGCAAGCATTTGATACCCATCCACCCCTGCGCCAACGCTTAGAAGCGTTGGCGAAACTTCCCAAAGTAGCAAATCGTGATGTTGATACTTCACCGTTGGCGAGTTCCTTGTTGCGCGACTTTATACGTTTAGAACAACAAATTTATAAAAGCTTTCAAATTGGTAGTTCCATGCCCAGGAAAGCTTTGGCGTGGTCAGATATTTCGGTAGTCTACCAAGAAATATGGCGTAAACGAGTCACAGCCAATAAAAAAGCCTTTAGTAGTATGACTTTCCAGAATTTATCTGATTCTGAAATGCGTAAGCAACTCTCACGCACCTTGACCTTGAGTAAACCAGACTTGGAACAGCTCAATGACCAACAGGCAGGAAGATACGTAAGAAGTATCGTTGGGGCTTCGTTGATGTTAGCACTGCACGCGCATGGTTTTGAAACTGATGCGCCTATCGGGCAAGCCATAAGTGCAACCAAAAAGGGGGCAACCGTTCAACCATTTGAGTTGCTCGAGCAACTTTTTGTTGATCAAAACTCAGCCAATAACTGGATTCAATTTTGCCAGGACACAGGCATTACCAATGAATTTTTGGATCAACCCGAAAAGTCGGTTGTTCGTCCAGCCCAAACTCAGCCTCCAGTCGAAATTTCAGGACTGGGTTTTAACTAAAATGACAATGCTCGAACAAGCTGAACAGATCAAATAGGAATCCCAAAAATCTCGAGTGCATTATTGTGGTTTTGGAATGCTCGAGTTTTGAACTCGAACGCGGTAAACTGGTTTCATGAACATTCAAAAGCTCATGAAACAAGCGCAAAAGGCGCAACTCGCCCAAGCCGAAATGCAGGAACGACTCGACGCCACCGCGATTGTCGGCAGCGCGGGCGGCGGCATGGTCAGCGTGACCGTCAACGGTTCGGGCGCGGTGCGCGGTATTAAACTCGACAAAATGGTGGTTGACCCCAGCGATGTCGAAGCGCTCGAGGATTTGCTACTGGTCGCCATTCAAGACGCGCAAACCAAAGCCAATGACCTTCAACAAGCCGAAGTCCAAAAAATCATGGGTGGGCTTGGTGGAATGCCAGGAATGCGATAAATGAAATACCCCAACAGTTTAATTCAACTCATCCGTGAACTCTCGAGACTCCCGGGAGTCGGACCCAAAAGCGCCCAGAGACTCGCGTTTCATCTTTTCTCGAGTTCTGACCAGGATGTCAAAAACTTGAGTGATGCGATTCTCGAGGCGAAAAAGATTTTGAAACTCTGTCCAGTCTGTTACAACATCACCGACACGGACTTGTGCGCGGTGTGCAGCGACCCAACCAGGGATCAGGACATCATTTGCGTGGTTGAAGAACCAGGCGATGTGATTGCCATTGAACGCAGTGGCGAATTTGAGGGTTTGTATCACGTGCTTCACGGCGCACTCAGCCCCATGAACGGTGTCGGACCAGAACAAATCAAAATCGCAGGGTTGCTCGAGCGAATTCAAAACCGTGAAGGTGCTCCTGTAGAAGTGATCCTGGCGACCAGCACCACCGTCGAGGGTGAAGCCACCAGCATGTTCGTGCAACGCAGTTTAGAGCCATTGGGCGTGAACGTCTCGAGAATCGCTTATGGGCTGCCTGTGGGTGGGGCACTCGAGTACGCGGATGAGGTCACGCTTGGGCGGGCAATCGCGGGACGGCGACAGGTCACAAAGATTTAAAACTCGAGATTGTGGATTGTTCGGAGTTAGTTTGAACCGCCAAAAAGCCCATCAAAATCCTCGAATTGCCGTGGATGGATGACGTGCAGAACAACCAAGTATTCGTTTTCGACAGCAAAAAAGATTTTATATCGGAATTGCTTCATCAAGCGTTTTCGGATATTTGGTTTGTGAATAATCGGCGCGGATTCGGGAAACAAAAGCAGAGGCTCGAGTTCCGCGTCAAATTCATCACGAAATTTTAGTTTCGCACCAGTATCTTGAGATTCAAGATAATTCTCTATCTCGAGTAATTCTTCAATTGCGGTTGGCGAATATGCTATGAGTAGCGAATTCATTTTTTGTGGTTTGCTTCTTTGCGCCAATCTTTGCCAACAATCAATTGGGTTTTGCTACTGCGAATATCTTCAAGTCGCCTTGCTGCTTCGGCTGCTTGAATGGTTTCCAACTCTTCTTCGCTCAAGGATTTCAAATCGGCAGAAAGCATCCGTAGCAACTCGTATTTCTCGAGTGCGGAAAGCTGTACGGCTTGATGTTGAATTTCGGTGAAACTCATGGGTGAAGTATAGCAAATCTGGAAATTTTGATTGTGATGCTCGAGCTTTGGGAGACTTAAGACTAAAGGCTATGCCACAGACTAAAGGCTATGCCACGCATCCAAAATTGCTTTTGGGTTTCGGACGGCTACTCGCAAGAGCATTTTCGCTGCCCCACTCGGGTTTCTACGCCCTTGTTCCCAGCCTTCAACAGTACGCACCGAAACACCCAGAAGCCGCGCAAATTCGGCTCGAGGTAATTTGAGATTCTGACGAACTTCTTGCACCGATTCTATTTCGCGCACCGAAACCCGAGCGGCTTTTGCCCGTCCATGAGATACTTCTACGGCTTGGAGTAAAGCGCGTTTCAAGCCTTCAAACTCATCGTTTTTTTCATTTTAACTCCTGTGCAATTTGTGCCAGAATACGCCATTCTGGATCGGTCAAATCTGACTTCTCAGATTTTGTGTACACCCAAAGCACAAATACAAACGGTGTTCTGAGCAAATAAATAATCCGAAAACCACCACTTTTACCTTGTCCTACCGAAGCCACCCGTACTTTACGCAAACCACCGGAATGTTTCACCACTGTTCCCGCATTTGGATTGTCGAGCAGAACGTTCTCGAAAGTGCGGTAATCATGAGCTTGCTGGCACGTTTTACAAAGTCTCCAAGGTACAAGAAAGTAAGGGTCACGATTCGGTTTTTAAGATACGTCAATGTCGTTATCTTGACAAGTCTTGTATTGCCACTCCGAGCATCAAAAAATCCCGCTCGAAATTTCTCGAGCAGGATTCTTGTGTTCTGATTTATTTGGCGCTGCTGATAAGGGTCGCAGGCAGTGCCGCAATTTCGTATTGTTTGGCTCGAGCGTCAATGCGGTTGGTCAGTCGCAATAAAATCGTTTCGCCTTGCCCTGCTTCTAATTTTTTGAAGTCGTTTACAAAGTACGCGGTTTGACTTGCCAGTTTCATCTCGAGGACGCCAGCGCTGTTGACGGCGGCAATGTCCATTGAAAAGCCTTTGTTGCTGCGCTGCTCGAGACTGGCAAAAATTGTTCCTTGCGGCGCGTTGACTCTGATGTGGTGTGTTTTCTGGCTTGGTACACCGCATAAAAACAATCTTGGAAGTGCGAGGTTGGTGCAATCTCGAGTCATACCAAATTTCAGTCCGAGGTGTAAATCGTTTTGAAGTTGCGTTTGAAGGTTCACGAAACGAAACATGGTGGTTTTGATTGGTGCTGCACCTGCAAAATCAATCGCAGTGTTACCAACTGTTAATCGAGGATTGACCAAACCCTCGAGTTTTACGGGTAAGTTTGATTGTGTGGCAATTAATCCCAAAACGTAAGGCATGTTAAAAAATGTTTCCCCCTCGCGTTTAAAATTTACGCTCTGGTTTTCGGGTGTGCCTGTTGGCGTTCCGTCCATTTTGAATTTTAGATCACCAAGAAACTGGAGGTTAAACCCTTCTGGAATGATTTCTAGTGTTCCCCCTGTTTTCTCGAGTTCGGTTTTCAAGCTCGAGACTTTAAAGTACGGTGATTCTATCGCGCAGGGTACATCTGGGGGATTGGTACTTGTGAAATCGCATTCTGGAATTGTTCCAACCACTGTGGTTTCAACTTGCGCCCTCGAGATGCTTAATGCAATCACAAGTGCGGTCAATGCGAAGGCGGCTGGGATTGCGGCAACGGTTATTTTTGGCATGGTGTACACTCCCGTCATTCCTGTGCTCACAAGGTTTGGTGCGCCGATTTCCTCGAGTGCGCGGGTTATCGCTTGGGTTTCGCTCAACCCGCGATGCTCGAGTTCTTTGCCGCGCAGTCTGATGTTGGCTTCAAGTTCTTGGCGGATTAACGCTCGAGTTTTGCCATACGTGCCACGGCTGGCGTTTTGTAGATATCGCTCGAGGTTGGTCATGATTTGCCCCAAAGAGCTTCAACGTTTTTGTTGAAGTGCTGAAATTCAGCGCGTTTCTCGATCAAGACGGTTTTGCCCTTGTCGGTGATTTCGTAGTACCGCACGGGTGCGCCACCTCGAGGGCTGTATTTGAATTCGGCAATTAAAAGTTTTTGTTCGGTCAGTCGGTGTAGGGCTGGGTAGAGGCTGCCTTCTTTGAAGTCAAAAAATCCGTCGGTCCGTGCTTGGGCTTCTTTAACGATCTCGAGTCCGTACATTTCGCTGCCCTCGAGGATGCTGAGGAGGATCAGGTCGAGGTTGCCTTTTAAGAGGTTCGGGTTCGCAGTCATGGGTTCTCCTGGAGCGCTATAGGATACCTATATAGTTATCCGAGGATTCACATTTTGTCAAGTGTTTTATTGATTAGTCCACTTATGCTAAACTTAGTCCATGTCTGAGTCTGTCAACATTCACGCCGCCAAAACCCAGTTTTCCAAGTTGATCGAACGTGCCCATAACGGCGAAGAGATCATTCTGGCAAAAAACGGCAAAGCGTATGCCCGACTTGTGCCACTCGAGCATCCAACAACCCCTCGTCAACTTGGTTTTCTGAACATCAAACTTTCCCCCGCCAGCACCAAAGCGCTTCTAGCGCCACTTCAAGATATTGAACTCGAGCTTTGGCAGTGAAGTATTTGCTCGATACGCACGCGTTTGTTTGGGCGGTCAGTGATGTAACGCCACTGACACCCAAGGTGTTAACGGTGTTGTCCGATCCCAAAGCCGAGGTTTTTGTCTCGAGTGCCAGCGCTTGGGAAATATCAATCAAGCATCGCTCGGGTAAATTTCCTGAAGCGGCATTGATTCTGTCAGACTTTTACAAAACGCTTGCCAAAGCCAGATTTTTGGAATTGATGATCTCGAGCCAACACGGCATGTCCGCAGGTGATTTGGCTTGGGATCACAAAGACCCTTTTGATCGGGTACTTGTGGCTCAGGCGCAACTCGAGCGTTTGGTGTTCATTACTTCAGATTCGATGATTTCGCAAAGTGGTCTGGTTCAAGTGTTGTGGTGACAGAATCTTTGTCGTTCGAGTGGCGTACTCCAAAACGCTTACCCAGTTTTTCGCCCCATTCCAGAATATGTATCAATCAATACGCCACAAACGTGACAACCATTTCAAATAAGCCGTTACACGCATATTCGTCCCGTCTGAAACCTCTATAATGCCTCACGGTATGGATTTGCGTGCATTGACAGTTCTCGAGTTTGACCGTGTGCGTTCTGCCCTTGCAGAGCGGGCGGCAACCAACATGGGGCGCGAACTCGCGTTCAACCTTCAACCCAGCACCGACGCTTATGTGATTCGCCAGAAACTCGAGCAGGTCGAAGAGGCAGTGTTTGGCATGACGCTCAGTTTGGGCGGCATCACCGACGTTCGAGGGCTTCTCGAGCGGTTGTCGCATGGGCAGGATTTGAAGGGTTCGGATATCCTCGAGATTGCCTACACACTCGATGCGTCAATGACTTTGAAGCGCTCAATCGCGCAACACTCGAGCGGCGCTTTGCTTCGGGTGGCGGGGGGCATCGGGCAGCATGTGATTTTCACGCGCACGGTGCTCGAACGCCTGAACAGCGACGGTAGCGTGCGCGATGATGCCACACCCAAACTTCGTATGATTCGGCGCAGGCTCGAGCCGCTGCGTTCCGAGATTCGGGAGCGTTTGACGAATCTGATGGATCGTCATGCGGAATCCTTGCAAGACAGGTTAATCACCATTCGCCGTGACCGCTTTGTGATTCCTGTCCAAGCCAGCCGCGAAAGCAGTGTGCCTGGCATTGTGGTGGACTCGAGCGCCAGCAATCAGACCGTGTTCATCGAACCCGCCAGCGTCGTGCCGCTTAACAACGAACTGGCAAAATTACTGATCGAGGAAGAGCAAGAAGTCACGCGGATTTTGCTCGAGTTGGCGCGAATGGTGGCGGACGAACCAGGCTTGCACGAGACATTGCGTGCGGTGGCAGAACTGGATTTGATCGCTTCCAAAGCCCGTCTCGCCAAAGACTGGCAACTCAACCGCCCTCAACCCGCCGCTCGAGGCGAGTTTGAACTGCTCGAGATGCGACATCCACTGATTGAAAACTGTCAACCGAACACTTTAAAACTTGATTCCAAACGCCGTATTTTGCTGATTACCGGTCCGAACATGGGCGGTAAAACCGTCACCCTGAAATCGCTTGGCTTGGCGGTTTTGATGCATCAGTGTGGCATGTTTGTGCGGGTGAAAACTGCCAGACTGCCGATTCTCGAGAATATTCTGGTGGATGTTGGCGACGAGCAAAGCATTGAGGCGAGTTTGTCCACGTTTGCGGCACACCTCAAAAACCTCACCCACATCCTCGAGGATGCCAGTCCTGACACGCTGGTCTTGATTGACGAGTTGGGATCGGGAACAGACCCATCGGAGGGCGCGGCGCTATCTCAAGCCATCCTCGAGAAACTTCTGGAGGCGGGCGCTCGAGGGATAGTGACCAGTCACTTGGCACCCTTAAAAGTCTTTGCTTTCGAGCGCGAGGACGTGGTGAACGCCAGCATGGGTTTTGATCTCGAGCGGCTTGCACCGACTTTTAAACTCAACATCGGGCAGCCAGGGCGCTCTTACGCGCTCGCCATCGCCAACCGTATGGGTTTCCCCAGTGACACCCTCGAGCGGGCGCGAATCGTGCTTGGACCCGAAGGCGCGAACGTCGAAAAACTGCTCGAAAACCTCGAGCGCGAACGTGAAAACTTGGCGCTCGATGCCAGAGCCGCCAGGGAAGCTCGAGATGCCAGTGAACGTGAAGCAAAAATTATCCGCGAGAAACTCGAGAAATTTGAGTTGGAACGCGAAACCATGATGCTCGAGGCGCAACGCAAAGCCGAGGGTGTCTTCCGCGACGCGCTCGATCAGGTGCGGCAAATGAAAACCCGGGTGCGCGAAACCGAAAGCGAACGTCCGAAAGTCTTGAACGAACTGCGTGACCTTCGCGCCGCCGCCCAAGCCGAGCGTCCGTACATCAGCGCGATTGTGCGCGAACCCGACCCACTCAAACCAGGCGCGAGCGTCGAGATTCCAGCTTACGGCGCAACAGGCACAATCCTCGAGATTCGGGGTGAAGAGGTGCTGGTGCAGATGGGTTTATTAAAAGTCACCCTCAAAAAACGTGAGTTGAAACTCAAGCGCTCATCTCCGATGCCAAAAACGGGCGGTTATATTGCGCCCGCAAATTTCAGCAAAGAACTCAATTTGCGCGGTGCGCACGTCGAAGAGGCAGTGGACGAGATTCGCAGTTTTATCGCCGAAGCCCAGGCTTTGCGCGAAACCCCAATTCGGATACTGCATGGCAAAGGCGAGGGCGTTTTGCGCCGCGTCGTGCGCGATTATTTAAAGTCTGATAAACGTGTTGAATCCTTCCACGACGCCCAACCCTACGAGGGTGGACACGGTGTGACTATTGCACATGTCAAGGTGTAGTTCTATCTCGAGAAACCATATTCCAGTCTCTCAAAGTAGAACTCAAACTCCCTTCTCCCGCACGGCGGGAGAAGCGCCCAAGCCCGTCAGGTGCTGCTTTAAGGGCAAGAAGGGTTGGGGATGAGGGTGGCGAGCATTCCCGCTTTTCCTAAAAGCACTTCAAAACTGCACAAATCCGAGTCTCGAGAATGCACTGATTGCACTGGCAATCAACGTCACCAAACCAGCCGTGATGATCGTGTTCAACTCGAGTGACATAAATCGTTTGCGGTTCAGAATTGCCAGCAAGGTTCCCAATCCCAAGCCCAGTAGGACCACCCACCAACTCGGCTCGAGCAACGCGGTGAAGGCGAACGTGTCAGCGTTTTTGGCGGCTAGACCACCCAGCACTCGAGCCAGAATTCCAAAGCTCCAAGCCAGAATCAAACCGAATCTGAACCCTTTGAATCCCGCGCCGCCAAAACCCGAGCCGAGCAGGAAAGCAATGGGTGTGATAATCAGCACGCCAAATGCGCCAATGAGCAGGCTGGCAGCGGTCTGCCCGAGGGCGCTCGTGCCGACATACCAGGGATTCCAGCCGAGCGTCACGGCAATACGGTCGATCAGGCTTGGCTTGTACGGCTCGAGCGTGTCAGCCGTGTAAAGTTCGCTGGCGAAACCATCTTGAGCCACGCTTTGCCAGACCATAATCTGCTTGTTTTTGGTCTGAGCATACTGCGCGAAACTGACGGTGTTTGGGGCAAGAAGAAGTTGTTTGGCTTGCTCGAATTTTTGAAGGTTTGCACTGAAAATGTTGTTGCCCTCAGACCAGAATAAGTGGTCACTGCTGGCGGCTATCGTTGGACTTGCGCTGGCAAAAGGCACGGCTTTTGAACCGTTCCAGTACGCCAAAAGCGGGCTGTGAACCCTCGTGAGGGCAGCTTTGCGTTGATCGTCGGCTGTTTCCCACCACCAAATTGGCACTCCATTTTGCGTCAGCAGATACTGTTGACCTCGGGTGTAAACCGCCGCACCAAGAATTTGCCGCTCGAGTTTTATCAGATTGCCTTTCAATAAAACCGCATCAAATTTTTCGTCTTGCGCATTTCGGTAGCCCTGGGCAAACAAGAAAAAATACTTGCCATTCGAGTCTCGAGTTGCCGCCAGCGCTCCAATTGAAAGTTTGGTGCGGTAAACAATTCGGGCTTTTCGATCCCAGTTTTTCAGGTACAAAACAGTGTCTTCGCCCAAAGATTCAGCCCAAATAACGATTGGACCAGTTTGATCGGCAAGTATGGTTTTAGCGTTTGGAATGCCATTTGCAGAGGCTCGTTCAACCTCGAGTTTGTCATTTTTCAACCAACCCACGCTCAAAACATCATCGCTCGAGAGGTTGCGTTCGCCCCAGGCTGCCATTGTTCCCCAAATGCTCGAGAGACCACGCAATTCTTTTAAACCACGTTGCTCGAGCAGCCTGGTTTTTGCACCTGTCGATAAATTAATTTGGTTTAAACCCGTTTCCTCGAGCGCAATCACACTGTTGTTGTCCGCATTTAAAATCAAACCACCCGTTGCCGATAAAGTCGTGACCAAGCGTGGTTTACCCCAACCCTCCTGGGCTTGAAATTGTGCTCGAGTTTGATTGAAACCCGAAAGCACCAAAGTTATTATCAGTAAAAAATAAAAACGCATTACTCGAGAATACTGTCTGGTGCAGCTTGGGTTGTGACTTCTCTGTGACTGGAATTCGAGTGTTGGCTTGATTCTGCAAAGAATTTTGTTGTGTACTGGGGTTCAGTTAAGCTTTTGGAGCTTGCAAAACCCGTATTTTCTCCGTCCATCACGCACCTCGAGCCTTCCGTTCTAAACCGCTTGACAGTTGTTGGAAGTGGTGATAATCTTCTGTCCGCTCCACGAA
>JANXTZ010000057.1 GCA_025352125.1 Deinococcales bacterium | reverse complement strand
CTCGTTTTTGAATGCCGCTCGAGGTGACGACGCCACCGATGAAAAGAAGGCTTGCTAACTTCGTGATATTGTTCATGCTGAACCTCACATCTTGGGATTCTCGAGAACGTCTCTTTTCCACGAGGCGGCGTTCTTGAGTGCATTTATATTACCAGCTAGTCAGAACATTGTCAACTATCTTGACATGCTTATATAGTTAGGCGTATTCTGACATAGTGAACATAGTTCATAATTGGAGGTGTATCAAGTGAACTGGAAAATTCGGCAATTCCTCGAGAAGCACAACATCACGCCCTACCGACTCTGGAAAGAATCGGGCTTGGCACGACAAACGGTGTACACCCTGGCACATGACAAGGGAGATCGTGTAGACCTTGGAACACTCGGAACGGTGTTATTCACCCTCGAGAAACTGATAGCAAAACCCGTAACGCTTGACGATCTGCTCGAGGTGGTACGTGATGCCTGAACTGCTCGAGCAACTCAAACCAGAAAAGAAAGGCAAAGCTCGAGAGCGTGGCAACGGGCGCGGGACACTCTTCAAGCACACTGAGGGGCGTTACCGTTGGCAGTACCGAAATGGCGAGGGCAATATCTTGGCTTCAGGCATAGCTGCCAATAAAGGTGCTGCTGAAGATGCACTTTCAGAGACTCGCACGAACTTCTTGCGCGGTACGCTCGCCACGGCTGACCGTGTGACCGTCGCGGAATACTCGAAAAAGTGGCTCGAGGGTCAAAAGCATTTAAGCCCAAATACTCGCAGAATGTACGTGCATGACATGGGTTATGCGCTCGAGGTCATCGGTAAAATGATGATTCGTGATGTGCGCCCAATGCACCTGAAAGGCTTGCTCGAGACACTTTCAAAGAAGGTCATGAAGGGTTATAGGGTTAAGGGGCAGACTATGAGCACACGCACCTTGGGCATGGTTCGGGCGCGTTTGAAGGCAATGTTTGCGGAAGCCGTGCGGGATCAAATTATTTACGTCAATCCTGCCGATGCCGTGCGCCGCGTGAAGTCTGGAAAGCATTCAGACGACTTTGAAGGCACTGCGCTGGACTTCGATCAGGCTGCAAGGTTTCACGAGCTTGGAGAGGCTTTGTACCTTTCAGGGTCTTGTGTTTTGTGGTGTGCGTTGTTCCTTGCTGCCGCTCTTGGTTTGCGTCGTGGTGAGGTCATGGGCTTACGTTGGAAGGATGTTGATTTCGAGAATGGCATTTTGAGCATTCGCCAGAACCTCACGGCAAACCCAGAGCCAACAATCACCACACCTAAAACCAAGAGTTCAGTTAGAGATATTCCGATGCCCTCGAGCGTCCGTGCAATGTTGAAAACACACCAAGAAAAGCAGGAACAGAACCGTGCCAAAGCTGGCAACGCATGGGAAAACTCAGGTGCGGTGTTCGCAACGGAATTAGGGGCGTACACGCACCCTGACAACCTTTCTCGAGCCTTAAACGGCGTTCTGGATTGGTCAACCTCTGAACCGCTCGAGCGCATGACCAGAGAGAACAAGGCGACAGGCGAACAATCTACAATCAAGCTTGTGACCCTCGAGCAACGGATGAAAGCAATCCCTCGAGAACATCGGGCAAAACTCGAGGCGATCATTCACGCTGGAAAGCCACTCCCTAAAATCAGTCCGCACGATTTAAGGCACTCGGCGGCGACGCTCATGCTGCGTCGTGGAATGCCTGTCGAAGTGGTGAGCAAGATTCTTGGTCATGCTCGAGTAAGCATCACAATGGATACCTACCGTCATGTGCTCGAGTCTGAAAAGAAGGCGGTCATGGTTGACCTTTTCGAGCAACCTTTTCCGGTGCGCAATGTGGTTTCTGTCCCTCTGAATTGATCGTTTTTGAGCCTACTGCACACCTACTGCACATTTGACTTTCCAAGAGTTTCAAAGTGCAAGAATCTGAATTGAAAAAACCCCGTTTATCACGGGGTTTTTGCTTGGCTCGGAAGGTAGGGATCGAACCTACGACCATTCGATTAACAGTCGAACGCTCTACCGCTGAGCTACTTCCGAATATACGGTATGCACGAATGTGCTTGAGAAATGTAACACGAAAATATTGAAAGTGCAACACCTCGAATCATGGTTTCTCGAGCACCATGTTTGGCTCGGGTTGCGGTGTTATTTTGGCAAAAACCAGTGGATGTAGCCGCACTTGTCGCAAATCAAGCAATTGGCAGATTGGTTGGTCCAATCAAGGTTGAAAAGCATTGCCATTGCCTGTTCAATTGGGCTTCTTGATGCCAGAATTCGTCGTGTTGACAGATTTGGCAGTGCAATGGGATTCCAAGGATTTCGTAGGGTTTGGGTTTTGGAGGATTGAACATGTTCATGGTTTTCTTGAATACGTGGTTGAGAAAAGTTTCGTTCCCAAAACTCGAGATTGCGGTTTTCAGCGTTGTGTTTTGAACCAACTTTATTGCGGATTATCGTGTCTGCTATTGCATAATTTCCACTCTTTCGAAAAACTAGGTAAATCGGTGCTACTATTTCTACAAATCTCATTTTCGACATCAGGAGACGTATGAAAATAGAAATTGTTTTGACGACTTTATTATTTGGTCTGAACCTTTTCGCTTGCACAAGCACCAGCATCGAAACGGATCAGACTTCGTTCACTGCCGTCGCACTTCGGGCTTCAGGTATGCTTGATTCCACTTATGGCACGCTTGGAGTGGTCTCGCCGTTGGGTAATTATTCACCTCGACTGGTCATTCAAAATGATGGCAAAGCTCTGGTTTTGACCACTTCGGGTCGTAGCAGTTCGCACATCAGTTCGACTCTTTCTCGTTTGCTGTCAACCGGTCAACCAGATTTGAGTTTTGGTTTGAACGGCGAAGTTGTCGTTCCAGGTTCTCTTGGCGCAGTGACTCTGGTGTGTCCTGATGGCGCCAATGCCTACAACGATTGGGGCGCAACCTGTCAAGTCCCTGAACGCCTGGAAGTAAGCGCCACTGTTGTTTCACCAGTCCTCCCTGCGGTTCTGAGCGTCTACCGATTTTTACCGTCTGGTCAAGCCGATGGCAGTTTCGGAACAAACGGCATCGAAACCACGCCGAGTGCTTGGGGATTCAGCTATGCGACGGCAACGGACCTGAGCATTCAAGCGGATGGAAAAACCTTGATGATTGGGAATTTTGTAACCCAAACTTCCAGTGGCAGCTATCTGGCGCGGCTCGAGCGCAACGGCACACCAGACCCAGATTTTGGTAGTGATGGTCTGGTTTTGCTGCCCAGCACGGCTGGGACGGTGCAAGCCTTGGCGCTGCCAAACAGCGAATATCCTGTGGTTTTGACCAGAAATTCTTTGAATACCGCCCAAATTTTGAGGTTTACGGATTCTGGAAAACCCGATCAGCATTTTGGAATCGGCGGCATGGTTCAACTTGATTTTGCCACGACCAATGACGGCGCAACAGGGTATGCGTTGCTCGCCTTGGACAATGGTCGGCTGGTGGTTGGTGGACCTGGAAATCTGTGGCAATTGCTGCCAAATGGCAAACCCAACACCAGCTTCGGCATCGCAGGTCACACCGTTCTTGACAACTTTGACATCAGAGACTTGGTGTTAGACGATCAAAATCGTTTGCTGGCTGCCGCCAATATGTATCCTGTCGTTGCCAAAGAAGCGACCCTGATGAGGTTTAAACCCAGTGGCGTGTTTGATTCCAGCTTTGGAACAGCAGGTAAGTCAAACCTAAGCTTCTGTTCGGAGTTTTGTGATGTCACCGATTATTATTACGTTTTCAGTTCGCTTGCGTTGCAACGCAATGGGCGCATTCTCGGGGCGTCCACCCAGTATTCCAGTCGGTCAAGTCAAGTGAAAATCGTGCGTGTACTGCCTTAAGCGCCAAAGCATTCGGCGTGGTTTTGAAGAGGTGGCGGGTTTTGTTTCTCGAGGTACGGTTGCGTTCAATTTACCAGTCGCGTTGGCGATAACTGACGGCTTCGGCAATGTGTGTTTCTAAGATTGTTTCAACCCCTGCCAGGTCGGCAATGGTTCTCGCCACGCGCAGCACACGGTCAAAACCCCGCCCCGAAAGGTTGAGTTGTTTGGCGGCGGCACGCATAAAATTTTCGGGTCCAAGCTCGAGTTTGGCGTGCTGTCTTAACGCCTTCCCGACCAAGTGCGCGTTGGCGGTGCCTTGCCTGGTTTGCATGGTGGCTCGAGCCTTCAAAACCCGAGTTCGCACGTCTTTGGTGCTTTCGCCGTCCGCAGCTCGGGTCAGTTCGTCTGCCGTGAGTTTTTGGACGTTGACCACAAGGTCGATGCGGTCTAGCAGGGGTCCCGAAAGTTTTGCCAGATAGCGCCGTTGCGCCGGATGTGAGGCGTCCATCCATTCGCCGCTGGGGCTTGGGTTCATGGCGGCGATCAGTTGGAATCCTGCGGGGAACGTCACGCTGGCTCGAGCGCGAGAGATGGTGACTTCTCGGTCTTCTAAAGGCTGTCGCAAAGCCTCGAGCGCGTCCCTCGAGAATTCTGGAAACTCGTCCAGAAACAGGATTCCGTGATGCGCCAGACTGACCTCGCCAGGTTTGGGGATTGATCCGTGTCGCGTATATCGATATTTGAGACTGAACATTTTTAATATTTCCCTCTCTGAGACGTAAAAACGATGTTTTGCGTCTTTTTCCTAATATCAACATTATATATCGATAAACTGGACTTAGTATAGTAGTATTCGAGACTGAGATGCAATATAATAGCGATATTGTAGACTGAGCGGATTCAAGCCCCAAATGAAATGCAGAAAAGGAATTGCCGTGACCTTACCAACCACACCCGCTCGTAAAATCAAAGCCTCAAAAGTTAAACACACCGGTAAAGTCCCAGTGGCTGGGCGCATGGTGCATTCTGAAGGTTCCATCGAATACGCTTTTTACACCCTGGTGCGCCACGACCCAAACGTCAAAACCATTTTGGAGCAGCCCGTTAAAATTCATTACACCGACTCGAACCGTAAGAAACGCCATTACACCCCAGATGCTTTGGTTCAATATCATGATGCGACCAAGTCCCTCCTAGTTGAGATCAAATCAGTTCAAGAACTCGAGAAGCACGGGGAGAAATTCGCCGAACGGTTTGAAGCTGCTCGAGTGTATGCCCAAGCGAAAGGCTGGGAATTTCAAGTGCTGACCGAAGTTCAAATTCGAGGCTTTCGCTTGGAGAACCTCGAGTTCCTCGCGCCTTACAAGCAGCGGGTTGTGAGTGAGGAACAACGTCGTTTGGTGTTGCAGCAGTTGATTTCCTGGGATGAAGATCAACTGTGTACGGTTCAATTGTTGCTCGAGCAACTTGCATCGTCGAATGCTGAACGCATTCGCTTGATTCCTGTGGTGTGGCATTTGGTAGCGCATGGTTTGATTGAGCTTGATTTAAATCAGGAAATCACCATGTCGAGTCCGATCAAATTCACGGATTTGGAGGTCTGAAGTGACCAGCACTTTTGCGGTCAAACCTGGTGCGGTGGTGGCTTGGCAAGGCAAGAAAGTCACGATCACCGCGCTGGTTGATACGCGGTTTGTGCTGGTCAAACCGTTTGGTTCGGCTTCGATTGAAAAGGTCACGATTGCCTCGTTGATGCGTTTGGAGTCCCTCGAGGAAGCTAAACTACAATCAAAAGCCGATGCTTTGCCCGATTTGATGATGATTGACGATCAAACGTGGTCTGCGCTTGAGACCCGTTTTGAGGCGATCAAACCCCTGATGGATTTGAAGACTCGTTCGAGGAAAGACGTTGAGGCTCGAGCGGAGAAGGTCGAAAAGGGAACTTCGACCTTGTACAAATGGCTTGATCGGATGGAGCAAACTGGGGACCTTTCAGCTTTGCAACGAAAACCCCGAAAGGACAAAGGTGTTAGTCGATTTTCCAAGGAACTTGAAGATTATATTGCTGACTTGATTGATGAATGGAAAAAGCCAAGTAAAGAAGAGAAACGCTCGAGCATTGCCAAGGCGGTGCTTGACATTCAAACGGCATGTTTTATTAAAGGTTTTGAGCCGCAACCTCATGTCCTTTCGATTCGCAAACGCTTATATGAACGTGCTCACGAGCAGATTGTTGAACGCAGCCTTGGGCGCAAACGTGCTAAAGCGAAGTTGCAACAATCGTTTGGGGCATTTGCCGAACCGAAATGGCCACTTCAACACACGGCAATTGACCACACTCCAATGGATATCATGGTCGTTGATCAAAAAACGCGTCGGTCTATTGGTAGACCGTATATTTCGGTTGTTCAAGACATTTTGACTAGGATGGTGTTGGGTTTTTGGATTTCACTTGATCCTCCGTCCTCGCATTCGGTTGGGATGGCTTTGGCACATGCCATCTTGCCCAAAGAGACGTGGTGTGCCAAACACAAGACGATTAATTCTTGGGATGTTTACGGCGTTCCAGCAATGATTCAATTGGATAACGCCCGCGAGTTTCATGGCAAGTTGTTGGATCGTGCTTGCCAGCAGTACAACATCAACCTTCGTTATCGTCGCAAAGGCGAAGCGGATGACAGCCCCCATATTGAACGGTTGATTGGCACTGCCATGAAGATGCTGCATGACCTTGATGGGACGACCTTCTCGAATACGTTGGAACGCGGCAGTTACGACAGTGAAGGCAATGCCATCATGACCTTGGATGAGTTGGAAACCTATGTCACACGTTGGATTGTTGATGTCTACCATCAACGGGAGCATTCAAGCCTTGAGATTTCCCCGTCCGAAAAATACACCCAAGCCTTAATTGGTGATGAAGACACGCGTGGCATTGGACTGCCTGAGCGCATTGCCGATGAAAAACGGCTTCGTTTGGATTTCACCCCAGAGTTTGAACGTACCGTCACGCGAAACGGGATCAAAATTGATAACTTGCAGTATGGTCATGCCGTGCTTTCGGCTTATGTGAGAAGCAAGCACAAGCAAGTGTTTCGTCGTGACCCACGATACTTGAACATCATTTACTTTTGGAGTGACCGTGACAAGACATATTATCCTATTCCACTCAAACGAGCCAGATCAGACATCAACATCTGGCAGTTAAATGAAGCCAGAAACCACCTCAAGAGCAAGCGTTTGAGGATCACAGAGGAAAACTTATTTCGAGCTTATGACCAGTTGAACCAACTTGCCAAAGCCGCTCGAGATGAAACCGCCAAAGTAAAAAAGGAAAGTAAAGTTGATCGTAAAAACGCAGACAAGTTACGCATCGCCGAAGAACGACTGCGTGAAACTGGGATTAAACCAGCGGCAACGTCAAGCACTTCTGGCGGCATACCTCGAGTTGGTCAACAGGGCGCTGCATCGAACACGGATGCTCCTGTGCGTCGTGAACGTCGTATTTTTGAAACGGTGATGCCGAAATTGGATGACCTCAACAAAGAGGATTGATGGTCGCAATTGCTTTTTTTCAATCGAAATCCAATGGTTTTCTCCATCATGAATTGGAATACAAAACTTTTTCAGCAAAGGAAAACCTATTGTGGAACGCAATCTCAAGAATGTCACCCACCTGCACGAAGAAGCCAAGGCGTATCTCGAAAAATCAGACGAGGAACGCAAATTGATGATCGAAGCCGACCGTTGGTTAACTTATCCGATTGCTCAAGACGTGTTAAAGCTGCTCAACGAAAAATTATTCGTCGCCCAAAACGTTCGCAAAAATCGTCCAATGGGGGTACTGCTTGACGCTGACGGCGGCAACGGCAAAACATCGTTGCTCAAACACTTCCTGCTCACCAACCCTCCCAAACGGGTCGATGATGGACGCCGAATTGTGCCTGTGATGATGATCGAAACCCCTCGAGCCACGGTGCGCAACTTGTTTAGCTTGATCCTAAGACAACTCCAAGCCAGTGTTGGTCAAAAAGATGACGAAATTCGCATGAAAGAACAAATCGAAGACCTGTTCGATACGCTCGAGGTTCGGATGTTGATGTTCGACGAGGCGCATAACATGTTGAGCACCTCACAACTACGGCGCGGCGAGTTCTTGCAAGAATTGATTTGGTTGAACAATAAATTGCAAATCCCCTTGGTCGTGGCTGGTGTTCCCTCGGTGCGAGACGCTATCAAAAAGGATGGTTTTGATCAGTTGGTGACCCGGCTCGAGCCGATAGAATTGCCAATTTGGAAGAATGTCGACGATTACCTTGATTTGTTGGCAAATTTTGAACGAACCATTCCTTTGTGGAACGAGTCGAATATTGCCGACAACAGTAAAATATCTGACCTGATTCTGTACAAAAGTAGCGGACGTATTGGTGCGATGTGGGAACTGTTGATTCGGTGTGCTAAAAATGCGATTGACACTCAAGTTGAGCAAATCACGCTCGAGATTGTTGAAAAAGTCAAATTCGTTCCACCAGATGAACACGGTTCGGGAAGTTTGTTTTAACAAGATACGATCTCATGCTGAACGTAAGTCTCGAGTAGTAAAGGGGTGATGCCATGCCTCAAAAAGAGCAGCCAAAACCTCCGTTACCAGTGTTGCTGACCCCCTTGCCAGATGAACTGTTGAGTTGTTGGCTCGTTCGTTTGGCTCGAGCCAACAGCACCAGATTGCAAGCGTTGTCGATGGATTTGGTCAGCGATCAACGATTGGACGAATACAGACACCAACCTTCGGTTTTTTGGCAGCGCGATGTTGATCGTTCGATCAAACGCTTAGAACTCGAGCGCATGTCACAGCGCGTTGAAATACCGAGTGCGCTTCTGCTCCAACATACCCTACGCGGGCTAGAGCAACGAATGTATAAACCTTCTCCAGATGATTCAAGCTTGATTCATTGGGTGTTAACCATCGGGGTGAGAAGCCTCTCGAGAAATTGGTTTGGTCTTCAATTCTGCCCTCATTGCCTGCGCGAAGACCCAATCCCATATTTTCGACGTTCTTGGCGAATGGCATTTTTGACCATCTGCCCGAAACACTGGACACCGATGCTCGACCGTTGTCCAAAATGTGGCAACCCAGTTCATTTTGCTGGAGCTGAATTTCGCAAGCCACGGAGTAAAATCAATCGAAATCCGATCACCTTGTGTTATCAGTGCGATTTTGACTTGCGTCTTGCCGAAGCAGGATGGGGCGAAGAAGTTCATAAGCCGGTGCGGAATCGCGAAAAAGGACATCGGCGAGGATTTGGTGAATCACATCGCACGAGAAACAGTATTGCCAGCACGCGTTTGTATTACTTCCAAGCTTGGTTGATCGAAGGGCTTGAACGAGGCTGGTTTGACTTGTCAGATTTAAGCGCTTACACCCTGAAATCAACCCTGACCAATCCATTCTGGCTCAAGCACAAGCAATACCTAAGTGCGAAACGAATGCGTGGACTGTCCAAACCTCGAGAAAAGGCGCAGCAACCCGTTTCGAGTCTCCAGTTTTTTGACGGGTTACGGATTGTTGCCAGATTGATGGCTTCTGATTGCGGACCCAGCAAAGGCGGACCTCGAACCGAACGCACGTGGAATTTCAAACCTAGAGACGCCAAAGTGGAACGGCTTTGTTTTCTGGTAAGGAGAGCAGTTGGTATTCGTAAGGTAGCTTCGGGCGAGGCTCGAGATGCTGTACCGATTTTTGAACGAATGCGGGTTGAAGAACGCCGGTTGATCATGATGATGACCGCATACTTGATGTTGGACTGGCCCAAGCGTTTTGTGGAATTGTGCCAAAAGGTCAATGTGACGGCTTCTCGAGTTGGCAGTTACGACGCGAAAGAACCACCGCCAGATTGGTATCTCGAGGGGTTTGTGGAGGCGTTGAGCAAAGGGGCGGCGTATCCGAATTTAACGAACCAATGGAAGACTTGAGGGTTGGTTTTGATTGTGGCTATGTTTGGTCGAGAATTCAAACTGCCCGTGCAATTGCAAAACGAGTGAGGCATCAGTTCATGTTGTGCCTGAAGTTAATGCTTTGAGATCATCTGAATCTGGCCAATCATGTGGAACAAGGAAAGAGGGCGAACCATCAATCCAACGTTCTTTTGTTGCAGATTTGAATCTTTCATTGTCTTTAAAATAGGCATGCTCGAGAATTAAAATCTGAAGCGAGTGTCCCTTCTCTACTTCGTTGAATAACAAATCAAAGTATTGCTTGAGTGCTAAACGATCTTGGTCTTGCGATTGGATTTCTAGTTCGTTCTCAAGGTCTGCTGGAAAATAGGGGCGGCTGAGTTGGTCTAGCACCAATAGTCCTGGAATGGGCGTTTCAAGATCGGCAAATAACTGGTGCAAGGCAAGCATTACAGAAAGATGGAGGCTCAGAACGTTTTCATCAGACCCAATGGTATGCAGACTCTCTCGCCGTTTTGGAGTGATCACACCAACTGACAGGTCTCGAGGATTGAAGTCTACTCTTCCACCCGCATATCTATCGTCAAATGGTAGATGAGTAAGGATTTCCGTCGCTGTGCCCGACAACAATAGACGCTTTTCCTCCAAGAGTTCGTGTTTCGTTTGGCTACCAAGTTGACCTTCCAATTCACGTATACGTTCCCGTAAGGTGTTGAGGTGTTCGTTTGTTTGCGTATTCGTTGATTCTTCTGTCAGGGTGTCGATATAAAGGCTGATGCGACCAAGTACACGATGACGACGCTGATCTAGATTTATTTGCTCGCGAACTTGTTCGTTTTCTCCAACAGCGGCTTGAATTTGTTGCTTTGTGCTTTCAAGTTCGGTGCGAACTTGAACCATACGATCTCGGATTTGTTCTGCATCTCGTGTGACAATGGGGCGTTGTCGTTCGACTTCGCTTAACTCAAGTCGTACACGGTTGTAAACACTTTGGATAGAGTTTACTGATTCGGTTGCTTGATTAAGTGGTTGGGCACACGTAGGGCAGGCTATTGCGTGTTCTGTTGTCGGAATTAAGTCTATAACCGCTAAACGATTTCGTTGGGAAGTGGAGCTTTCGCTGAATTGTTGACGGATTCCACCCAAGCGTTCGGCGGCTACAAGCCTTCTCCGTAGGGTGGATAATTCTGATTCGGCACTGAATTTATTGTCGTACAGGGTTGGCAATAAATCGTTCTCACCTCCAGCTTGCTCGGGGAAAGCCAATGCGTTCCAATTGCCAAGTCCTTTGAGTTGACTCAGAATTTCCTCGAAGGTTGCCTTGACTGCGTTTACATCAATCAAGCCAACGGCAATTGCTTCGGTTAAAAGTGCTCCTGCTCGACTCAGTTCTAGCCCCGAAATCCGTTCAGTTTCTTGAAAGCGTTGATTCTGCATAGACAATTCGCGTTTCAGACGGCGCAAATCACCTTCAAGCTCGATTGTCGCAGGATCTGTAACTCCTAAAAAGAACGGCAGTCGGTTGATGATGGCTACCCGTTTTTCATCTAACTCCCCACTGCTCCATAGCAATTTGCCTTTGTCAATGATGGTGGAGTCATCCTGGAGCATATACGGCATTACATGTCGAGCGGTTATCGGTTCCTTTCGCTGTGCAGGAGAGAAAGGTTCAACCTCAATTTCTGGAATTCCGAGTAACCGCTCGAATTGTCGGAGGGCAACGTCAATATCGGCTTTGCGTACTAGAGTTTCATGTCCCAATGGGATTTGGAGCTGATTTCCAATATCAAAATAGGCTGAGGTATCTGTTTTTCTAGTATTACTAGGCGTTTTGCGGCATAATAAATATTCAGTATCATTTTTTACCCATAAAAGTCCAACCCAAGAGCATGAATCGCGCACGAAAGATGGAATATGACATTCTCCAGCCCCCATTGTATAATTAATAATTTCGACCAGTGCTGATTTGCCTGTATGTGATTTCCCAGTAATTATGTTAACAGCTTCTAGCTTAAGATCAATATCCCTACGTCGATTGTCATGGCTAAAGATCAAGATTTTCTTCAGATTCCAACGTTTCATAGAGTTAATCCCAGTGAATAAAACACCTGACGTGTGCTATCCACGTTAGCGACCCAATTTCCAAGATGTTTTGCTGTTGAAAGAATGGATAATACTTCTTTATTCAATTTTTTTCGCTTCGCAGGTGTTAGTGAGAAACTTGATGTCGGAATCAGGTGTGATTCTTGTGTTAAATCCAATAAACCATAGCGCAACCCAAAACAGAGAGCTTCTCGACTAAATGGAGCGACAGCTTCTATGGAATCGGCTAAACCAATTTGAAGGGTAGGATTTCGATCAATCCAAGCGAACAATCCAGTTCGACTGTTTGTACCAACAAAAGATTGGGAATACTGCTCGGATAATGCAAACGTTAGCGGTAGAAATGCAAGTGGGTGCTCCATACCGTGCCCACTCTGATCTGTGAATGCTTTTACAAATGAGTGTAAAACAAGCGACCCCAAGGCAGGGTTAGTAGCTGCGAATACATCTGTAGTTTTCATAGGACTGATTCCTGCTTGAGTTCTGGATGACTTTCAAACTCGGGATACCAGCCAACACGCATTTCTTCGGACAGTTGCTGGTAAGAGCCTCTTGTTAAAAATGGATCACTCCAGGTTGATTTGGGAGGTTGAACGACTAAGGGGGCAGTATTATGTGTCCAATCGAGCAGTTGGAGACCTGCTTTGGACTTTTCTTCGTCACTTGTGCTTCTTACATCATCACATAACGGTTCGTATTGTCCACGCCATTCATCAATTAAACGCTTATCATATTGTTCTAACGACGCTGCGGCAGCCAAGTTGTCTCGCATCCATCGTTCACGTTGGTTTCGAGCTTGCCAACGCGCGATTGCGGCACGTTGAACGCGACTTCTTCCGCCGTTGACCACAAGTATTTGGCGTTCCATACAGCCTCCAAGCTCTCCTTCAAGTTCGTCGTTGGTTGGTTTGGTTTGGCTATAATCGTTGGTTAATGACTCCGTTCCCAATTCTGTCATTAATGAGTGGAATTTTTCATGGAGTTCGTGTTTTTGTAACACTCGATTGCGTTTGCCCAACAAAGCAGATACAACTTGAAGATCCCACCACTCCAATAGACGCTGATAAAACGATTGTCGAAGACTTATTTTTACCACACGGTCTAATCTCTTGGCGATTTCTTCCATTATTTGATTCGCATTGAAACTTTCTGGCTTTACAGTGATTCTTTCTAGTAAATCAAGACGTGCTTTTGAGTCAAGATTCATGAATGCGTAACATGCAGGATGCCGTTCAGCATGAGGAATGCGCTGACTCGCTAACCTCGCAGTTTCTACTTGTTGAATGACATCTTTTGCTTCATTTTCAAGGGCAAATTGCACTGCATTGCGATCAGAGCGTGATTGACAAAGTGATTGCAGCGGACTGTCTGCCTTAAGTTCTGCACAGGTCACAAACACAAGGTTATTTTTTGGATATAAAGTAGTATTTTCAATCCAAATCCCAAGTGTTTTCCAAAATCCTGAGTTTTTTTCAGTGAGTGTTGGAGGATTTCCACGGGAATGCTTGAGTTGAAACAATGTTGGTTGACTCGGTGAAAGCAATTCAACATCATCAGCAGTTTCAATCCCAACGCCTTCTTCATCACCTGCGTCAAGCAAAAGTATCAAGGAAAATTGCCCTTGAAAGACGTATCCAATGTATGGCTCTGTTGCTTCGTGGCTTTTCATTTTTCCAATAGATTATGCTGTGACTTTTCTCAGATTCTATGTCTAAGACGTGTTTGACTTGAGATTCCACTAAACGTATTTATGTTCAAAAGTTTAGGACACGAAACAGATTTTAGATCTACCTTTTGACCCAGGACTGATGACCTGGAAGTTGTACTTTTGAGGTAGCTCTGACATGACTTGTTACTAAGTTAGCATGTGAGGCGGCTATGAGGTATCCGTCGATTGTGTATTGATTCGAAACGTTTTGGCATGTATGAACCAAATCATTTTGTTCATGAGGTGTACAATTTTGGAACAGGAGACAAATGTCAAACTTCCTACCCCAACTCTTTGATGCCATCAACCAAGGGAATCGACCACCAATAGTCACTGATACAACAGTGGGCAAAGACCGCATACATCATGCTTTGATTCATGCACTTGTACAGTTGAAGCAGCGGATGCGACCAGCCGGTGAAGGCAATCGGTTGATTGATCGGGTTCGGGTTGACAGCATCAAACGGTATCGCCCGAAGCGTGAAATACCCGCATCGAATTTGACTGGAGATGCTGCTCGAGTTGCCACGCTCGCGCCTGACAAAACCTCGTTTTCAAAATTTCAAACCTCGGGTTGGACCGAAATGTTCAACGCGATTCAGGACAAAGCCACCATTGTTATTCTCGCACCGACAGGGTCGGGCAAGACCGAGGTGTTTGTCTTGCCCATTGTTGATGCAGTTTGTCGAGGACTCGAGAAAACGGGTCCAACCGAACGCTTTTTGATGATTTATCCTCGGATTGAATTGCTTCGTGATCAACTCTCTCGTATTTTCGCCGCAGTCCATTACGCACAGAAGAATTCAAAAGGTAGAAAACTTAAGATTCCGATTGGGATGCAGTTTTCTGGAATTGCCGCCAATCTACGAAGCACCCTGGAAAAACCTGATGTTTTTCGTGATGGGATTTTTCAAAAAGTCAAACAGTGCCCTGTGTGTCGTCAGGGGCAGTTAAAGCATCAAGAAATAGCGAGGGTTTCGCATTTGGTTTGTACGCATCCGAGCTGTGCAGCCAGTTGGCAGGTTTCATTATGCAAAGAAGATCACCGCAAAATTCAACCCCATATTTTGGTGACCACAGCCGAGTCGCTTGATCGTTTTTACCTTGATCCCCGTTTTGAGAGTTACCTCCAGTCTTTTACCGGAGTTGCACTTGATGAAGCCCACCTGTATCACGGGGTCTATGGTGCTCATATCCATCAACTTTTTGAACGTCTTACTCGGCTGCGTCATCCAAAACCGCTGACGCGCATATCCTCGAGCGCGACAATTGCTGAACCCAAACGCTTTATTGCCAAACTTATGCACGGTGATGAAGCCGCCGAGGTGCGCGAACACAATGCCATTGACAACCCACTGTCAATGGAACACAGTGGCGATGAATATGCCTATTTCGTACAAGCCACGGACAACACTGAGACGGGAATTACACGGCAAAACCCAGCCTTGATTCAAACCATCATGTTGCTTGGGCATGGGGTGCTCAGTCCAGATGAACGGATGATTGCTTTTGTGGATTCTGTGGATCAAACACAACGCTTTCAAAAGCAGATTACAGATGCGGAAAGCACTCGGAACTTGTGGCGCTTTCGTACAAATCTGGCGGATATTCATTACTTGGGTCAGGACTGCCCAGGTACGAGTCCTGAAGTCTGTTCAGTCTTTCAAGCGGGAGAGTGCTGGAGGGGTATTCAAACCTCTCAATGTTGCCAAGACATGCCCAAACTTCGGACGATCCCATTGGAAATAAATAGTATTTCGAGTGCTCACGGCAGTGATTTTATGAATGGCGATGTGGTCATTGCCACACCAGTGCTTGAAGTTGGTGTGGATGACGAACGGATTCTCGCCACCGTCCATTACCAAGCTCCGGTCACTGGCGTGCATGGGTTTATTCAGCGTCGAGGTCGGGCTGGACGCGGTAAAAACGCGGACGCGTTCACCGTGATGGTGCTTGGGCAAACGCCGACCGAGCAATACTACTTTTACCGTCGCCATCGACTTTTGCATGGCAAATACATGTTGCCGCTCAATCCTGGGAACCCAATTATTTCACATATTCATGTGGTGCTCGAGGAGTCAAGAAATGCGGTTGCCAAAAAGTTTCAAAAGTACAACAGCATACAGAAGGCGCTTCATGAATGGATCATTGAACGTCTTCGTGCCTGTAAGGTACTTCAAGACATTTACGGCACAGAATTGGCAACTTTGAATCCAGGAACGAGTTTAAAGAGTGCTATTCAACAATGGATTCGCGCCGAAAAACCCAAATTGCAAGATCGTTTGCAACTGCGGGCGCTGACTCGAGATTTACGCGAGCAGGCTCCAGGTTTCGCCGACATTCAAAGTGCAACCAATGCTGCATTGGTACTGATCGACTCGTATGGTCTTGGTCAAACGACGCGCGACGAAGTACGGCAGTCGCTCAAAACACTTAAAGAGGTCATCGGACGCCATGCTTTTGATGATTCTGGTGATTCTCGAAATACATTTGCCGAGTATGAAACGCGAATATACCAACTTTGGGATGCGCTGGGTGAACCAAACGATCCTCGGGTGCGATTCCCAGAACAGCTTTACGATTTTTTTGAAACCCTCGGAGAATTTGCAGATGGCAACTGGTGGCAGCTCAATGACAGCCCAGCCGCGATCAAAATTATTCTTCGAGCGCTTTACTTCTTGCATTTAGGTGACGTGAGAGCCTTTGAATCCAATTGTTCAGCTCACATTGATGTGTTGATTCCCAATGTCTATTACGGCGAAACACGCTTGGTCGTGGTCGAGGCACGGTTAACCAAGCAGAACCACGAACCCAGGAAATATACGGCAAGTAGCAGCTTTTTGACGAGTATTTTGATCCCTTACGGCATCACCTATCGCTACTATGGGAGTGATTCTGCCGCCACGATTGACGTGAATCCGATTGGCGAAGCCCTTTTTGACGCAGATGGCATTCCAGTCGTCAAACTTGAATTGATTGGTAAGGGCATTGATCGAGGTGTTGTTTTTGAACCACAGAAGATTCAAATCAGAGCGTTGAAGCCAAGCGAAGAGGGGACGGATTATGTTCGCCTCTGCCCAATTTGTTTTCGTTTGCACGACTATAGACGTTCGGCACCGTGTCATGGGGATCAAGCACCAATTGTGGTGAAGATCTACCCCACACCAATAACACAAAAAAGTTATCTGATCCAAACGACAAACACGCGTTTCAGTCGCCAATTTGAGCTGGCTGAGGGTTTATCGAGCGATACCTTGGTTTTGGGCAGCGAAGTGACCGCATATCGCACGGTTTGGGACCCGAACAACAATCGCCATATGTTTAGCAACGCTCGAGATGCCAGGTTCAGCTTTCGCGCCGAATATCGAAAGCCCCTTGGTTATACGATGCCCACCACTGGGATTGTTTGGAAGATGAAAGATCTTCTGAGTGTCTTAATGACCGATGCGTCATTGAAACGCAAGGTGGAAGCTGTCCTGATTGATGGAAAGTTACAGGAATTAAACGAACACTTGATTCTCGAGACGGCGGCAAACATGCTCGCAAAAGCCATTGCAGCACTGGCAGGTTGCAACCTCAGTCATGTTTCGATGGGTGTGAAGCCAGAGGCTCAAGAATTGTGTGTTTGGGAAAACATTGAAGGTGGGGCAGGTATTTCACAGGTGTTTATGAACACCTTACGGACTTCACCATACGATGTGTACCGTGAATTTCTGACCAGTGTGGTGTGCGCCGTGAATCTGGCTGAGGCTCAACCAAATGCGTTGCGCGATGACCTCAAGCGTGACTTGGAATCACAGTGGCATTTCCCACCCGACGACCCACAGTTAAAAGATGTGTTGAACGACGTTCAAGCTGAACAGCATATGATCAAAAACAGCAGTGATGGACACCGCAGCACCTGTCTTGAACACGATGGTTGCCCAGCTTGTGTTGCGGCTAATGGTCGCAGCAAGGGTCGAGAAGAACTGACGAGTCGGTTTGTGGCTGAAGCCATATTGCAACGCTTAACCCAAAAGGTGACTCGAGCAGAACTCGAAACGATGATGACCTCAGCGGCAACAGAAGGGTTAACACCACCCCAAGCCATCACCCCTGAAGATGCCGATGGATTCGTCTATGTCCTTGTATTTTAGGGCGTTGCCCTGGTTGATCCCACAGGTCTTGATGACGGCACGTCCAGGCAGTGAAGTGGCAATTGTCAGCCCTTGGATGGCAGATGTCGAACTTGACTGTCCAGCCTTGTTTCATCTGCATTCAACTCCAATGCTCAGTCACTTGTTTCAGTGGCTCGAGGGGCGAGATGTGCATTTGATTTTGGTGATTCGTGACCACGAGTATCGTCTAAAGCGCTTATTGAAAAATGCGAAATCAAAGCATGAAGTCAAATTGGTTTCAGTGGATCATATTCACACCAAAGCGGTGATCACCGAGCGCTTGGCATTGACGACATCGGCAAATTTGTTGGACACGAGCTTGTATCGCAATCGTGAATCAGTGAGTTTAAAAGAAAATACTTTTGAATCCACGCGGCGCTGGTTGGCTTTTGAGCAAGATTTGCGATTCTGAGATACCATCTTTTACGGGTGAAATTAATAACTCGAGCAACAAGTCATTGGACGTTTTTGTGATCGAGTTTGAACACAGTTGATTGAGGTGGGAGGTTTTGAATATGGCAAAATCAAAAATACCGTTGTTTATACCAATGGTAAGCCCGAAAAAATTGAACACGTCTTTTGAAAAGGTGCGAACGGATTCAACTCAACTTGCTGCGAAGACCACGATGGAAGAGGCATATAAAGGTTTTCACGATGGAGATGGGAATTTTGTTGAGCAATTTCAGAGCACGGGTTTTGACCAACGAATTTTCGAGCTGTATTTGTATGCCTATTTTACTGAAGCGGGTTTTCAGGTGAGCCAAACACATGATCGCCCAGATTTTCTCCTCGAGCGGTATGGCTTGGAAATCGCAGTTGAAGTCACAACAACAAATCCATCTTCCAATCCGCAGTTCCTCGATACCAATGGTCGGTCTCCAACGGCAGAGGAGATAAAACGCCTGCAAATGGACGAGCTGCCAATTCGCCTGGGTAGTCCTCTTTATTCAAAAGTTCAGAAACGCTACTGGAACCTGCCTCATGTTACGGGCAAGCCTTTGGTGATTGCCATCCAATCTTTTCATGATGATTCCGCATTGTTCTTTTCTAGCGCTGCAATCAGTACCTATCTTTATGGTTTCAGGCATCATGCCAGTCGTGATGAGCAGGGAAATCTTGAAGTCTTAGCCAACTCGATTGAAAGTCATGAAGTTGGAACAAAGAAAATCCCATCCTCGTTTTTTGAGCAACCGGAGACGGAACATATCAGTGCAGTCATTTTCACCAACAGTGGCACGGTGCCAAAGTTTCTTCGGATGGGTTACCAAAGTGGTTTACATGATGGCAATACCACCGTGTTGTTTCATGGGAAGTTTCTCAACACAGACCCCAATGCGGAAATTCCGTTGACCTACACATACGATCTTGATGACCCACCTTTTATTGAAACTTGGGGGCACGGACTTGAAGTTTTTCACAATCCGAAAGCCCTGTATCCGCTTCCATCAGAGTACTTCCCAGACGCGATTGAACACCGTCTTGAAGGATCATCAGTCATCACTGATATGCGTTTTGATCCGCCCCACCCATTGACATCTTTGACGCATGTGTTCAATCAGGCTCACTTTACAACCTTCTTGAACGGGGTGGAAGGATATGGAGTGTGGCGTATTTCTTATGAAACGTTTCGAAGGTTGTCGCAAAGAGGAGAAACGGGTCTGCATCAAGAACTGATGTGGTTTGCGTCAAGCGATCATCGAATTCTCGGGTTTATAGCGGTTGACTTGCAAGATGAAGATTTTATTGTTGCCATTTTTGAACATCGTCAAGGACAACCGTATGAACTCGTTGAATGCGAAATGAGTATTCCAACAGAGGACGCTGCGTTAACCATGCTCATACACAAGCTCGAGACGCTGATCAATATTTAATTGATCTGTCGTGATCTTGCATCCCAGCACTTGCAAACTGTTTACTTGTGAATTTCTTTCAGGAATTTCTTTGCCGCCGCTCGAGATGTAAACAATCCATATTGATCCGACCAGAGTGCAGCCCAAGCCTTTAACGCTGGGAACTGCTTCCTGAGCCGCCTCGCCGTGACCGTTTTGATGTTGTTCACTGTCGTGGATAAGTTCATGTTTGGGATGCCATAAAACTCAATCATAAAACAGCGCCCATCGTACTGGGCGCTTTCCAATTGACATCGCTGTTTCCCGAGATGCTTTTTGAGATAAATCTTGAACTCTTTTTGCATCGCCTGGGACAATGCAATTTCGTTTTGACATATAACCACTAATATAAATCTAATTTCAAAATTGGCGTGTCGAATTGTTTGAATTGATTTATTCATTGTTAACCACTAATATGGTATCATAAAAAAATGGGTGATGAAAAAATGGGTTATGCTCCAGTACCAGCCATGATTGAACCTTTGAACCCACTCACCTTGTTCCCAGTCGTCTCGATGGTCACGGGCACGACCCCAAACGGTGGTGGTATTTGGAAGCATGTCCTGCGAAGCGAGCATGGTTTGTTGCGCAGAAACCATCCGATTTTGGTTCAGGCATTGCATTTTCTTGACTTCAAAGGCGTCAATCCGGCTACGCTGCGACGCTGGCGTGAAAAGCCTCTTCAGCAGCACTACAACGGTCAATTTGACTTGAAATTCTCAGCCGAACTGTTCACGGATTCTGGTGGCTTCACCCTGATGTTTGACCCAGAGCTGGACCTCTCGAACTTTGATATTCCTCGAGATTGGTTGCCCGAAGGCATCGTTGATTTGCAACTCGATTTTGGGGCGACGACCATCACCTCTTTGGATTATCCGATTCCCCCAGGCATTCAGTTAAAGGAAGCCAAACGGCGCCAGGAACTCACCTTTGACTCAGCCATCCGCAGCGCTCGGCGCTTGATGGAACGGGATATAACGGGCAAGGTGAAGTTGACCGTACCGATTCATGGACATTCGCCGAAGGCATTGAGTGCTTTTGTGGATCGTCTGCTCACAACCTTTGATCGTGAAGGTTTGCTGCCAGTGTTGCAAGGGTTTGGTTTGGGATCAATGGTGCCCAGACGAAAACTTGGAGGCGGCAACGAAGTCCTTGAATTTGTTCGAGCCGCCCGTCAGAACATGCCCCAACACATGCCATTGCATGTTTTTGGGATTACTGGCAGCCTCTTGCCATTTTTGATCTCTGAGGGTGTAACTTCGATGGACACCAGTGGTTACATTCAGAAAGCGAAAACCTTGAAGTATGTAGACCCAAAAACGCTTCGCGGGTTGTCATGGAAACACCTTCCAGCGTACCCGTGTGATTGTTTGATTTGCAAAAACCGTGACATTCAAGGCGATCAAGCCACGATGCGAATCGAAGGCATTACGGCGGGTTTGAAGAGCGAAGTCTATGCCGCGATTGCTTTGCACAACCTCGAGCTTGAGTATCAAGTGCTTCGAGAAACCACGTCGGCATTGCGAGAAAACCGTTTGGACGCCTACCTTGAGAATTTCTCGGTTCGCTTTCCTGATTTGCTACGCCCTGGTAAAGCCAAAGCCCCAAAACCAGAAATTGTCTCACACAGACGTGAGGATTTTGATCTTCGTCAGCAGCGTCATCGGTTTAAACCGCGCGAGGACACGGTGTTGTTGGTTTTGCCTTGTTCTCAAGAAAAACCCTACACCAGTTCCAGTTCGTTCAAACGGGTTTGGAAGCATCTTGAAGCAAAGTTAGGGCTGGATGTTGCACGACTCGAGGTGGTGTTCTTATCAGGTTTGTATGGTCCAGTGCCGATGGCTTTCGTGGAAAACACTGAGATTGTCACTTATGATTTTCTCTTGCATGGTCGTGACGCGGTGTCAATCGCTCACGGTGCTAAACGTTTGGATGATTTCATGGAAAAATACGGCGCTCAATTTCGAGGGGTCGTGGCTTACGTCAGCCAACCCGCTTACCGTTCGGTGATTCAACAAGCCAAAGCCCAAAAGAATCTCGAATTGTTGCCAAAGACAGGACGTATGGGCAGGAACGCGTTTTACAAAGCAGAGAACCTCGAGGCACTCAGTCAACACCTGTTTGGACTTTTGAAAGCCGATCAAGAACCGCTTGGATTTGCTCAGGTTGAAGCGGTTTTGGGTAGTGAGGTTGTCAGTAAAAAGCGATTGGCAAAAACCAAACAATCATCACCAAAAACCAAACCAAAACCGAAATTGAAAGCAGCACCAAAATCGAAGTCGAAAACAGCCGTGGTGACAGAGCAAACCACCAAAAAGAAAACCAATCGAACAGCCGTGTCCGTGTGATTGAGGGAGTGTCCATCGTGCCAAACTGGAAATTAACCACCGAATTTCGTTTTGATTCCGCCCATTCCATCGTCGATTACGACGGACCTTGCGGGCGGATTCATGGGCACACTTACCTGGTGAAGCTCGAGTTGACTGCCCAAAAACTACGACCCAGCGCCCACGTCAATCGGGCGATCATGGTGGCAGACTTTAAGACCCTGAAATGGGCAAAAAAGGACGTTGACCAAGGCGGACTCGATCACATGTTGCTCAACGACCTTGAGGCGCTCGGTGGGGACACCACGGCTGAACGGATTGCTCAATACATTCATCAAGAAACCATGCGAAGGGTTCGCAGTGCTTTATTGGTAGGTGATGATGGGGCTGATTTAACCTTAAAAGTGACTTTGTGGGAAACACCAGACAGTTACTGCCAATATTGGGAATAAGCCTCGAGCGATTCGATTTTAAAAGGTTAAATCATTTCAAGGCGCTTGGTTGGATGGATTGAAGCAGTTCGAGACACTGAAGGTCTGAGGAAACGAATTTGAAATATCCATTGTACGAGCATTTTTACACCTTCCAAGGGGAGGGGGTTCACTTGGGTCGAGCCGCGTACTTCCTGCGGCTTTACGGCTGCCCACAGGCTTGCCCGTGGTGCGACAGTGCTGGCACTTGGCACCCAGATTACCGACCAGCCCAAGTTCAACTGCTCGAGGCGAGTGAAATCGCGCAATTGGTGGAAGCCAACAGTCCAAAAGAGGTATTTGTGGTGCTGACGGGTGGTGAACCAATCATGTTTGACCTCAAGCCACTGACCCAAGCCCTTCATGCTTTGGGACGCAAGGTTCACATTGAAACGAGTGGCATTCGCCCGTTGCGTGGGAACTTGGATTGGGTCACGCTTTCACCAAAAGCCTTTGCTGAACCACCACTGCCAGAACTCGTGCGGCGTGCCGATGAGGTCAAGATCATCGTTCACAACCCGCAAGACATTCAAGAAGGACTCGAGACTTTACAAGGGCTGCGGGATGATGCGGTGGTCTGGTTTAACCCAGAGTGGAGCAAAGCCCGAGATCGAGATGCCAACATCTTAAATCTCATCACTGAAACTGTGAAACAACACCCGCGATACCGCGCTGGGGTGCAAATGCACAAGGTTTACCGCGCCGATGAACTCGATACCAACAGTGTTAAAGCCTTGATTCCGCTCGGTGGGAATCCAACTTTGGGGGTTTAAATGAAAACATCAATTGTCACGCTCTCAGGAGGACAAGACTCGAGCACCACCCTGGCACAAGCCATCAAAGACAGCCAGGTCGTTGGAGCCATCTTCTACCATTATGGACAGCGCCATGAGGTTGAGGCACAAGCCGCTGCGTTCTTCGCCAAGCATTACTGCATCCCGCTCGAGGTGGTGAACGTGACCGCCTTTCAAGAACTTGGTAACAGTGGTTTGGTGGGTGACGGGCAGATCACGGGCATGCACCCGACCTTAAAGCACCTGCCCGCTTCGTTTGTGCCTGGTCGCAATTTGGTGTTCCTGACCTTGGCGGCAGCCTACGCGATGCGTATGGGTGCAACGCAAGTCTGGACAGGCGTGTGCCAAACAGATTTCTCGGGCTACCCGGATTGTCGTCGAAACACGATGGATGCGCTCGAGCACAGCGTGCGTCTGGGTATGGATTTCCCAGAATTTGAAATCATCACGCCCTTGATGTTTGAAACCAAAGCCGAAACCTTTGCTCGAGCTGAACACTTGGGTATGTTGGAGTTGATGCTCGAGCATTCGCACACGTGTTATGAAGGGGATCGCACCCTTCGGCACGCTTGGGGTTATGGCTGTGGGCAGTGTCCTGCGTGTGCGCTTCGAGCCAAAGGCTACGAAGAATACTTGAGCAGCAAACACCGTTGAATTCGAAAGGTCGTTGTCCACCCCATTAAATTCGGTGGGTTTCAAATGCGTTCAGTGTGTGGTTGTTTTACGAATCACTCCTCATCATGTGTTGGATCAGCCCAAGGTTGCCTGACTTCGGGAAGCAAATCCTTTATGGCTTCGGATTTCCAGTCTTCAAGCACTTTTGGCATTTGTACATTTTGCTGCTGATAACGCTGCCAAAGTTTGGCTGCAACTTGAGATGCTCTTGCTCGCAATGCAGGACGCTCAAACCATGAAACCCCAATGGATGGTGGCTGAGTAAGGTCATCACCAGGTTGAATCCTTGTATAGATTCGAGCGCGGTTGAGGACTGGTGATATGTATAAGATTTTGTAGACGAGCAGTTCAGCCTCACAATGGAGGCGAACATGAAAAGACACGAACCGTACACCCAAGAATACAAACTCGAAGCCATCCAACTCGCCCAAACTCAAGGCACAGCCAAAACCGCTGC
>JANXTZ010000020.1 GCA_025352125.1 Deinococcales bacterium | reverse complement strand
AGGGGCGATTAAACGCTCGAGTACGGCGGGGTATGCCGTGGGGGCGCTGATTCGGGCTGGGGTGGTGCAGCGAGCCGCCCAGTCGAGTTTGATGCCTGGAAATCTGGAAACGGTAGTCGTTTGAAGCTCGAGTTTGGAAAGGCGGGTGATGGGTATGTGATGTGATCTGAAATTTGAGGCTCGAGGAAGTACGAGATGTTTTTCACAAGCTCGAGACTTGGTTCTATTGGCTTGTGAAACGAATTACTTAATTTATAGATTTTAGAGTCTATACTAATAAAAGATATGTTTAAAACTTAATTTATATTGTTAACTTGACAAAATATATGTTTTATACTAATATATGCCATATGAAACTGTATTTACAATCCGATTTACAAGAGATTGCTCGAGAGTTTCAACTCAAAATCGGGAGCAATTTCATGCCACCCAAAGAATCCATCGAACAAAGCGAATACGCGCCAATCATCCGCAGGGGAGACCAGCTCGAGCAACACACCCTCTTCGCGCCCGAATTGCTGTACGCCAGGTGGGGACTCGTGCCAAACGAGTACTGTTCGACTCGTGATGCAGACCGATTTCGACTGCACGCGATTCGATTTGAACGGATGAAGTTCTCGAGACCACTGTGCAATATCTACCCAAACCGTCGTTGTCTCATTCCCAGCACTGGACTGTTCTTAGATGGTGTGGATCGACTCGAGCCTGGAGCGCCACGATGGTTGGCAGGTATTTGGACCCGGTTTTTAAGACCCATGCAGCGGGTCGAATCGTTTGGAATTTTCACCCGCTTGACCGCGACGGGTCGAGAGACTGTGGCGCTCGAGCCAACTCAAGCCAAACGCTGGTTAAACCCAGCGACCAGCTCAAAAGAGTTGGTCGCTTTGGCGGAGGGCTGGTGGACGCTCGAGAAGTTTCCACGGGGGACCGAAGCTCAACTGGGTGTTGAACCCCTGGCACGAGCCGAAGAGGCGCGTCCAATGGAAGGGGGTGTGGCGGATCTGCCTGTCACCCGAGAGAAGCTGCGGTTTGTTGCTGGAGACCGCGTGCAAACCCCAGATCGGCATCTGGGTCAGGTGCTCGAGGTACAACCGGGACAGAAGCATCCTGTCTTGGTGAGGTACAGGGATGGTTTGGAGTTGTGGCACTCGAATCGGGAACTGCGCCTGCCATTCACAGTTGACTCCATACCAACTCAAACCAAATTCTAACCGTGTTCAACGGTTGTGGGTTGCGCACGGTCAACACAAAACGTGACCCGATTGGTTTTCATAAAGACGTGTTTTTACCATCCGCCTTCACACCGGTTTTAAGATAAACCCACATGTTTCATATCGTGGTACTGAAACGTGTGGGAACAGGGGAGACTTGAGTTGACCAAAACAATCACCATCGAAGAGGTTCGACAACCTTAAAATCCAAACGTGCCGTCTTGTCTAAAATGACTACGTTAACAACGGTGAATTAACACGAAGACGATACCATTTGTGTCCTGCACAGTCAAAACGACAATTTTTGGATTGATTGGAATTGTGAAACCATCATTTCTGAGGCAATTGCTACGAAAATATTTCGAGTCTTATTGTTGTCAGGTCCATATTAGATTGAATTACGGTGGCACTTTGCGTTTTTGCGGTTGTCACAGCCCAAATGAAACAGACTTTTGGGTTTCAAGCAAAAAAGGCGTTTGAGACCAACCTCAAACGCCTCCCGAAGTCCGTTTCATCCCTCGACTCAACCCCCCGGCAGTCCCCCGCCCCCCGTCGCACCGCCACCGTGCGCCAAAGCAAGTTGCAGTGCGCCAAGCATCAGCGTTGCCAGGAGCGCCATCCATCTCTTATGAGCCACCCATTTCATATGCCACCTCCGATTGATTGAATCGTCGGCAGGCTATGATCTGTGCAATCAACCACCGTCCGAGAAAATCTTGAATTCGTCCAATTTCGCATCAGAAACGCAAAAACCAATGTCTACCTCTCCCATCAAAAGCTTCGTCAGTTCAGGTGATTACGCCGGCGGTCAACTCGCCTTCAGCAATCTCGAACACCCCAGCGCCGAGGATCTGAACTGGGCAGGCTTGTGCCTCGCGCACCTGGGGCGCAACGTCGAGGCGCTCGAGCTGCTCAGCCAGGCTCGAGCGCTGGGGTTCGAGGCGGCGGGCACGATCCTCGCCACGGTCTACCGCTTGCTGGGCGAACACGTCCGGGGCGAGGACATCCTCAAGACCATTCAAACCCCGCAGCTCGACGCCATCGGCTGGTGTCTGCTCGAACGCGAACGCGGAGCGGTGCACTACGGCAAAGGCGAGTACCGTCGAGGTGTGCTGGCGCTCGAACGTGCCCTCGAGCACGCCGGTCAACAAGACGCCCAATTCCTCAAAGCGGGGGTGACCTCGCTGCTCGGCTACGTCCTGGCGCACGCGGGGCAGGACGCCCGGGCGATAGACCACCTCAACCTGAGCCTCGAGCGAGCCACGCCCAGTCGGCGGTGTGAACTCCTGACCCAGCGGGCCATCTGCCAGATGAACCTCGGCAACCTCAACGCGGCACAGGCTGATCTGACCGAGGCTCGAGTGGGTCCTTGCGAAAAGAGTTTTGAAGGGCATTTGCGTTACAGCGAGGGGCAACTCCTGCTGTTTCGCGGGTTGTTCGAGGAGGCGATGGGTGCCTTCCTCGAGTGTGCGGCGCTCGCCCGAGAGAACAGGGAACCCGAAGCCGAATTTTACGCCGAGCTGTACGCCGCGCACGTCGCCACCTCCACCCAGGCCCTGGCGGTGGCTCGGGCGCACCTCAGCCGCGCCAAAGGCATCGTCAACCGCGACTCGGCGATTGACTTGGCGCACCTCGACTGGGATTACGGGGCATTGTTGGCGCGGGCTGACAATCCAGACGCGTTGCGGTTGTTCGAGCGGGCGGCGGCGACCTTTGAACGTCTCGGACTGGAACGCGAGTTGGGTTTGGTCTGGCTGCACCTCGCCGAACTGCATTTCAGGCTCGAGGAACGACCCGCCGCCAACGCCGCCCTGCGATGCGCCACAGACGCGCGGCACTCGTGCGGCACGGGCGGTGTCTTCGCGCTCGAGGTGCGCGATCTGCCTTTCGTGTTCGAGAACCTGACGGTCTTGCCCGGCGACGCCTACCCGAGAATCCTGCTCAAAGACTGGCGGGCGCTCGAGTCTCAAGCCCCGCGCACCCTGCAGGTGACCACCCTGGGCAGGGTCGGGTTGGCACTCGACGGTGAGCGGGTTCACATCACCTCTGGGGAGGCCAGAACCGTCGAACTGATCGCCTTCATGCTGGTCAACAAGCACGTTCAGCTCGAGGACTTGCAAAACAATGTCTTCGGCGACAAAAACCCGCACCAGGCCAGACGCCACGTTCATGTGATCCGCGATTTTATTCGCCAGCACCTGACGGGTCTGGCGATCCCGTTCAACCCGACCTCCCGCAGCTACCAGCTCGAGCATCCAGGCTTGCGGGTGGTCTGGGACGCGAATGAGGTCAAACGCTGCCTCAGCCTGAAAAGCCACAACAGCCTGCAACGCGCCCTCGCCCTGTACACGGGAACGTTCCTCAAGGACTCCGAGAGCGAATGGGTGATCGGCTTTCGCGGCGAACTCGAGTGGGCGCTCAGCAACGCCGGACTGACGGTGGTCGAGGACCTGTACGCCCGAGGCTCATTCGAGGCGTGCGTGAATCTCAGTCGGGCGTTGCTCGAGGTCAACCCCGTCGATGCGAGCCTTGCCTTGATGCTGTTAAAAGCCGTGTTCGCCTTGCAGGGCAGCAGCCATGCAAGCCAGGAACTCGAGCGGTTGCGCTCGAGGTTTCGACTCGAAATTGGTGAGGTGCCGGAGGAGTTCGAGATTCCTGCCAGGAAGTTCGTTCAGCTCAATTGAGGCGAACGGCGCTGTTCTCAACCCTTCAGGCAGGACAAAAAATCAAGCTCGAGCGAACTCGAGCTTGAAAGTTGAACATTACCGACGAACCTGGTGATCTGTAACAGTCACAGGTTTTGTCAACTTAGCGATACCGTGTAGCACAAAGGATACGCCTCGAGACGACTCGAGTACTCAACGCTCAACTCGGCGCAATGCTCGAGAGCACCTCACCACAGACCTGAAACGCTTTATGCCACCGATCTCGAGCTTCTCCCGCCATTCCCCGCTTCCTCTTGAACACATTGCGCACGAAATCCCTGCACCGCATGATCGTCTCGAGCTTGTCCAGCGGGGATCGCCATCCTCGAGACACGCGTTGTTTCTCTCGAACGTGCTCGTGATCGCGTTCAATCCGATTATTCAACCGAGCCTCCGATTTGACAAACACATGCTTGACCTTCTCCAAGGCGGAAATCTCGTTCCACGCGGTTTTGTACGAACCGAGTTGATCCGTGATGACCATCTCTGGTATGAACGTGTGATTGTTGAGCAGTTTCTCGAAGAAACGCTTGGCTGCGTTCTGATCGCGATTCTCGAGCAGCAGGATGTCCAGCACCATGCCGTGCTCGTCGACGGCTCGCCATAACCATCGGACTTTGCCTTGCACCATGTGCATTTCATCCAAATGCCAGGTCTTACCCAGTGTTGATCGGCGACGTTGGATCTCGAGACTGATCTGATGGGCGAACTTGAGGTTCCACTCGCGCAGGGTTTCGTGACTGACGACAATGCCGCGCTGGAGGAGAAGTTCTTGCACGACGCGCAGACTCAGATTGAAACGATTCATGAGCCACAGGGCGTAATGGATGATGGCAGTCGGGAAGCGATCCTGCCCGTGAGGTGCGTTTTTGGATCAAGAAGCGATACCCAGCGTATCGAGCGGGGTTGGTCAGGTCGCAGGGCATCGCTCGAGTTTACCCTAACCACATCAAGTTGACAGAACCACCGGAACAGCATCCAGATACCTGTACAACGTTGATCTCGAGATTCGCAGAGTCGCACAAATATCCTGAACTTGATTCGATTCATCGTTGTACAACGAAATCGCCAAAGCTCGAGTTTTTTCATCAAGTGCTTGCGGTCTTCCTCCCAACCGTCCTCGAGCGCGAGCCGAAGCCAATCCCGCCAGTGTGCGTTCGCGGATCAACTCGCGCTCGAATTGTGCGATAGCCCCGAAAATATGAAAGAACAACACTCCATTCGCGGTTGTGGTGTCAATGCTTTCTTGCAAACTCTTAAACCCAATTCCTCGAGCTTGTAAAGCATTGATTTTCTCGATTAGGTTTTTGAGTGACCTTCCAAGCCGATCCAACTTCCAAACCACCAGCGTGTCCCCTGGTCGCACAAACTCGAGGGCTTGCTCGAGACCATCTCGTTCGGTTTTTGCGTCGCTGGCAATATCAGAGAAGAATTTCTCACAACCCGCTTTTTCGAGCGCGTCTCGTTGAAGCTCGAGATGCTGATCTTGGGTGCTGACTCTCGAGTAACCGACAAGCATGGAATTATGGTACTTCAAGGTTGGTCTCAAAAAATAGAATCGCAGGGGTTTTGAGATGTTGTTTTTGAGACGGGTTTTACGACATGAATCCGTTCAAAACCCCCAATTTCTCGAGATCAAATCGTTTGTGTTTTTAACGTTCGTTTTTGGAACTATCCCAACACCAAATCAATTTCGATCCCTGACCAAAACCCGCACCAAAAACAATACTGAAAACGCCACAATTACCATCACCGACGACAACACCAAAGCTGTTTGAAGGTCACTTTCCAACGCCGCATAAATCGCCAAGGTCATCGTGGGGGTTCTGCCCGCCAGTGATCCCGCAAAAAGAATCGTCGCCCCAAATTCCCCCAGCGCCCACGACCACGCCAGCACCAGTATAGGGAGCATCAACTTGACCGTGTCAACTCTGACGCAGGAGTGCGTCAAGATTTGAGATGGTGATGGCGCGAAGAATTCAGATTGGGGCTTTAATCTCGAGCTTGAGGTTGTAGTCCCACAGGGTGAGAGCGTGTGATTTGCCACCGAACGACTTGCCGCCCACCTTGGTCACGGGGATCTCGACGTCACTCTGCGCTTGGTGCGGTAGTTTATCGGCGGTCCCGATCCAGAGCTTGCCCGTGCTTTTGAGGTTGTCCTTGGCATAAGTCATGGCGTAAACCATCATCGGCACACCACTGAGACTTGAGGGACCGACCAGCGTCACGGTGGTTGAGTCCAGCATCTCCTTGCTCAAACCGCCCCCCCTTGCCGCCGCGATCATGCGGCTCAAATCCATTGGGGATTTCTGCCACGCGCCACCCAAGCCTCGGCGCAGGTAACTGTCCTTGCCGATGACAATAAATTCGCCGCCACCTCTGCTGTCGCTGCTTTGCATGTGGAACCGGTCGGGCTTGACATATTCTAAAGTGTGGACGAGGGTCTTACCGCTGGCGTCGGTGCTGGTGGTGCTGATTCGGTACGAGGTCTGCTGGTCGGCAGCCTGCTGTGCGCGAAGCAGGGCGTCTACCCCGGCGCTGTCGGCGCTCACGGTGAAGGAAAAGGTCAAGCCAAAAAGCATGAGACAAACAACGGAGAGCTGTCTTACGGCGTTTGTGTTCATGTCACTCCTCCAGGTTTTGCGTGGCGCAACGCTAACTTTTGAAAGTCGAGCTTAACTCGGGATCTCGGGGTGGATGTGGCGTAATGCATCCCGACGCTTCTCGCCGAGTCGCGGATGCCCTTGGGGTCAGCCGACAGCAAGGACTTCGGATGCTGATGCACCCGGTCTTCCGGCGTACCATAGCGGTCATAGAACTTGAGCTGGTACGTGTAGGCTCCAGCGAAGGTATAGTCCGTCAGCTCTTGATACGGGTCCACCTCAAGGCTGTTGGAGCCCGGATCGGTAATCAGCCTTCTGAGAGTAAAACCGTTGATGATATAGTTCGATTCGGGGTAGAGCACGCTGAGCGCAACCACATTCAACTTGTGGTCCCGGAGCCAAGCGGTCAGGGTGTAGTGTGGTTTGGAAGAAACGTGCGTACTGAGCGTGGTGTTTATGGTGTAACTCCTTCTGGCTGCGATCAGATACCGGAGCGATTTGGTTCAGCGCACCCCGTTATGGAACATGGGGCTGCTCGTGTTCTCGAGGGATGCCCTCAGGTTACAGCCTGTGGCGAATTTCCCAACTGTCGCATCAGACCCGGCATATCCCATAGGTGCCACAGGTCGGTGTTCTGTCCGTCCTGCCAGCGCAGAAAGTGCATGTGCCGTACCTCGATCTTGCGCCCCGTCGGCGGCATACCCCTGAACGGGGCGAGGTGCGTGCCTGTCATGGTCGAGTGGAGGGCGACGATCTCGCCCTCACTCAGGGCGTCATGAATCTCGAAGTGAAGGTCCGGAAAGGCGGTGCGCAGCATCCTCACGACCTCCTTGAGGTGGGCACGCATGTCGGTCCCTTGGGCCTCTTGGTGGTCGGTCCCAGAGGTGGGCAGACGCTCGTCGATGACGCTCGTGTCGCCGTGGTTGAAGGCCCGGTCAAAGATCATGAGGGCGAGTGCGCGGTTCGTTTCAGCAGTCATAGAACCTACCTCCGTTAAATATAGTTTAACTACATTCAATACTGTGGTACTTTTTCTTATGAATGTCAAGTCCCCAGCCAAGCCCACCCACCGCCAGCGGCAGGCCGCAGAGACCCACAGGTTGATCCTCGAGGCCGCGCAGACGCTCTTTCTCGAAACCGGTTTCGGGCTAACCACCATGGACGCTATCGCCGCCAGCGCTGGGGTAGCGGTCAGCACGGTTTACGCGATCTTCACCAACAAGCGCGGCATCCTCAAGGCAATCCGCGAGCGCTGGCATCAAGCCTCACAGGTGCGGGAGCATTACGACGAAGCCCTCGAGAAAACCGACCCCGCGCAGCGCATTGCCCTGTTCGCCAGGGCGACGCGTCAGCAGTGGGAACAGGGTGCCGCCATGATGGCGATCTACGCCAGCGCCGCCGCCGTGGACGCCGAAGCTGCCCTCGAATTTCAGAGCGCCCTGAGCGGACGCCGCACCAACCTGGGGCGGTGGCTCGAATCCAGCGCACCGCTCTTCTGGGCGGACCTCGAGCCGAAAAGGATCATCGCGATTCACCTTGCCCTCACTCGGCCTGAGGTGTACCTCGAACTGGTGAACGAGTGGGGTTGGACCCCGGACGAGTACGAGCGATGGCTGGCCCAGACGCTCGAGCAGCAATTCCTGCCTCCCGATGCTTTGGATATCAAACGAGGGCGATGAACCGCCTGCAGACGCTCGGCATCGCGCAAAAACCTGACCATGGTTGACGGTCATCGGGCAAACTCCCCGTAGTCGCGCTGTACCACTTGAGCCAAGCCCGTGAGTGGAATCGTCGGGTAGCACCGGATCGTGTCCGAGGGGTCAAAGAACAAGCTTCAAGGTAGAGTACGTTTCTAAAATCGTGTCAGGGGTTCTGTTAACTTACGGTCTACGAATTTGGTCGCCTTTATGTGCTACCGTTGAAAGCCCGCGCTGCAAACCCTGTTATCTTTACATCTTGCCATTCCAACCCAGACCATTTTTGACCGCTTTGGGGTCAGGAGGCGGTCTGGCAAGCGTTCACGAAACAGCCTACCCAAGACTCAACCCCAACCCGCGACCCAGCGATCTCGAGGCGGTGTTCACACCGACACCCGAGGAGATCATGCTGACCAAAAGCGTCGCCCGGACGGAGGGTTCGAGACTTGGTTTTCTCGTCACCCTCAAAACCTTCCAACGCCTTGGGTATTTTGTTTGGTTCTGTCAACTTGAGTTGTCGGGGTAGGCTCGGGTTAATGTCCACTGACCTGACCGATCCTACTCGATACGCTGGGTATCGCCTCTTGATCCAAAAACGCACCTCACGGGCAGGATCGCTTCCCCACCAGCGTGATTCA
>JANXTZ010000009.1 GCA_025352125.1 Deinococcales bacterium | reverse complement strand
AGCGCATGGGAATGGATGTGTTCCAAAACATCGACCCCGATGCCAAGTTAATCGTGGCCGAGTCGGTATGGCAGTACAGCCATCATGTTCTGGCTGGCTTACGGGCGCATCGTGGCCCCATCTTGACCATCGCTAATTGGAGCGGTCAATGGCCGGGGTTGGTTGGTCTGCTGAACTTGAACGGCTCACTGACCAAGATGGGCGTGAAATACAGCAGCATCTGGAGCGAAGATTTTAAGGACGAGTTTTTCCTGAAGGGTATCCGCGAGTGGATTAAGACCGGCAAAATTACGCATGATAGCAGCCACGTCCAAGACCTCAAGAAGAACAAACTGCCCAAAGCTGAACGTGCGCTCGGTGAGGCTTTAGCTGCCCAACTCAAACAAGATAAGGCCATCATGGGCATCTTCGACGAAGGCTGCATGGGCATGTACAACGCCATCATTGACGATGAAATGCTGAATCCGTGCGGGATTTACAAGGAACGTCTGAGTCAGTCGGCGCTGGTTGCCGAAATGCAAACCGTCAGTGACCTCGAGGCGCAAGTTGCTCGAGATTGGTTGAATGCGCAAGGCATGAGGTTTAACACAGGAACAAATCCAGAAACAGACCTGACCGATGCGCAAATTCTCGAGCAACTGAAAATGTACATCGCCGCCCTCAGAATTGCCCACGATTTCTCGTGTGATGCGATTGGAATTCAGTATCAACTGGGTTTGAAAGACCTGACGCCTGCCTCGGATTTGGTTGAGGGACTGCTGAACAACGTTTCACGTCCATCCGTCAAATCTCGAGATGGAACGTTCGAGTTGTACGCAGGACTTGCTTTGCCGCACTTTAACGAGGTTGATGAGGGTGCTGCCGTCGATGCGCTTGTGACCAACCGCGTTTGGGTGGCAATGGGGTTTGACCCAGCCACAACACTGCACGATGTTCGTTGGGGCGAAGAGTTTGATGGGCAGTACGTCTGGGTGTTTCTGATTTCTGGTGCTGCGCCGCCATCGCATTTTATTGGTGGGTACGCCGGCGCGAGCAGTGACCGTCAGCCCGCCATGTACTTTCGCAAGGGCGGCGGCACGCTAAAGGGTGTTTCCAAACCTGGCGAACTGGTTTGGTCTCGGGTTTTTGTCATGGACGGCGGTTTGCACTGCGATATTGGTCGCGCCAGCGTGGTCGAACTGCCCAAAGCCGAAACCGAGCGCCGCAGGGCACTGACCACCCCAGAGTGGCCCATCATGCACGCGGTCTTGCACGGGGTGACTCGAGATCAATTGATGGCACGGCACAAAGCCAATCACATTCAGGTGGCGTATTGTCCCTCGAGCGAGGCTGCGGATAAAGCGCTGGCAGCTAAGGCTGCGATGCTCGAGGCAATGGGCATTGTGGTTCACGTTTGCGGAACGGTCAATGTCTGTTGAAAAATCGTTCGAGATTTCAAATCTCGAGTAAACTAAATTTATGCCGAGAATTGTCCTCGATCCAGTACAAATCATGACCAGATAGGTTTACCTTGAGTTTGAGGAAAGTGCGACTCAAAAACATGAATTTGTTCATGGGCAAATTTTTGCGATGGCTGGCGCTACCGAAGCCCATAATCTTGTTTCTGGAAACCTATTTGCCTCCCTGTGGAATGCAAGTCAAACTGGAAAGTGTAGGATTTTTGGAAGTGACATGAAGCTCGAGGCAAGCGAAGTTTACTATTATCCTGACGTGATGATCGTTTGTGACGAGACTGACCGCGATCCCAAAATAAAGCGTCGTCCGTGTCTGATTGCCGAAGTCTCGAGCAAAAGTACCAGCGATATTGACCGAACCGAAAAACTCTTTGCGTACCAGAAACTCGAGGGTTTGCAAGTGTATATTCTACTTGCACAAGACGCAATCCGAGCCGAAATTTACCGCCGTGATTTGAATGGTTGGCGTTATGAACTTTACGAGAATGGCGACACCATGAAAGTGCCGTGCGTGAATATTGAGATCAAGCTTGATGATCTGTACAAAAATGTTGAACTCGAGTCGGCTTAAATCCTGAACCCTCGAGAATCTGTTAGACTTCGTTACGCATGAAACGTAAAAAAACTTTCAGGAACGCACCGTGAAACTTTCGCTCGAGCCTTGGATGCCCGAGTACGACACCAGCTTGCAAGAACAACCTGGGCTGACCTCATCACGTCCCGACGATGTGAACCTGTTCGTTGAGGGACTCGAGGCTTGGAATCCAGTGCAACCTTTGGCGTCTCGAGCTTCGGAAGTCGATTTTGAACGCTTGTACTTTATTGATGGGCGGCGCAGGATTGAAGCCAAAGTCTACGGCGAAACGCTGGTTGAAAATGAACCTCAAAGCGCCCCAGGTTTGCTGGGAACGTTCGCGGTTGGACTGGTGGAATCGCGCATGACCAACTCGCCAGCCAAAATCATTGAAACCATCATCAAACGCGTTTTGGTGCTCAACCACAGCGACGGCGAGAACCTGATTATCAAAACCAGAGGTCACGAATACGGCGACCTCGAGTACCAATTCGTCCAGATCAACGACACCATAAACACTGACAACGCCTTGACCACACGATTGCAATTTTTGATGCGCAACGCCGAGGATGAACTCTCCTCGAGCCTCAGCCTGGAGGATGCACTGTTGATTCTGGACGGACCCCTGCAACGCCGAGCGCCAGACCGAGCGCTGGGTTACGTCAAAACCATTCACAATTTTTACGTGCCGCCACTCGAGCAGCGCACGATACGCCAACTCCAGCGCGGTCAACGCAGCCCAATTTTCTCGATCAAAAGCGGACTCGAGCGGTACAGTTGGTACTTGCGCCTCGACGACACGCCCGATTATTACCAGCCGTTCGCGGGCATTGTCAGGCTCGAGGTCAGAAATGAACTGGGGCTTGCCTGGGCACAAAAAATTGCCGACTGGACCTGCATCATGTTGCCCAAGTACGCCGCCAAAGGATTTCGTGACCCTCGAGCGCCGCAACAATTGATGCCGATAGCGTTTCTCGAGAGTGAGCTTGGGCGGCGCATGGGTGATCTGGCAATTATCCGCCGCCGAATTCAAGCCTTTTTGCGCCAGGAGCGAATTCGGCAAGAACCGCTCGGCTTTGAGATGGACGCCAAAATCGAATTGGATCGAGATTTTAATTGAAGTCATTGGCAAACACAATTTGCGAATAGCCAAACCCACAACAAAGGTTCACTTCGTACCAAATAAAAATATCAGAAAGACAAAAACCATGACAGAAAAAATTGAACCAGTCGGAATTGTTCTTGGCACACGCGATGCCGCACCGCTCGAGTTTTGGGTTGGTGTCAACGACGGGCAGATGCTGCAACTCGACGACATAGTGGTCATGAAAACCAAAAAACCGCTGACCGGCTCGAGCGACTTTATCAACTTCTACGGTGTGGTGGACAGCGTGCGCAAACTTCACGAGGGCGTGCAGTTTGATTCGGACACCAAACTGGCGCTCGAGGGGACGATTCCGGTCAATGTCTCTTACGCAGCGCATGTGATCGTGACTCGGGTTGACCCCGAAGAATTTATTCCCCCGCATCCAGGCGATGAGGTCTATCACGCGCTGGGAGTTGACCTCGAGATGGCACTCTACCGTGACCGCATGGAAACCACGCTGCCGGCTGGCGTGCTGCGAAACGGGCAGCCCGCCATGCTGAACTTCGCGTTTTTAAACGGCGAGAACGGGGCGCACGTCAACATTTCGGGCGTCTCGGGCGTGGCGACCAAGACCAGTTACGCGCTGTTTTTGCTCTACAGCCTGTTCAACTCCGAAGCCCTCGGACTCGAGCGAGCCAATTCCAAAGCCCTGATCTTTAATGTGAAGGGTCAAGATTTGATGTTTCTGGATCAAGTCAACTCGAAGTTTAGTGAAAAAGAGGGCAAGATCAGCACCGCCAGGGGCATCAAAACGGACAGGTACACGGCTTGCGGTCTGCCGATCATGCCGTTTCAGGACGTGCAATTCCTCGCGCCGCCAGCTCCAGGCGAGGGCAGAACCATCACGCACAGCATCACGCAACGCAGCACGGGCGTCACGCCGTACCTGTGGACTATAAGGCAGTTTGCGATTGAGCGCCTGCTGCCGTACTGTTTTGCAGACCGTGACGCCAGTCTCAACCTCGGGTTCTTGATCGGGCAGATCGAGGACAAACTCTTCAAACTGGGTGACTCGAGCGGCAATTATCCGTACCTGTTGGTCGATGATTTTGCCCCGGGCGACGATGCCACCGATTTGGGCATCGAATTTAACACGCTCGGCAAAGCCAAACTCGAGACGTTCGGACAACTGATTGCCTACCTCGAGTTTAAACTGATAGACCAGAACGACGGCGAGGGCGATCCGAAATGGGTTGGACGGCAACCTGTCGGCACGCGGCAAGCGTTTATCAGGCGGCTTCGTGGTGTGGTCAAGCACCTGAATCCGCTCATTCGCGGTGATCTGGACGCCGGACAGGCTGACCGTTACCGCGCCGATGTCATGCGCTCGCAATTGACGGTGGTGGACATTCACAGCCTGCACGCGCACGCGCAAATGTTCGTGGTCGGCGTGATGCTCAAACAATTGTTTGAAGAAAAAGAGCGCAAAGGGCAGAAACCTTACGTTTTTGTGGTGCTCGACGAGTTGAACAAGTACGCCCCCAGAGAAGGGGAGAGTCCGATCAAAGACGTGCTCCTCGACATTGCCGAACGTGGACGCAGCTTGGGCATTATTTTGATTGGGGCGCAGCAAACCGCCTCCGAGGTCGAACGCCGAGTGGTTGCCAACGCCAGCATTCGTGTGGTCGGACGACTCGACCCCGCCGAAGCCGAACGCCCCGAATACCGTTTCTTGCCAGGCGCGTTCAGATTGCGTGCCAGCATCTTGCAACCTGGGACAATGATCGTGCAACAACCTGAAGTCCCAAGTCCAGTCATGATCACATTTCCGTTTCCAGCCTGGGCGACCCGTAAAGATGAAGTCTTGAAAGGAAGCTCGAGCTTTGAAGATGTGGTGAAAGAAGCCGAGGATTGGTTGGCTTGATCGCAACGCTTTCATTTGGTTTAGAATACGATTCGAGAATCTACTTCAAACCGGTGAAATCATTACGCCAGAATTTGGTCATCAAGTTTTTATCCTGGAGTAGGAAGTCACAATGAACATTTACCAAGCTGCTCCAGACCTTTAGGTCTTCCAAGCCATTTTGAAGCTCGAGCCTGCACCCTTGTACCGATTCAACCAGCGATTGACACGGCATTGCCTTGCGCTTAAAATCGAACTGTTTTGGACCTTGCGTTCAAGTCAATTCGGGTAAAGCTTCACACTCGGGTTTTAGGAGGTGGTTATGGAACCCATTCCCAGTTCAGGGTCAGTGCCGTTATCTTGCACTTGCAGGTGTTCATGCCACTCTCCCAACAAAATTTGTTTGAGTTCATGACCTCCTGACCTGAATTCGCTCGAGCACGACTTGTGCTCCAGTCCCTGCACGTTGTCACCAAACGTTCAGGTTTTGCTCTTTGCGGGCATCAGGAGGTGAAATCATGATTCTTGACGGAATTCTAGAACCCCTCGAGTTGCTCGAGGTTTTAAAAGAGGGTCGGCGCGACGAGTTCAAGGGTTTGTTGCGCACCCAACCTGAAACGGTGCTTGATGCGGCGTTCGAGGATGCGACGCGCGACGAACGCCTGGAATTCCTGCGTTTGATGCCTGTTGAACGCGCGGCGAACACGTTCACAGACTTGTCGCTCGAGGATCAAAAAAACTTTCTACCCGACCTGTCCCCTGACCGCATTCGGGTCATGGGCGCGTTTTTTGGTCCCGATGAAATGGCAGATTTGCTGGGCGAACTCGAATCTGACGCCGATGCCAGGGCGTATTTGATCTCGAGTCTGCCTCCGACGCTCGCCAAAAGTGCGCTCGAACTCGAGTTGTACCCCGACGATGATGCGGGCGGCATGATGACGCCCGAATTTGTGGCGGTGCGTGAGGGTTGGAGCGTCGGTCATGCGATTCAATTTTTGCGCCAAGCCGCAGACCACGCCGAAACCGTGCAAAATTTGTACCTGGTCAATGCCACTGGTCAGTTGCGCGGCATCATTCCGCTTCAAGCCTTGATCACCGCGCCCGCAATGGCGAAGGTCGAGGACTTGGCACGGCTCGAGATTATTTTTGCCAAGACCGACACCGACCAAGAAGAGGTTTCGCGCCTGATGCGCGATTACGATTTGGCGGTCATGCCGATTGTCGATGAATCGGGCGTTTTGAAAGGTATCGTCACAATTGATGATGTAATTGATGTGCTCGAGGAGGAAGCCACCGATGATATTTATAAAGGCGCAGCGATTCAGGGCGGCGAATTCGAGTACCGTTCTGCGAGTCCGTTTTTGCTGTGGCGAAAACGCATCGGTTGGTTGCTGATTTTATTTGTGACCGAAAGTTTAACCGCCAACGTGATTGGTGCTTATGACGGGCTGATTAAGGCTGCTCCCTTGCTGGCGGTATACCTTCCGACCCTCATCGGGACTGGCGGAAATACAGGTTCGCAATCGGCAACCTTGGTGATTCGGGCAATAGCGCTGGGTGAAATTCGAGGACGGGATGCTTTGCGCGTGATGTTCAAAGAACTTGGTGCCGGGTTGTTGATCGGCGCAACCATCGGCATTGTGGCTTTTGTCCGAATTGTACTGTTCCGCCGCAATCAAGGCTTGGGCTTGGCACTGACTGCGGCAATTTCGATGTTTCTGATTGCCATTTTTGCCAACATCACTGGTGCGTTGCTACCCATTTTATTCAAGAAATTAAAAGTTGATCCAGCCTTAACCTCGAGTCCATTTTTGGCAACGATCATGGATGCGACGGGCTTGTTGATCTATTTTGGGCTTGCACAATTTTTAATTAATGCTGGCATCTATCAACTCGATCCGATCAAACCATGAATTGAGGCTCAGCGTTCTACCAAAAGCCTTTGTCACAGCTCGAGGATTAATTCTCGAGCCTGTTTCATTTGATTTCGATCTCGTACAAAAACGCCCAGTATTTGCCAGTCACAAAAACCCGCTTTGTGGCTGGGTCGTAGGCAATGCCGTTCAATACCGCGCCAGGGTCCCCAGCACCAAATTTTGGTTTCAAACCCGTCAAGTCAACCCAGGCGTTGACCTTGCCGGTATTTGGATTGATTCTGGCAATGCGGTCGGTCATCCAGACATTCGCCCAGATTTCGCCGTTCACCCACTCGAGTTCGTTAAGCTGCTCTATCGGCTTGCCAGCGTCGGTGACTTTGAAACGTTTGACGATTTTAAAATTGCTGGCATTGCGGTAGTAAATCGTGCTCGAGCCGTCAGATTGAATCAGGCTTTTGCCGTCGGTGGTCAACCCCCAACCCTGGGTGTCATAAGGCAGTGTTTTGAGCAATTTCAGGCTGCTCGAGTAAACATAGGCGGTTTTGCTGAGCCAGGTCAACTGGTAAAAATTGCCGTTCAGGTAGCTTAAACCTTCACCAAATTTGTCGGCTGGCAGCGGGTGTTTTTCAATTACCGCGCCAGTCTCGAGGTTGACCTTGCGAACGTCGCTCGAGCCGTTTTGCCCTGTACTCTCATACAAAAAACCGTCTTTGAACAGCAAACCTTCGGTGAAGGCGGTGGGGTCGTGCAGGTAAGTGTTGAGGATTTTGTAACCCTGGACTGGCGTGCCTGAATTTTGCGAAAACACGTCGGGTCGCAAGAGCGCAAAACTCAAAATCAGCAACAAACAAATCATAGCGTCGCGTTTTTTCATGGATTTATCCTATCGCGATTTGCACCTGGCTTCACTTCTTGATTGGCGTGGTTGTGCTGTTGACCGCCACCACCTTGGTCTTGTCGCCCACCTGAAATGCCACAAACGAGTACGATTGCGTCGATTGCAGGCGCAATTTGAAGCTCGAGTTTTTCTGGTTGTTCGCATATGCGTCAAAAGTGATGCTGACGGGGTTGACCAAAATATCTTGGCTGGAGTTTTGTTTTAAATCTTTAAAGACATCTGTTCCGTCGTTTGTCTTGATGCTGAGGGTGTTGTTCGAGAAGTTGTAGGCGAGAAGTTGCGCTTTGACTTTGTTGGTTATTTTTTTGTCGTTAAACGTTTTGACACTCAAGTTATTGCTCGCGCCGACGATAGCCAGCGTGTAAAATTTCCCCGCTTTCGCCGACAACGTGACACTGGTTTTGTTGGCTCCATTTTGCATCTCAAAGTTGTGATTGCCTGCCTTTAAAACTTCGTATGGCACAATTCCCTGGGCGGTCAATGCCGCAATCCACGGCTTGCCATCGAGTTTGACGGCAATCGGACTTGATGCCAACACCGCGTCAATGATTCGCACGAAACTCGAGTTGGCGGGCGGTTCTGGGGCGTACAAGCCTTGTGCCAGGGCAATGGGTGTTAAAACGATCAACAGGCTTAACATCTTGGTTGGTTTCATGGGTCCTTTCAAAGCAGGTTGTCTCGAGTTTGAACAACCCCGATGAATTTTGAATGAAGCTTTGAAATTATTTCAGAGCACAAATTTTGGAGTTCTCGAGTTTCGGGCTGACATCGCCGTCGCTTGCCACGACGCTCAAAGAACTGACATTCAAACCGTCCGGCAAAGCAATGTTGAGATCGTGCGGGTCGTCATCGTCGCTTCGGGTGACCGTTACGGCTTTGCGTTGATTGTCAGCCGCCAGAAAACGCAGTTCGATTTGACTGACCCCAGCGGCAGTGATGCGCGTGTGCAAATAGCCGCCACTTCGCGGACTTGGTTTGGCAAATTGCAGCACACCATTTTTAAGGCTGCTCGAGATTCCATTTTTACCGCAATCGCCCAGAATCCAAGGTCCCAAGGTTTGGCTCAGATGCCTGACTTTATCGGTGGCGGTGCGGTAAATGTATTCTGGAACTTCCCAGACGATCAATTTGGGAGGGTTTTCAGAAAAGGAGTCGCTGGTAAAATATTCGCCAGCGCTGGTCGCAATGCCGCCACCCGGAATTGAAACGTTGGCGACTGGGCTTTGCAGGGCAACCTCCAAATTGTCGGGAAAGGCGTGTTTGTTGACCTCGGCACTGAAACTGGTGCCGATCAAGACCGTGGCAGGTGCACTGTCGAACAAACTCGAGCCTGAGACTGGTGCGACGGCTTTGTAAAGCTGGTAGGTTTCACTGGCGGGTGGCAGAATGCCGAGTCGGGTTTTTGCCGAATCGTCGAGCACAAAACCGTTGATGCTGAGGTTTTTGTCTGGAATGTCTGTGGGGGTTGGTTGGCGCTTGCCGTCAGGCTCGAGTTTGTAGTTGACCGTTGGTAGGCTTTTGCGCCAACCATTTTGGTAGACGTACTGCGCGATCAACTTGGCGGCAACTGCCGAACCTGTCTGGTTCCAGTGCGAATCCCAACGGTAATACAATCCCGATCTCCATTCGGGCGCGGCACGCATTTTTGTTGACAGGTCAAGGGCTTGAACACCTAAATCGTGCAAATTGTTGTACAAACTTTTATACTCAGACCGCTGCGGTTCCTCGAGGTGTCCGCCTGGAAAAAACGCATATGGGTACAGTCTGGTTTTGTTGGGAATGATCGCCACCACCAGCGGAATTCTTCTGATTTTTAACCAATTGTTGACTTTAGAAAGCATTTCACTGGTCGCTTGCGTGCCCGCTCGAGCGTCAGGTCCTTCTGTGAGTTCGCTCTCGACTGCCAACCAACCGCCCTCACCGAGCAAATAGGTGTTGCTCGGGTAGTCCACCTGCGCCAGCACGCGGTAGCCGTAACGTTCACGGGGACCCGCCAGGGCAGCCACGGTCAAGCAGCTCAGGAACACCAGACAGCGCCAAAACCAACTGCGATTCGAGATTCTTTTTTGTTCTGTGCGCATCAATCCAATCTTTCTTGGAACGTTGTGTCCTCGAGTTTATTCGGTGGCTGTTACGTTGGTGGTCTGAACCGCAATTGACAATCAAAAAGTACGTTTGTTGAATTTATATGGCTTCAAGCATTCCAGAAATATGATCGACTTGGATTCCGCGCTTTAACGCGGCGTTCAAAAATTGCGGTAGCACTTGAATACTGTCAAGAACATTGTCATGCAACAAGATTATCCCCCCGAATTGTAAGTGTTTGACCAGGTTTCGTTCAAGGGTTTTTTCTCCAGCATTGCGAAAATCGGCGGGATCATCGGTCCAAAAGGCGGTGGTCAATCCTTCCTCAAAAGCACTTTGCAAGACCTGACTCGAGTAACGTCCGCCAGGTGGGCGGAAATACTTCATGGTCTGACCCGAGATGCTTTTTAAGATTTTGCTGGTCGTCTCGAGTTCTTCCTTGATGACACTGGGACTCAGACCGATCAGGCGCACGTGGTGGTAGGTGTGGTTGGCAATCTCATGACCGGCTTTCACCATGTCACGAACAAAATAAGGGTAAGCAACCGCATTGCGCCCGATGCAAAAAAAAGTTGCTCTGACGTGCGTGCGCCGCAAAATATCGAGCAGCAACGGTGTGTACAGTGGATGCGGCGCATCGTCGAACGTCAGGGCAACAATGGGCTGTGTTGGGCTGCCGTGAAACAGCAAGCCCTCGTTGATGCCGCCCTCGAGTTGCAGTTGTTTGGATTGTTGCTTTTTGAGTCCACTGAGGTCGCCACTGTATTTTAAGCCCGTTTCTTGTTCGGTGGTGGCTTGCCGTAACGTTGGGCGTTTTCGGTCATCGTTGAGCCAGATTCGCTCAAATCGTTTCAGGTCAGTCACTTGAAGCCTCAAAAATTCTGAGAGTTGCGTTTTCAAGATGCTGCCCGTCATGCGCGGCAACGGACCGCCAGCGCCGCCGTAAGATTCTTTTTGAAAGATGCTAAAGTCCACTTCCTCGAGCGCCGGACGTTGTTTGAACGCCCTTTGCACGGAGGCAAAAGCAAATGCCAGTTCTCGTTCACGGTTGTCGTCTTCTCGAGGAATCAAAATGAGCGCGTGAGCCACCTCGATAAAACCGTTGCTGGCGTACTCGATTTTTTTGATTTCGGGGATCGAAGAATTGGTTGGAATTCGGTTGAGCGCCTGCGGGTTGTTCTGTCCTGGCGCTCGAGGTTGCATGGCGGTTGAAATTTCTGGTCGAATCGGATTGATTGGTTGGGCTGGTCTTAGAACGGGTTGAGTCAGGTTAATTGTTTGAACTTGTTTAGCGACAGGTTTTGTTCCACTTTGCGCCAGCGCCAGTGGAACACCCAAAACCATTATCAGCAACCTCAACTTCAATTCCGACCCCAGTATCATTTTCAAGCATCTCGAGTGTAGTTTAGCCCACGACAATTCTTTTTACATCGAATTTTGGGTTTCAATAAAGTTCTCGAGTTGAGTCTCTTGAATTTCGTACAAGCCCCGAGTCCCCTCGACCAATCCCAGATCGCGCAACTCGCCAAGCGCGTTGGTGACGGTGACCCGGGTGCTGCCGACAAAAGCCGCCAGCTCTTCATGGGTCAAGTCAAGTTTGAGTTGAATTTTGCCATTGGTTTTCTCTCCAAATCGTTTGCCGAACGCCAAAATCGCCCCGCCAACCCGAGCCGTGACTGGGGCGGTGGTGGCTTCCAGTTGCGTCTCGAGTTCTTGAACGCGGTGCGCCAAGACTTTTGCCAGTGCCAGTGCAATTTGAGGTTGCTTCTGGGTCAACTCGAGCAGTTTATCCAAGCAGACTGGGCTGGCAACCACAGGATCGGTCAGTGATACCGCGTCGGTGGTGTGCCGCTCGAGTCCGGTCAAAAAACTCTCGCCAAAAAAGTCGCCTGGTCCGAGCACGTTCAAGATGCGTTCGCCGCCGTCAGGGGTTGGGGCACTGATTTTCACTTTCCCCTCGAGCACAATATAAAGATCATCCGCTCGGTCTTGATAACGGTAAATCGCCTGACCACGCTTGAACTTTCGCGGCGGACAGATGCGCTCGAGCGCCGTGCGTTCCTCGGGGTTGAGGTATTGCAAAAGTTGTTGGTTTTGGGCAATCACAGGCATGAATGTACTATACGACTTCTGGCAAGAATCACTTTGGATAAAAGTCTCATTTACGAATCATGATGTGTTTCTGCTATCAAGCATCATGTTCGCGCAGATTGCATTCAAAAGGTTACGATGACGCGATGAGGCGAGGAATATTATTTGTACTTTCTGGCGCAAGTGGCGTCGGCAAGGGTTCAATGTTGCAGCATGTCCTGATTCAAGAGGGCAATAAAATGCATTTCAGCGTTTCTTGGACAACCCGCAGCGCTCGGGTTGGCGAGCAAAACGGTCTGGATTATTACTTTAAAACCCGCGAAGAATTTGAAACCGAATTGCACGATCCCAACGGCGGCGGCTTTCTGGAGCACGCCGAATTTGTCGGAAACCATTACGGCACGCCGCGCCGCACGGTGGTCGAAAAACTCGAGGCTGGAATTGATGTGATGCTCGACGTGGAACGAATGGGGGCGCTGAACGTCCGACATTTGATGCCCGAAGCCGTACTGGTACAAGTCGTTCCGCCGACCCTTTCCGAATTGCGTCAACGCCTGTTATTGCGCGGTACGGACGCTTTGGATGTCATCGGGCGCAGGCTCGAGCGTGCCGTCGAGGACATCGGTTTTGCCAGGGAATTTGATTATGTGATCGTCAACAACACCCTGATCGAAGCCAGGGACAAACTCAGCACGATCATTCACGCCGAAAGAATGCGCTCGAGCCGCACGCCGCAAGGTTGGCTCGACCAGGCGGTTTCAAAAGACACTGATCTCGAGGTCAAGCTTGACCGACTCGAGGCAGAAATTCGTCGCAATGGGCATTAAAATCTGCTCAGCACAGCCTTTTGAAGTTCAATTCCATTTTTGGCACTATTCTTTTGTACATTTTCGAGTAGACTGATACAGATGAGTGAAAAACATATTGACAGATTGCTTGCCATGACCGACTCGAAGTACCAACTTTCAGTCGCGGTTGCCAAACGTGCCATTCAATTGAAAGCTGGCGTCGTGCCAGTCATTCCGCCAGAGCAACGCGCCACCCGCAACCTCGTGACGGTTGCCATGCGCGAACTCGCCAGCGGACACCTCGAGATGGGCAACAATCTGGTCGATGACCACAAGCTCGAGCATTTTTTGGTGCGATCCAAGCAACAACAGCACGAGTTGGCGCAGCAGCAAGCCGCGCAGAGTTACACCATGCCCGATTTTGATGGCGATTGAAGTTTGGGTTTTGGATTTTAAAGTGAGGCTCTGTCGTCACTTTTTTTGTTGGGCAAATTCTGGGTTTTAGCCTCCAGAACTTTGTTAGACTAACGCTTGTGATTCTTGACACCCCCAGCCGTAACCTGCGTTCAAAACGTATCGCGCCAAGTTTGTTGGCTTGCGATTTTTCCGAGTTGGGTGCTCAGGTTCGTGAGGCACAAGCCGCAGGTGGCGACTGGCTGCATTTTGATGTCATGGACGGTCATTTCGTCCCAAACCTGAGCATCGGATTGCCGATTCTGGAAGCGACCCGCAAGCACACAACCTTGCCAATTGACGTGCATTTGATGGTTCAAAATCCAGAACGCTATTTCGAGGTGTTCGCCAAAACTGGCGCGGACCACATTACCTTTCATGCAGAGTCAACCGCTCATGCGCACAGTGCCATTCAACAAATCCATCTACTGGGTAAAAAAGCGGGCATGACCATCAACCCTGGCACGCCGCTCGAGTTTTTTAAACCCGTGCTGGCTGACCTTGACGTGGCGCTGGTGATGGGCGTCAATCCTGGTTTCGGTGGTCAAAAATTTATTCCGCAAACCCTGGAAAGGTTGCGCCAACTCAGGACCTGGCGCGACGACCTCAACCCGAACTGTTTAATCCAAGTCGACGGCGGCGTCAACCTCGAGAATGTCGGCATGATTGCCAGGGCGGGAGCGGATGTCCTGGTGGCAGGTTCGGCGATTTTCAACAGCGCCGGAATCGCGCACAACGTCAACTTGTTCCGCAATCAACTCTCCAAGCTTTCCGACGGCAACGCATGAAATTGCGCGTTGACCTACTGCCGCGCGGTTCGAGCGATCCCAGCCACCAGGCTTTTGCCGATACGGTCTTGGTCGTCGATGTGATTCGTGCCACCACCACCGCACTGTCATTTCTCGAGCGCGGGGCAGAGAGTTTGTATTTGACCTCAGACCTCGAGACTGCACTGGCATTCAAGGGTGATGGTGTGGTCTTGGCGGGTGAGCGTCGCGGTCTGAAACCCGAAGGTTTTGACCTCGGCAACAGCCCGTTCGAGGTGCTCGAGCAACGTTTTGACGGCAAAACCATTGTCATGACCACGACCAACGGTACGCTGGCGGCTGCCAATGCTTGCGAAACTGGAAAGAACGTGATTCTGGCTTGTCTGCGAAACGCCCACGCGGCGGCAAGACGTGCCAAGGAGGTCTCGAGCGAAGAGATAGCGATTCTCTGCGCGGGTGGCGGCGGGCGGGTCGGCTTGGACGATGTCTACACGGCTGGTGTGCTCTGCGAGTACTTGCTCGCCATGACCGACGCGCAACTCGATGACGGGGCGCAAATTGCCCTGACCGTGCGCCGTCAATTTGCCGACCCGCTCGAGCCACTCTCACGTTCTCACGCCGCCGCGAGGCTCGAGGAAATTGGTCTGGAGTCCGATGTGGCGTATTGCGCTCAAGTTTCACAGTCCACCATCGTGCCCAGTTTTCAGGGACGGGTCGGTGGGGCACTGATTTTCAGACCATAATGTTCAGATGCAAATCAGAAAACCCGAGTTGAAAAACCAAATTCCAAACCCGAGAAACAACAAAAAGGCGGCAATAGCCGCCTTTTTTGTTGTTATGTTGGTTTAATCGCCCGCGACAGCTTTGGCGTTGACTGGAACGCTCAAAGTCACGCTCGAACCGATAGGACCAGCACCTGAGGTCGAACCGTACTCGCCACCGTGATAGGCGGCTTCGCCGTGGTCGGCAAGGTCGAGTCCAGTTTCTTCGTCCTTGTTGCTTGGACGCAAGCCCATCACGGCTTTGATGGCGTAAATAATGACTGCCGTTCCAACGCCGGATAGGACGACTGCGGTAAGGACTGCTAAAGCTTGGGTTCCAAGTTGACCAGGGTTGCCATCAATCAAACCGCTGCCGAGCGAGTTGATGCTCTTTTGCGCAAAAACGCCTGTCAACAACGCGCCAGTGATGCCGCCCAAACCGTGGCACCAGAAAACATCCAGCGAATCGTCGAGGTTGAAACGGGTTTTGGCTTGAATGGCGGTGAAGCTGACCGCCGCACCAATCGCACCGATTGCCAGCGCCGCCATCGGACTGACAAAACCAGCCGCAGGCGTAATTGCAACCAAACCAACAACCGCTCCCGTCGCCGCACCGACAGCAGTTGGTTTACCGTGACGGAAAATCTCGAGTAAACTCCACATCAGCATTGCGGCAGCGGCTCCCATGTTGGTGGTGACAAATGCACTGGCGGCAAGACCGTTGGAACCGACTGCCGAACCCGCATTAAAACCGAACCAACCAAACCAGAGCAAACCTGCGCCCAACAAAACAAATGGCACATTGTGCGGTGCGAAGGCGGTTTTTCCAAAGCCGCGTCGTGGTCCCAGGATGATCGCGGCAACCAGGGCAGCAACACCCGCCGAAATGTGAACGACCGTACCACCAGCAAAGTCCAGAGCGCCCATTTTGAACAAGAAACCGTCCGGCGACCAGACCATGTGTGCCAACGGTGAGTACACCACGAGCGACCAAAGTCCGATAAACAACACATATGCAGAGAATTTCATGCGTTCAGCGATGGCGCCGGAAATCAGGGCGGGCGTGATGATCGCAAACATTGCCTGGAAAATCATGAAGGCAAGATGCGGAATGGTTGGCGCGGTTGGATAGACATCAGCCTGTCCAACATTATTCAAGAACGCGAAACCAAAACCGCCCAGAATACCAGAGCCTGGGGCAAACGCGAGGCTGTAACCAATCACTGCCCACAGGACCGAAATCAAACCGAGTGCGATGTAGCTCATCATCATGGTGTTGAGCGAGTTTTTGGCGCGAATCAAACCGCCGTAAAAGAATGCCAAACCTGGAGTCATCAGCATCACCAGCGCCGAGGATGCCAGCATCCAGGCGGTGTCACCGGTGTCAATTTTTGGCGCGTCGGCAGCCAGGGCTGGTGCGCTCATGATGGCAAGGGCGAGCAACGCGGCGGGTTTGAAATACTTCTTGTTCATTCGAGCCTCCCCATGCGCGAGCCGAGCTGGCGCAAGTTTGAAATCAGTCGCTGGACATTTCGGAATCTTTTGGATTTCCTTGAATGGAGTATACGCAGCTTATTGCAAACTGTCAAACAAAATGGGTCAATTTGTCAAAATTTCAGCTACATCGAGTCAAAGTTGCGCAATTTTAGCCTTTTGTTATAGTCTAACGGTGCAAAATGTTCAGAATTTCGTTAACGATGTAATAAATTTGGTTGTTGTTTTCTGGCGCGAACCGCGAGACTGGTGTAATGCACGAATCTCGAGTTAAATTGGGATACAAGAAAAATCAGGAGGAAATATGAAGTTAATTACCGCCATCATTCGCCCCGAAAAGCTCGACGACGTGAAAACAGCCCTGTTCACTCAGGAAGTCACGGGTCTGACCGTCTCTCGGGTCAGCGGTCACGGCGGCGAGAAAGAGCATCTGGAAACCTACCGTGGTCGTCCGCTCGTGTTTGAATTTCACGAAAAAGTTCGCCTCGAGATCGCCGTCTCGGAGCCATTTGTCGAACGCACGATCAAAGCGATAGTCGAGAGCGCCCGCACCGGTGGCGTTGGCGACGGAAAAATTTTTGTGCAACAACTCGACAGCGTGGTTCGGATTCGGACAGGCGAGCGCGACAACGACGCCTTGACGCCAGTCGTCTAATTCACAACTCGAGACGATGATGTCGTAGACAGGTTTTCTGTCTACGATTTTTTGATTTCGTCAAAAAAATGTTTCGGTGTGCAACACTGTACTCTCGAATCAAACTTTTGAGCTTTTCGGGAGGACACCATGAATTCAGGCTGGACAACACCCATTTCTCGAGCGCGAGTCGCAATATTTGTGCTGATATTTGCCGCCATCGGCATGGCTCAAGCGCCGTACCGTTTTGAAGACTTGCACATTTCACGCAAACTTCAAGCCCATTGGAGCAGCGTTTATGTGGTCACTTACAACCCTGACGGTTTGAAAATCGCCACCGCCAGCAGCAATGGTGAACTGGGAATCTGGGATGCCAACACCTTCGCCGACCTCGTGCCAAAAGAACGTTTAACCCATGACAGTTACCTCGGTGCGGCGGCTTGGAGCAAAGACGGCACTCGGATTGCCACCGGAAACGCCAACAACATCATCACGATCTGGAATGCGAAAACCTTCAAGGTCTTGCGAAAACTCGAGGGTCACACCGATGTCATCAGTTGGCTCGAGTGGAGTCCAGATTCCAAAACCCTTGCCTCGAGTTCGGACGATCATGATTTGATCTTGTGGGACGCTGGCACTGGCAAAATTCTAAAAACCTTCAAGGGTCACACCGATCAAGTCCGAGATGTTCGTTTTAATCCCAAAGGCACGATGCTCGCCTCGGCAAGTGTTGATAAAACACTGCGGGTCTGGGAGGTCAAGTCAGGCAAAACATTGCGCGTCTTTAAAGGTCACAGTGATAAAGTCTGGTCTGTCGCCTGGAGCGCGGACGGCAAAACCCTCGCCAGTTCCTCGAGCGACAAAACCGTGCGGCTTTGGGACGTTCAAACCGCCAAAAACATCAAAACGTTGACGGGACACACCGAGTCGGTGGGTTTTGTCACGTACAGTCCAAACGGAAAAACCATCTCGAGCGGCTCGGACGATGAAACCGTCAAACTCTGGAATGCGCAGACGGGCAAGCTCGAGCGCAGCATCTCGGGGTTCACAAACGGCGTTTCCACCATCAGTTGGCATCCAAAAGGCGACCGAATTGCAGTCAGCGATTTTGACACGAGCGTTCACGTTCATCGTGTCAGCGACGGAGTGGAACTGAATAAAGTCCAGCTTCATGCCTATGAGGGCACGGCACTTGCGATTTCAAACGATGCTGGCAATGTCGCCACCGGTTCTCGAGATGCCATCATCAACCTTTGGGATTTGCGAACTCCAAATGACAAACCGACAGCCAGTTTCTCCGATCACGAAGGCACGATCACCAGTTTGGCGTTCAACAATGATGACAGCTTGCTGGCAAGCAGCTCGAGCGATAAAACCGTGCGACTCACAGATGTCAAAACTGGCAGCACGCGTTTTACCCTGAACGGTCACAGCGCCTGGATTTACGATCTGGGATTCAGCCCCGATGGAAAATACCTTGCCAGCTCGAGTGAAGACAAAACCATTCGACTCTGGAATGTGGCAAGCGGCGAACTTGAGCGCGTGTTTGAAGGCAGCGAGTCGGGCATTTTGAGCATCGCCTTCAGTCCAAATGGTCTAACCCTTGCCAGCGGGGCAGAAAATGGCGAGGTGAAACTCTGGGAAGTCACCACTGGACGCGAAATAATGAGCATCAAAGCGCATCAGGAAAATGTTTGGGCGGTGGTTTGGAACAATGACGGCACACAGTTGTTCAGCGGCTCGAGCGACCAAACGATCAAAATTTGGGACGCACAAACCTTCAAAGAACTGGCGACGCTGAAATCGTCAAGCTGTGAATGCCCCGTGTACGCCATGACCCTCAGCCCAGACAATCGTGTGCTGGTAACGGGCGGATTTTCGTTGCAATTTTGGGATGTCGCCCTAAAATCCGAAATCACAGAGCTGGCGCTTGACACCCGAGATGCAATCTCAAAAATTGTTTTTTCCAAGGACGGTAAAAGCCTGTTTACCACGGGACGTGGCGGCGCTCGAGTTCTGACAAAAGACAACGGTGAAGTCATCACTCTGCCATAAAAATTAAACCTCGAGCAAGTTGAATGCCCAGTGATTTTAGTTCACCCAGTGATTTTAGATCACCCAGAATTGTATGATTCTGGGTGATGAAATTCTCAGATCGTCTACACGCCAGAATGCTCGAGTTGAACACACGATTGTGCCTTGGACTCGATCCGCGCCCAGAATCCCATCCGAGCACACATCCCAAACAATTTGACTTTGACCCCGCAGCAACCGCCACAGCCGTCTTAAAACACTGTTTGGAGGTGCTCGAGGCTACAAGTCCCTATATTGCCTGCGTCAAGCCTCAAGTGGCATTTTACGAGGCGCTGGGCATTCCAGGACTCGAGGTTCTGGATAAGATTTGTCACGCCGCCAAAGAATTGGGCTTACCGATCATTCTGGACGCCAAACGCGGCGACTTCCCGAGCACCGCCGAAGCTTACGCCAGCGCTTGGCTGACAGGTGAACGCGCTGGAACTGCCTTGACCATTAATCCATTTCTGGGTTTTGAAACCATCACACCGTTTCTCAAAGCCGCCCAAAACAACGACGGCGCAATATTCGTGCTTGTCAAAACCAGCAACCCTGGCTCGAGCGACCTGCAAGACCTGCAAACCGCGCACGGGACAATCTCAGAAATCATCGCCAAACACCTGTCGGAACTTGCCACTTCAGAAACCAGTTACGGCGCGGTTGGCGCAGTGATAGGCGCAACCCACACCCAGGAACTCGAGCATTTCCGCAAACTCTTGCCAAAAGTTTTGTTGCTGCTTCCAGGACTTGGCGCTCAGGGCGCGAAAGCCAGAGACCTCGCACCTGCCTTTGATGCTGAGGGATTGGGTGCAATCGCCAGTTCAAGCCGCGCCATCCAATACGCCAGTTCAGGATCAGATTACGTCAACGCCGCTCGAGCCGCCGCCAAAACCATGCGTGACCAACTCGAGACTGCATTGCAAAACCGTTGATGTCAGGACTCGAGAGACAAGACCATTGTTCACCTCGAACGGAATTGTTGAATCCAAATAATCTTGAAACGCTAAACCCAAAAGTTAAGGAACATCAAATGATTGACTTACTAAAGCACTGGGTACCCTATAAACTGATCAAACAAAATCAAGAATATTTTTTTGAATGGCTTTACTTGGGCAAAAACCACTTTAAAGAACCTTTTTGTGATCAGACCATCTTAAAATGTAAATCGCTTGCACAAAATTCGAGTTACCTCAAAGTCATCAGTCATGCTCAAGCCGTTCTGGAATGGGCAGAGCAACTCGATTCGGTCAAACCCTTAGCCATGATCTTCCATGTCTCGAGATGCGGCTCGACCATGCTCAGCCAAGCCTTGACCACAGTTGAGCGCAACATTGTGGTTTCAGAAGCCCCAATTTTAGACGATATTCTACGAGATTCGGACATGCCCGAACATTTGAGAATTCAACTTTTTATGGCTGTACTCAAATTTTTAGGTCAGATCAGGTTTGAAAACCAACAACATTTAATCCTCAAAATGGACAGTTGGCATCTGATGTACCTCGAGCAACTGAGATCATATTTTCCTTCTCTGCTATTTATCGTGTTAACCAGAGAACCTGAAGCGGTATTAAAATCGCACAAAAGAAACCGTGGAATGCACATGGTTCCCAATTTGCTACCCGCAAGCATGTTCGGGTCAACCGATGATTTACCCGCCCCAGAAAAATTTGATGACTATGCCGCCTGGGTGTTAAAAAAGTATTACTCGGCGATTCATCATTTTTGTCAGACCGACAACAACACCCTGCTGTGCGATTACAACCTTGGTTTCCAGAACATCATCAAGCAGTACCTCGAGATCACCAACCAAGAATTCAGCCTCGAAGAATCAAACCAAGTCGCTTCCCGATTGCAAAAACACTCTAAAAATCCAGATCAAACCTTTTCAGGTGATACCGACATGCCAATCAACGTTGAGGATTTGGAAGGCGTTAAACAAGCCTACATTTTGATGGGTGCTGTTAAACTTTGAAATTTAAACCCAATCGATGCTCAGGTGACAACACCGACACAGCATTCCAAAACGACTATTTGTCGGGCATCAAATACCCGAGAAACGAAGCTGCATTCTCACCTCGAGCAACCTCGACACCATCGTAACCACTGCCTCCCGCAAACACACGCCAACCTAGCACTGTCAAACTTTGGGATTTTACGACCGTCATCAGAAATTCAGTTTCACCGTCCTCGTGACGTGCATACGTGTTTTCAATCGATAAATTCGCACCGCAAATCTCGAGACTCGAACTGATGTAAATATTGCTCGTAACACCAGATTCCCGCATGGACTTCAATGCGTCAAACGTTTGTTGGTCAACAAAGCGCTGACAACCCTCAATCTTACTTTCAGCCACAAAACCAACTGGCATAAACTAAAAAGCAATATGCAATAAATACTCTGCCTTATTCGGCAAAAACTGCAGCGCGATGAAATGGTGGTGTCGTGAGATCATCACAGCCCGACTCGAGAACCTAAGCTAGAACACTGTGAGGGACGTGTTTTAACGCGAATCTCGCGGTCTATGAAAAACGAACGTCCCCCGATAAGCAGCCTATCGTGTCAGAACCCCGATT
>JANXTZ010000083.1 GCA_025352125.1 Deinococcales bacterium | reverse complement strand
GTTGTGGATTGAACCTTTAAAACCGCAGTTGTTACAGGTGATGATTGACACGAATGCGAATGTGTATCCTAAAATTGCTTTTGGTCAACCCATAACGGGGATGGAACCAGAGTATCAGCCTCTCGAGATGGAAGGCACTTAGTGCAGCATTTAGTTGGATTTGATAAGTACAAATCCCGATAGACACATGTTTTTTGCTCGAGAGACAAATCATAATTAACTGCACGTAAGTACAGCAGCCCAATTAGATTGAACCAATTCTTGAACAGGACTTACGTGTGAGACGAACTTAGATTGCCAGCAACAAACTTAATGTTCAAATATAAATATGCTGTGATACTTAACACTTAGTAGTTCAATACGTAATCTGTATAATATAATCTCCTAATTATGAAAAATATTATAAGAATAGCCCAGGCAAATATATTTTTAAAAGCGATACAAGTCATTTCGACCAGCTACTACTTAGGGCTTCTTTCAAGGCAATTGAGTACGTTTGAATTTGGTGAAATAATGTTGCTGATTAGCTTACAGGCTTTTACCTTAAACTTAGATTTTGGGTTGGGGCAGGCACTGCGTAACAAGGTTGTAGAACTGAGGTCTGTAGGTGACAACTTCCACCTTATCTCAAAATATATGTCAAGTGTTTTATTTTTTTTGGCTATAACCGCACTATTTTTAACGTTTTTTGCGTTTAATCCTATCATGTCAATTCAAAAATTGATTTATGAAAATGCGATTAAAAGCCCAAATTTGAATAGCTTAAAGCTAATCCAAGTTTTTTTGATAAGTCAGATTTTGACTGTGCCTCTAAATTCTCTAATACTTATTTTTTATTCATTTCACAGATCAATTGCTAAATCTTTTTTTGAAGCAACTACTCCATTTCTTATTGCTATTTTGCTAAAAATTCTACAAACCCGAGTCGATTTAACTGGTTTACTCATATTTTTCATTCCAATATTGGTAAATTCATTGAGTTTAATCTACCTTTTGGTAACGCAAAAAATACAAATTGATTTTAAAAAAATAGATTTTAAATATATTTTAGAACTCTGGGCTAAGGGTAAGTATTTTTGGCTGCTTAGTATTTCTTCTAGTATTTTTTTTGGTACCGATATGCTATTAATTTCATTTAAATTTGATCAAATTGTATCCAGTCAATATGCTATAATACAAAGACCAGTTATCTTAATTTTAGGTTTGCATTTCTTAGTTCTTTCACCCCTTTGGTCATATTATACAGACTTATTTTACGCAGGGAGATTATTTCAAGCCAAAAAATTATTAGATAAAACTTTAAAATACACACTTGCATTGTTTTTTTTAGGCACTTTCGTATACTCTGTTTTTTATAAGGACATACTTCTAATTTGGTTCAATAAAACAATTGAATCTCGATCAACAGTAATTCTCGCAGGTTTCTGGTCACTTCTTTATGGAGTATTAAATTGTACTTCGGTTTTTTTAAATGGAATAGGAAACATAAAAATTCAAACAATAGTTTTATTTATATGCTCAATTATTAACATACCGCTAAGTCTTTATTTAATGGAATTATTTAAAATTAATGGTACAATTATATCTAGTATAATATTGATTATATTTCCAATTGCTGCGAATTTAATTACCTTAAGGAAATACAATGCTATTTCCTGATCCAATACTATCTGTTTGTATTCCTACTTATAATCGATCTAGCCTACTGCAAAAAGCGGTTGAAGCGGTATGCGATCAAATCAATCAAGAAATTGAACTACTCGTTGAAATAGTCATAGTAGATAATTTTTCTACAGATAATACTAGTTTGATAGTGCAAAAAATTCGAGAAAAATACGAAAGGATTCGTATTAATTATGTAAGAAGACCTGAAAATATTGGTACTGATAATGTTATTTTTTGTACCGAATTTGCAATAGGGGAATTTGTATTTATTCTTTCAGATGATGATATATTACTTAATAATTCTATTAACTATATTATCAAAAATATTAAATCAAATCAAGAAATTAAAGCAATTACGGTAAATTCATGTGGGATGACCCTTGATGGAATTATTGACACAGAAAATAAAAAGTTTTACCGTAAAAAATTTATACAAAACTCTTCTTCATCGCTTAAATTTTTATCCACATCGATTTCGTTCCTTTCTTCAGTAATATATCGCAGAAAAGATGTTTCATTAGAATTATTAAAAGAATTTAAAGGTAGTCAGGTGATCCAGTGTTTTGCATTCATTCAGAGTCTATCTGCAACTGGAATTCACATCATTGATCCAGAACCTATTATTGCTTATCGACAAGCAAACACTCAGTATGATTGGTTTACTGTTTTTACAAGTCAATATTTTGTATTTTTAAACTATATGAAGTATAATAATATTTCAAATCTAGACGTTTTTTATCTGAAATCCAGCCACTATTTTTTATCGATTATTCCACATATTATGGTATGCAAGACTGATATGAAAATCGGTGCAAATTTTAAATTTGATGAAATTGTAACTTTTGAGAAAATTAACTCTTTTTATCCTCACTTTTACATTATTACAAAATTACTATTCTTGGCTCCAAGTAATTATTTGGTTGTGATTTATGAAACTTTAAGAAAAATTAAAAAAACGGTTTTAGAATTCTGAGTTGTCTAAAAAAATTAATTTTAACTGAAAACAGGTTAAGTTTAAAAGTCGAAATGAGCCTAATGTGATAAAGTCTCAAATGGATAAATATAAAGAAAAAGTTGGTGTAGATAGTTTTTTTCTGTACTTTCTGTTAGGTTTTCTAATAATTCTTCCTGTAAGTATAAATGAAGTTAAGATAGTTTTTTTTCTGGTTGTCATTGTTATTATTACCGTGAAATCATTTTTTATTAAAAACTATTTTTATTTTGATAAAGAAATTTTATTAATACATTTTTCTTTGGTTGTTGTTGGCGTATTTTTTTTACTTTTAGGTATTTTAAATGGATTTGATACGGCTTGGGATCAGGCTATTATTTATCTTATCTGGCCATCTATTTATTTGTATATTTTTTCAGCAAACAGAAATAGGGTTTTTTTGGATAGACTCCATTTGATAATTTGCATTGCAACAATTTTTATCGGTTTTTACGTTACTGTATACTACTTAAAGACAGAAGTAGGTATATGGCCAGAAAATTTATTTATTGATTTAGGTTTGGTCACAGGAATTGCTGCGAAATCAAATGATGAAGTTATACAATCGCGAATTTATGCAATTTCATCAATGATCTTTGTTGTTCCATATCTGATATCTTATATTTGTGTTAGACCTTTTATACGGAAAACTTTTATTTTAACTGTAGTTGCAATTTTTTTCTCACTAATTATTGTTTTTTTGAGTGGTAGACGTGCTCTTTTGCTAAATTTTTTAATTGCAACACCAATGTCCCTAGTTTTTCAATTATTTTTACCTCCTGAAATTCGCAAGAAGTCTTTAATACAAAATATTAGAACTTCTGTTATTGTTTTAGGACTAACAATTTTTTTTATAGGTATTTTTTCGCTTTTTGGAAGTATTAACCTAACCATTACTTTAAATAATCTAGTGAATAGTGGAGATGCAACTGCTGAAAATAATGCAGATCGTGCGACTCAATTTGAAGTACTTTCTTATGAATGGAGTAGTAGTCCTATATTTGGACATGGACTTGGCGCAACACTAAATAGCTATGCTAGAAATGATGATAAACCATGGATGTATGAATTGCAGTACTCACAGTTGCTTTTTGCAACTGGAATAGTTGGAGTAATTCTTTATTTTTTGAGCATTTTATGGATTTATTTTAATCTTATTAAAATAATAGCAAGTAGCAATTTAGAGAAATCAACTAAAATTGTACCTATTTTAACTGGAATGACAGCTTTTTTTATTGCAAATGCAAGTAATCCATATCTTCAAGCATATGGACATCTGTGGATAATTTTTTTACCGATATCTATTATAAACCAACATCGTAAAACTCAGATCGTAGCAGATTTGGAAATTCCGAATTATGTCAAAAAATAATTTTTACAGAATTTTGGCGTTAACACCTTATCCAATTGATGGATCAAGTTCACGGTATCGTGTGTACCAATTCGTTAAACCATTGCTTGAGTATCATATTAGAGTTTCTACACATAGTATTATGACATCATCGGTTTATAAAACAAAAATGAGCCATCAAAAACTTGGAATACTTGATTTTATCAGCCTTTCTTACAATATTCTATTGCGTTTTTGTTTGGTTATTTTTACTCGCCCAGATGTTATTATCCTAAGTCGAGAATTTATGCCGATTTTGCGTCGCCAAACGCACTGGTTGTTTTCAAAAATTGTGAGCGTCCCCGTTATATTTGATTTTGATGACGCTGTTTTTACGGAATTTCCAATCGATGATTTGTTACGTGTTGCGGTTGCAATTACACCAGGAAATCAGTTCCTGGCAGATTACGCCAAGACCATTAATTCTGGCAGCCAAATTCAGATTATTCCGACTGTGGTTGATGCAAATTATTACCAACCTCAACCAGAAAAACAAACGTTGTCACCAATTGTTATTGGTTGGATTGGTTCCGGATCAACTTATTGGCGCTATCTGGCGCCAAAACTAGTTTTCTTGTTGAAAATTGCAACGAAATTTCAGGCAGTGGTTCATGTTATCGGTCCAATCACGATTCGTGATGATGTGGTTAGTAAAGGGGCTGTTTTTTTAGAATGGACACTCATGTCCGAACGATCTCAGATGGCAGGGTTTCAGATTGGTGTGATGCCTTTGTTCAATGATCGTTACACCAAGGGCAAGTGTGCTTTTAAACTCATTGAGTATGGAGCTTTTGGAATTCCAAGCGTGGCTTCAAATGTTGGTGCAAACAAAGATGTTATGGTTGATGGTGAGACTGGCTTTCTGGTGGATTCAGATTCAGATTGGGATGCGGCATTGTCGCAGTTGCTGATTAATCCTGAACTCCGAGCGACCATGGGGGCTAAAGCTCGAGATCGTGTTGTTTCTAATTATAGTTTAGAATCGCAATTGACCAGTTGGGTTGATTTAATTGAAACAGTGGTCAAAAAAGAGTATCAAAAAAAGTTTAAGCGTAAGAAAATACAATGAATCTTTACTGCCCCAATTTTTTGAGAGATTCCATTTACATTGTTTTAAATAAATTTAGTAATTTATTTAAAAAATTCAGTTAAAATAAGGAATAGCACAGTGAATTTTAAAAATTTGAAAATTGCTTATGCTGTAACTGTTCCGATAACTGCCCGAACAGCCCTACTCGGACAACTTTCTTATATGCAGTTAAAAGGACACTCTATTAGTTTAGCGTCTTCACCTGGTAATGATTTGGAAATGATGGCTTTAAATGAAGGTATTCCGGTACAAGCCATTCCAACAGAACGTGAAATGTCACCGATTAAGGATTTAGTTTCATTTTGGCAATATTGGATATATTGGCGAAAATTACGTCCTGATATCACCAATGTTGCAACTCCTAAAGCGGGCTTGCTTGCTGGGTTAGCAGCTTGGTTGGCTCGAGTGCCAATCAGGATTTATACCTTGTACGGTTTGCGTTTAGAAACAACTACTGGTTTAAAACGCATGATTTTGCTAATGGTAGAAAAGTTGTCATGTGCTAGTGCGCACCGCGTTATTTGTGTGAGTCCGAGTTTGCGCGATGAGGCAATTCGTTTAAAGTTGTGTGCTGAACAGAAACTTGTTGTGCTTGGAAGTGGAAGCGCGAATGGCGTAGATTCGAAGATTTATGCAAATTGCCCACCTAACACTGAAATAGAGTGTTTGAGAACTGAATTAAATTTGCCTACAGATGTTCCTGTTATTGGTTTTGTTGGGCGTTTTACTAAAGATAAGGGTATTGCGGAACTTGTTGCAGCATTCAAGGTACTTCGTTTGGAGTTTACTGGCTTGCGCTTACTTATGGTTGGCGAATTTGAGGATGGGGATCCAGTTCAAGAAGAGATTAGAATTTTGATTCAACAAGATTCGGATATTATTTTAACAGGATTTGTACCTGATGTTGCTCCTTATTACCATCTGATGACAGTTTTTGCACTACCAACATACCGAGAAGGTTTTCCAGGTGTTTTATTAGAGGCTGCTGCGTCTGGATTACCGATTGTTTCTACGAATGCAACAGGTGCGCGAGATGCTGTACTGCATAAGAAAACAGGCTTTATTGTAAATCTAGCTGATGTGGTATCATTGGTAGACGGTTTAAGATATATTTTGTCTGATCTTGAATTAGCAAAAAAATATGGCGTCGAAGGTCAAAAATGGGTAAAAAACGTTTTTAATCCTATTCAAGTCTGGGAAAATATTGAGCAATGTTATGTAGAATTAGCTTTAAATCGAAATGTTCGTGAAAATTAGATTTTCTTACTTAAATTGGAATGATTATTATGATTATTTAATCTGTAAAGCTTATCAAAATTATCTTAGATATAGAAATATTATATAATCACAGTGCTAAATTTAATACAATAAAGTTTAAAATAGAGCAAAGTTTTTTTATATTAGAAATAAGCATAATAGATTGAAATAATTTAAAGGTGTATAAATAATGAGTCAGCACATCACAAATAAATTTTTAAAAAATGCGTTAACTCGCTATGCAAACCGTGAAGCCCGAGTGGTAATTATCGGCTTGGGTTATGTTGGGTTACCTTTGGCAGTGGAGTTCGCCCATGCAGGTTTTTCTGTGCTGGGTTTGGATGTTGCCAAGGCTCGAGTTGATTCGATCAATCTGGGCCACAGTCCGGTCGTGGACATTTCAGATGCTGCCTTGCGGGCGGTGATCTCGAGCGGTTACTTTCGGGCGTCTGTTGATTTGACTGATCTTGCTGGCATGGATGCTTTTGTGATTTGTGTGCCAACTCCGCTGCGCAAGACCAAAGAGCCTGATATTTCGTTTGTCATTTCGGCAACTGAGTTTATTCGTCCGCACTTAAAGGCTGGACAATTGATCGTGCTCGAGTCCACCACCTACCCTGGTACGACCGATGAGCTTATTTTGGGAATGCTTGAGGCTGGTTCGGGTTTGAAGGCAGATCGTGATTTTTTCTTGGCATTCAGCCCTGAGCGGGTCGATCCAGGAAATTCAACCTTTAGCACCCGCAACATCACCAAAGTCGTTGGTGGAATTGGCGAGAACAGCACCAAAGCGGCTGTGGCGCTGTATTCACAGGTGCTCGATAAAATTCATGCTGTCTCCAGCGCTCGGGTGGCAGAGACAGCCAAATTGCTCGAGAATACCTTTCGGGCGGTCAATATTGGTTTGGTGAATGAAATCGCGCAGCTCTGCCACGAGTTAAACATTGATGTCTGGGAGGTAGTGAACGCGGCGGCGACCAAGCCGTTTGGTTTCATGCCGTTTTATCCGGGTCCTGGCATTGGTGGGCATTGCATTCCGTTGGACCCGCATTATCTGGCTTGGCGGGCGAGGTTGTCTGGTTTTGAACCGCGTTTTATCGCCTTGGCGGATCAGGTCAATTCGAACATGCCGCGTTATGTGGTTTCTCGGGTTGCAGATTTGCTCAACGATGTTGAAAAGTCTTTGAAGGGCAGTCATATTCTGGTGTTTGGGGTGGCATACAAAGCCAACATTGATGATTCTCGAGAGTCTCCGGCGCTCGAGGTGATTCATTTCTTAACCGAGCGCGGCGCAATCGTGCGTTACGTCGATTCGTATATCGCCAGCGTCAAAATTAATGAGGAACTGTTCTCGGCGGTTCCGTTGGATGATGCTGTACTTGCCTGGGCGGATGTTGGCGTGGTCTTGACGAGTCACTCAGATTTTGATTGGATTAAGATTTTACCCGCCATGAAGCTTGTTTTTGATACCCGCAATGCCATTAAGCTCGAGAGCACAAAAGTGGTGAAGCTTTAATGCGCTGTTTGGTGACGGGTGGTGCGGGGTTTATCGGCAGTCATTTGACAGATCGTTTGGTCAGTGATGGACATGACGTGACCGTGCTGGACAATCTTGCAACGGGTTTGGAAAGCAATTTGGACGCTGTGCGTTCTAAAATTAATTTTTTTAAAGGTGATTTACGCGATCTTGAGGTGGTTCGAGAGGCTGTAGATGCTCAGGATGTGATTTTTCATTTGGGAGCGCTTGGCAGTGTGCCGCGCAGCATCGATGATCCGATCACGACCAATGCTGTCAACGTCAATGGAACACTTAATATTTTGGTGGCAGCCAAAGACGCTGGCGTGAAACGACTTATTTATGCCTCGTCGTCGAGTGTTTACGGTGATACACCGGTGTTACCCAAAGTTGAAACCATGCCGATGCGTCCGCTATCGCCTTATGCGCTCTCCAAAGTCACGGCAGAGGAGTATTTTCGGGTGTTTCATTCGGTTTATGGGCTTGAAACCGTCAGTTTGAGGTATTTTAACGTTTTTGGTCCGAGACAACGCCCAGACTCGCAATATGCGGCGGTAATTCCAAAGTTTGTGACTGCATTACTGAACAATCAAGCGCCAATAGTATACGGTGACGGAACTCAATCTCGAGATTTTACGTTTGTGCAAAACAACGTTGAAGCCAATATTCTGGCGGCAACCGCCCCAGCCGAAAAAGTAGCGGGTAAAGTGTTTAATATTGCTTGTGGAGGTCAGCATAGTTTGCTAGAATTGATAGACCTCATTCAGATTTCGATTGGCTCGAGTATTAAACCTATTTTTATAGGAACTCGAGCGGGCGATGTTCGTGATTCTAAGGCAGATTTTTTACAGGCGAACAGGGCTTTTGGGTATTTTCCAAGCGTAGGATTTGTTGAAGGCATTGACCGAACTATCAAAGTATTGCAAGGTTAATCCGAAGGATATTTGATTTGTATGATTGAGAGTTTAGTCAGATGTTTAATGTTGTGTGATGTGCATGTCTGATCTTAAAAATAGGATTATATATATTGTAACTGCGCCGATTTCGGCAATGCAGTTGCTAAAAGGACAATTTGTATGGATGAAGACTCGCAATCGGGATGTTCAACTTTTGACAAGTTCTGGTGATGAAGTTGCTATTGTAATCCATAGCGAAGGTATTAAAGTAACTGTTGTTCCGATGCGGCGTGAAATTTCTCTGTTTGCTGATGTTAATTCTTTGATTGAAATGTATTTTAGACTATGTATTATAAAACCTCACATTTCAAATGTTAGTACACCCAAAGCAGGTCTACTTGGTGGAATTGCAGCAGTTTTAGCCAGAGTGCCTGCTCGGGTCTATACCTTGCGCGGTTTACGACTTGAAACCTCGAGGGGCTTCAAACGGCGGCTGTTGTGGTGCGTCGAGTGGTTGGCTTGCCAGTGTGCCCACAAGGTTATCTGTGTCAGCCCAAGTTTGCAACAAACCGTCATCGCAATGCGTTTGACCAGTGCGTCAAAAACGATAGTGCTTGGCGCTGGAAGCTCCAACGGTGTCAACGTTGAACAGTTTTATGCCACACCCGAACGACTGGAGCGTGCCAGAAAGTTGCGTTTCGAATTGAGTATTGCTGTCAAAGCCCCAGTGGTCGGTTTTGTTGGACGGTTCACTAAAGATAAAGGCATAGAAGAACTGGTGAATGCTTTTGATTTGTTAAGAACCAAAATTCCAACCGCCATTTTATTGCTGCTTGGTGACTTTGAAAAGGGTGATTCGGTCAACCCCGAGACACAAACCCGAATCAAATCAGGAGACGGCATTGTCTGGGCAGGTTTTGTCGATAGTCCTGCCAATCACTATCATGTTTTTGATGTTTTTGCATTGCCCACCTACCGCGAGGGTTTTCCAAATGTGCCACTCGAAGCTGCGGCGGCAGGCAAACCGGTGATTGCCACCAATGCCACGGGTGCTCGAGATGCGGTGCTGGATGGTGTGACGGGCTTATTGGTTCCGGTGGGTGACGTTCCAGCTTTAGCCGATGCCCTAATTCGTATTCTTGACTCGAGCGAATTGGCACAACAACTTGGAAATGCAGGTCGTGAATGGGTTACTAAAGAATTTAAACCCGAACGTATTTGGTCTGCGTTGGATAACCTGTACTCCACTCTTCTCGAGGAACAATTGCAAAAACGTCGAAGAAGGTTGCTCGAGTTCAAGAGCGTTTTTGATTTTGTTGTTGCGCTGGTCGCTTTGATCGTACTTTTACCTGTTTTGGCGGTGGTGGCAATATTGGTCAGGTGGAATCTCGGCGCACCGATTTTCTTTTCCCAAGAACGCCCAGGACTTCTGGGCAAACCCTTTAAAATGTTTAAATTTCGTTCGATGCGGGATGCTCGAAGTTCAAACGGGAATTTACTTTCTGATTCTGAGCGGTTAACGTCTTTTGGACGTTGGTTGCGCTCGACCAGTCTTGACGAACTGCCTGAACTCTGGAATGTATTAAAAGGCGAGATGAGCTTGATTGGTCCCAGACCCTTGTTAATTGAGTACCTAGATTTATACTCGAGCATCCAAGCCCGCCGACATGAAGTCAAACCTGGAATTACGGGGTGGGCACAGGTCAATGGTCGAAACGCAATCTCTTGGGCGGAAAAATTTAATCTTGATGTTTGGTATATTGATCATCAGTCGGGTTGGTTGGATTTGAAGATTTTAGCTTTGACTGTTTTAAAAGTCGTTCGTCGTGATGGTGTTAATGCCCAAGGAAGTGCCACTGTTGAAAAATTTTCTGGAAGTGTGTTAGAACCGTCCGAAGAAGCCATCCAATCCAATGATTGACAGACTTTTTAATGGTGTTGCATTTTGTAACTGGGGGGTTTATTAACCTGGTGATTATTGGCGCTGGCGGTCATGCCAAGGTGGTCGCGGAAGCGGCGCAGCTTTCGGGATGGCATATTATTGGTGTGCTTGATGATACTTTTGAGAAGACCATTGATGATTTCCCGTATTTGGGAACGGTTGCAAATTTTCATGCCATTCAAAATGCTCATTACGTTATTGCCATCGGTGCAAACAAAGCTCGAGAAAAAATCAAAACCTTACTTAAAAATAATGTTATTTGGGCGATCATTGTTCATCCGCAAGCGATAGTATCGCCCAAAGTCAAAATAGGGGTTGGAACGGTTATTTTTGCTGGTGCAATTGTCCAAGCAGATACGGTTATTGGTGAGCACGTAATTTTAAACACTGGTTCTCGAGTCGATCATGACAACAAAATTGCAGATTTTGTGCATGTTGCACCGAATGCAGTATTGACGGGCGGCGTCGAACTTGAGGAGGGCGTTTTTGTCGGTGCTGGAGCAATTGTAACTCCAGGTTTAAAACTGAAGAAATGGTGTACCCTTGGGGCTGGGACAGTTGCCATTCGTGGAGAATACTTGGAAAACCAAATTTATGTAGGCAACCCAGCCAGAAAACTCTTCAAACCATAGCAGCCAAATTTGATCTGGTTTAAGCATTTAATCTCGAGGATGTGCCATTCTGTTTAGCTTGATATTTTCACTCATAAATCTAAAAACAATAAGTTCACTTTTACCGTTTAAAATACTATTTTTTTTGATCGGGATGACTTGTGCTCTATATCCAGAAGTGGGTTTAGGAAGCTTAACGGTTATAGGAATTATTTATATCATGCAATTGGCTGTTTCAAATAAGCAAAAGAATATTTCTATCACAATTTTGCTTGTTTTGCTTGTTTTGACGCGTGTAATTTCAAACCTTCAGGTTAACAAATTACCTTGGCGAATTGTTTTTGAAGGAATTTTGATGTGGGTGATTTACCAATCCGCAAGACTGATTTTGCGATATTTCAGAATGGTTTTTTCGTTTGGATTGCTGGTCGGACTTATCAGCATTTCGATCTTTGCGGCTTGGAATGTTTGGTTCGCAGAATCAACACAATGGAAACTCGAGCCTCTACTTGCCAAACAAGTTAACTTTGGTCACTACCGACAATTTGAGGCGGTTGATACTGGCAATGCTTGGGTCTTGCAACTTCTTGGGATGCAAGGTTCTGGGCAAGTCAGATACACCGCCGAATTTAAAGCAAAAACACCGATTCAGGTCAGCATTTCATTGATTCATGAAAAACTTGCCAACAACCGTGTCGATGTACCTTGTCAAATTCACACCGATTGGACAACATGCCAGATTGTGACGTCACTTCCATCTCGAGCGTCAATGATTTTTGTTTTTGGAGGTTATGGTTCTTGGAAGTCAGGTAGCTCAATCGTGGACGTGCGAAATGAACATCTTGATATTATTGAACCGCCAACGTTGTTAGAACGCGTCTTAAATTCTTCTCGAGCGCAATTGTGGGCATTTAACGAAAATGCTTTTGGTGTTTGGTTGACTGTATTTGGTATTTTAGCAATAGGAATTGTGAATAAACAATTTCCTTTTTTTCTAAGTGCGGCTATTTTGATATTGGGGATATTTACTTCTGGAAGTCGTAGTGCTCTGGCTGCATTTGGCTTAGGTTTATTTTTGCTTATAATTAAAGATTTTAAGTATTTCCGAGCTGTTTTGCTATTATCGACTTGTTTACTCATAACTGCGACAGCCGCGCAAATTTACCAACAAAGAAATACAAATATCAATAACTCTCTGACAATTTCCAATAGTGGTTTTCGCGCGATTCAACCTAACGATACCGCCAGTTCACGCTCGAGGCTCGAGATTTTCCGTCTCGCGTGGCTGGCGTTTCAGGATTCGCCTTGGTTTGGCGTGGGTGATTTACAAAAAGCCATGATCGCCAAATATGACACTCGAGCGCAAAACGCGGGTTTGGTTCGAGAGAACTTGACGCACGCCCATAACCTGTGGTTACAGGTCGCTGGCGAAAGTGGTGTTTTCGGTTTGCTGGCAATGATGGCGTTGTGGATTGCTGTGTTCGCCAGGGCTTGGAGGCTTAATGACCGTTTGGCTTTAATTTGTTTTGCGGTTTTGTTTTTGGTCAATTTAACCGATTACTTTTTTTATTATGCGCCCGGGCAAGTCGTGTTTTGGATGTCAGCCGCAGGGTTTTTAGTTCAAAAACCAAATGAAGATGACGTCACGGTTAACGCAACGTCATTGTCAGCTTGAAACCGAATTTACTTGAGTGTTGCTGCTTCAAAGACAGCAACCATTTTCTTGCAAATAAATTCCATGTCATGGGTGCTCAATGTCGGATGTACCAACCACATCAAAGAGGTTTCACCTAATTCCCGAGCCACAGGTAAGCGCTTTTTTGGACCCAAGTCAGCATCCTTAAAAGCTTTCTCGAGGTAAATTTCGCTGCACGATCCTGAAAAACACGGAATGCCGAGCGCCGTGATTTCGTTCATGATCCTATCCCGAGTCCAGCCTGGTTTGAGTTTCTCGAGCCTGACAAAAGCATAATATTTGTAATAGGCGTGCTGCATATGTTCGGGTGGAATGGTCAGCCTGAGCGCTTCAAAATTTGAAAAATGTTTGGTCAGTACCGCAGCATTGTCGCGGCGCTGTTGAACCCATGCAGGCAGTTTGCGCAATTGAATCCGTCCAATGGCAGCTTGAAACTCGAGCATTCGCCAGTTGGTTCCAAAAGACTCGTGAAGCCATCGAAAACCTGGGACGTGTTCGCGGTTGTAAACGGCGTCAAAGCTTTTCCCGTGGTCTTTGAACGCCCAAGCTTTTGCCCAGAGGGTGCCGTCGTTGAGCGCCAGCAAACCACCCTCGCCGCCAGTGGTTATGATTTTGTCCTGACAAAACGAGAACGCGGCAGCGTGTCCAAAGCTGCCGACGGGTTTGCCTCGGTAAAACGCACCATTGGCTTGAGCGCAATCTTCGATCACAATCAAGTTATGCTCTTTTGCCAATTCCATGATCTCGTCCATCTCGCAAGCCCAACCAGCAAGGTGAACGACAACAATGGCTTTGGTTTTTGGGGTGATCAAACATCGAATCGTATCGGCGCTGATGTTCTGAGAATCTGGATCAACATCGGCAATAATTGGCGTCGCGCCGCGCATGACAATGCAGCTTGCCGAGGCAATAAAAGTGCGTGAAGTGGTAATCACCTCATCGCCAATACCAATATCAAACGCGTACAATGCCAACTCGAGCGCCAGTGTGCCGTTGTGCAGTGCGATGGCGTGTTTGACCCCAAGGTATTCGGCGTACTCACGTTCAAATTCTCGAGCCTCTGTGCCAGTCCAGTAATTGACTTTGCCAGAGACCATGACGCGTTGAACCGCCGCGAGTTCGTCGGCGTCAAAGAATGGCCACGGGGCATTGGCGTATTGGTGCGGTGTTGGTTTTGTTGCCAATAAGGTCATCTTTTCCCTCCCGATGACTTTGGAATTGAATCAGATTTTAAATCGTTTTTTTAAGCGCTTTTCTCAACCACGTAAGCTCGAGTGATCACGTCTGGCTCGACACCAAAGCTCGGGCGGCTCGGGTCGATGCGTTTGAGTTTATCAAGCACCTCGAGACCATCAACAACTTTGCCGAACACCGTGTGGCGTCCGTCCAAGTGTGGCGTGTCGAGGAAGGTGATAAAGATTTGACTGCCGTTCGTGCCCGGTCCCGCATTTGCCATGCTGAGCACGCCCTTGCCCCTGTGTTTGAGGTTGGGATTGAACTCGTCGCCAAATTTGTAGCCTGGTCCGCCGCGCCCAGTGCCGGTTGGGTCGCCCGTTTGCGCCATGAATCCGTCAAGCACGCGGTGAAAGACAATGCCGTCGTAATAGTGATGACGCGCCAGCCAGACCATCGAATTGACGGTGATCGGTGTCTTGTCGGCGTACAGTTCGGCGACCATCCGTCCTTTGCTGGTCTCGAGCACGATGGCGTAGGCTTTGCCTGGTTCGGTGCCTTGACCAGCCGCATCAAAGCTGGTGACGCGGTCACTCGAGAGTTCTGGGGTCAGGCTGTAACCGTTTGGAATGTATTGTTCAGACATGTTGTTCTTTCTTGAAACTGTTGATTATTTCTTTTTTTCGATGATGTAAACGCGTTTCATGCGGGTTGGCTTGGCAGGTGGCTCGCCGCGAACCACTTTGTCGAGCACGCCCAAACCTTCGACCACTTTGCCAAACACAGTGTACTGTCCGTCCAGGCTTGGGGTTGGCGCGAGTGTGATGTAAAACTGACTGCCGTTGCTGTTGGGGTCTTGGGTGCGTGCCATGCCGATCACACCTTTGGCATCAAATTTCAGGTTTTTACGAATCTCGAGTCCAAATTGATAACCCGGTCCACCCTGTCCCCACAGGCGGCTGTCGGTCTTGATGGTGTTTGGGTCGCCGCCCTGAACCACAAAATTGTCCATCACGCGGTGAAAGGCAATGCCGTCGTAATAGTGGTGGCGTGCCAGCCAAGCAAAGGAGTTGACGGTGGTTGGGGTGTCGTCTTCATACAAATCCAAGACCATGCGTCCGACCTCGGTTTCGATGACGACGCGATAATCGGTTTTGTCTTTTAAATTGACTTCATAATCTTTGAACGTGCGCACTGGGGTTTTGGACAAAAACGGTGTGAGTTTGAAACCTTTGGGCAGATAGTAAGCGCTCGAGCTGGCTTGTGCCAGAACAACATGTGGTGTTATGGACAAGACCGTGCCCGCAATGGCAAGGCTCGAGATGAACGCAATGATCGATGGTTTGTTCATGAATCCTCCGCATGTATTCTATCCGAGTTTTTGGTTTCTGGTCGATTTTGCATGGATATTTTATGGTTAAGCCCGAGATAATTTAATTTCCCAGGTTTTTGTTTGGCAAGTTTAACTTGGTGAGGACTCGAGGTTGTGCTGGTTTCTTGAGATCGGCTTTGTTTGGGGCAGGTTTTTTGATTGGGATCAAATCTTCGGGGCGCATCACTTTTCGGATTGCGGCATTGATCAAGTTAAAGGCTTGCGGCGTTTCATCTCGGGTGGTCAAGTTTTGGCTGGCGTCATTGAAGTAGACGTAAATAATGCGCTCGCCTGATTTGGTCTCGAGGTACCCCGAATAGGTTAACACCCTTGCCGTATTGCCGCTTTTGCCGCCAAAGTAGGTAAAAGGAACGTGAATGAGCGAACGTCCCTTGCCGTGGTACATCGTGTCCCTGAACAGTTTGCGGCTCGAATTGCTTAAACCCGAGTTGACGAATTCGTGGTGGATGAATCTTGCCCATTCGGCGGGTGTGCTGGCATTTTGAATGTTGCGGTCAATCTCGCTCATGGTCTCCACGCCGCCGTTGCGTCCCGCAAAATAACCGTTGTCCAGGTATCGGCGCAAGGTTTCAGGGTTGGTATTTTGGGCGTTCGCATCGAGTCTCGCCGCAATTTTGAGTTGTGCCTCGAGCGGGTATGTGGCAAACTTCTGTGTGGCTTTGACGAGTGCGTATTTCGGGAAATCTTTGCCGCCAAGTCCAGCCTGCGCCGTCCACCAGGCTTTGGTGGGCAGTAAAACTCGAGTGTTGCAGAGTTCTAGGTCTTTCATGATCGGTTGCACGCTGCCAATGCCGATGCGCCTGAACAGCATGTCGGTGGCGGTGTTGTCTGACCAGCCGATCATGGCGAGCGCCAAACCCATCACATCCGTCCCGTCGTAAGGGTAACGTCCGTAAGACTGGTTGGCTGGCGTCACCTTAAACTTTTCCGAGAGCTTGATGTACCCCTGATCGACTTGCCGCAACACCTCGAGCAGCACACTTTGCTTGAAGTTGCTGGCGAGCGGGAACTGCCCTTGGGGGTTGATCTCAATCACTTTGACTGGAGCAAATTCTTTTGTTCCAGACGGCACTCGAGCCACGTACAAACCCAACCTGCCCGTGATTTGTTTTGGTATGGCTGGCGGTGCAAGTTTGGTGGCTAATGGTGGCAGGGCGCAACCTGATGGCGTGGAATGGGCGCTCGAGTCTGGCTCGAGGGTCACGGTTTTGGCAGGTGTCAAGGGTGTTAGGGCTTGTGGGTTTGGAGTCTGGGCAACTTGTGGCGCAACGTTTGCAGGTTTGACCTCTGGTAACGTTGGAGCGACTTGCGCCGCAGCTTGGGTTTGGACGACCTGATTGGTGTTGACGCGTTTGTCACAGCCTGAAACAATCAAAGCGATGAGCAAAAAGATCGGAAGTCTCGAGGGCGGGGTCATCAGTTTTTGTATTTTGACATTTCAAATCGTTTTCGTCTAACGTCAAAAATCCCGTAGAGTATCTCGAGCCTAACAAATCGCTCAGATCGGAGCTTGACTTGAAGTTTTTCTTTGATTGGAACGACCTTCCGCTCGTCTCGAGCGACCTTGCCGGCACTGGCGGTAAAATTCGGCAGGAACTCGAAGATTTTCAGGTGTTCGAGCGCCCCGCGTATCCGTTTTCCGGCGAGGGCGAGCATTTGTACATCTGGCTCGAGAAGCGCGGCAACACCACCAAATTTATTATGGACGCGATTCGGGATCAGTTAAACATCAAACAAAAAGACATTGGTGTGGCGGGACTCAAAGACCGTCATGCCGTGACAAGGCAGTGGATCAGCATTCCCAAGAAGTTTGAACCCAGGCTCGAGGGTCTGAAGCTCGAGGGCTTGAAGATTCTCGAGACGACCCATCACGGCAACAAACTTGGTGTCGGGCATTTGCGGGGCAATACCTTTAGGTTGCGGGTGCGTGATGCCGAACCCGAGGCGCTGACGCGTGCAAAAGCCATTATTGCGCGGCTCGAGGCGTTTGGCGTGCCAAATTATTTTGGTCCTCAACGTTTTGGCAACACTGGACGCAATGCCGAACGCGGTCTGGAACTGGTCAAAGATGGGCGGATGCGTGGTCCCGAAAGTATTCCGTTAAAACGCTTTTTGATTGGCAGCTTGCAGAGCTTGCTGTTCAATCATTACGTGCGCCTTCGGCTCGAGCGTGGCGTTTTGGATCAGGTGCTCGAGGGCGACGTGGCGAAAAAGCATGAGACTGGCGGAATGTTCACGGTGACAGATGCCGCACTCGAGTCGCTACGCGCGAAAAACCTCGAGATCAGCGCCACAGGTCCCTTGTACGGCAAGAAGGTCATGCCTGCGCTGTCAGTTTCCAAGGCGCTCGAGGATGAGGTTTTGGCGGCTTTTGAGTTGACCTGGGAAGGTTTTAAGAACCGCACGGGTTCGCGGCGGATTACACGGGTCAAGCTCGAGAATCTGGTGCTCGAGGCGGCGGAGGGTGGTTTTTGGATTTCGTTTGATTTGCCCAAGGGTTCGTTTGCCACAGTGGTTTTGCGCGAAATCATGAAGGTTAATGTTGATGGTCTCGAGACTGAAGATGAGACAGAAATGGAAACTTGAATTATCAGAATATAAAACTTGACTTTCTATTATGATTGTTTTAGTTTTATAGACATGACAACGATTCCTGCATCAACCTCGAGTTCGGAATCTCCGCTGACCAATCGGAATTTTACGTTGTTGCTGATTGCCCAAATCGTCTCGAGCTTTGGTGATGCGCTGACCAACCTGACGTTACTGATTTTGGTCAATAAGCTGACCGGTTCAACCACCGCCATCGCTACGCTCAGCATTGTGGTCGCCATTCCAAGCATTGTCTTTGGACTTTTTGCTGGCGTTCATGTTGACAAGTTCAACCGCAAACACATCATGCTCGCCAGCGACCTGATCAGGGGCATTCTCGTTTTGGGTTTTTTGTTTGTCCAGAGCAAAGACCGTTTGATTTTGATGTATGTCCTCGCCTTTTCCCAGGCGGCTGTCGGCACATTTTTCAATCCAGCCAGGGGCGCGGTGGTGCAACAAATCCTCAAACCCGATCAGTACATGGCAGCCAACTCGATGTCGCAAACCGGCATGGTCATCTCGGGTGTGGTCGGGGCGGCGCTGGCTGGTGTGATTGTTGGGTTCACCAACAGTTTTGTGCCAGCCTTCATCGTGGATGCCCTGACATTCTTTGTCTCATTTGCACTGGTGGTGTTGGTGCACGTGCCAAAACTTGAGACTCCAACCAGCGAAAAGCTTTCAGGCACGATTGCGCCTCTGCTCGAGGGTTTGAAAATTATTTTTGGCAGCAAAGTCTTGCTGGCGGTTTTGGTTGGCGGTGGCGTCACGATGTTTGGTCTGGGTGCGTCAAACATTTTGTTCACGCCGTACATCATCAATATTTTGAACGTCCCAGTGACCTGGCTTGGAGCCGTTAATATTTCTGAAACGGCAGCCTTGATTCTGTCGGGCGTTTTGGTCATGGGTTTTGCCGCCAAAATTAACCCGGCACGGGTGATCTCGATTTGTTTGATGGCACTCGGAATCCTGGTTGCCTTCAATGCGGTTGTGCCGAATGTTTGGTTTTTTGTGGCGGTCAATTTTGTGATTGGTTTGGTGGTCGCCCCGCTCGAGGCAAGTTTTGGCACCTTGTTGCAAGGTTCAATTGCCAACGAATTCATGGGCAGGGTCGGCAGCGGTTTTAACATCGTCATGAACTCTGCCAGTCTGATTTCGATGGCGTTTTCTGGCGTTCTTGCCAGCCTGATCGGCGTTCGCAACGTTTTCGCGGTTTCTGGTGCGGTGGTCATGGTCGCAGCCGTCATCACTTTTTTGATGTTGCGCCCTCAATCTCGAGTTACAATCACATCATGACTTTTGAAGCCGACCCCGAGCGCGACATCACCCTGTTGTTGGTTGACGACCACCCAATCGTGCGCAAAGGCACGAGGGAAATGCTCGAGCCTCACAAAGACCTGAAAATTCTGGGTGAAGCCAGCGACGGCGCTGAGGCGGTCCAAAAAAGTCTGGCGCTTCAACCCGACGTGATCTTGATGGATGTTTCGATGCCAGGCATGAACGGCATTGAGGCAACGCAAAAGATCAAAGCCATTCAACCCAAAACCGCAATTTTGGTCTTGACCAGCTACGACGATGATGCGTATGTCTTTGCGCTGCTCGAGGCTGGCGCGGCAGGGTACATCCTCAAAAATGCCAAAGACGAGGATTTGGTTCATGCCATCCGTGCCGTGGCAAGTGGCGAGAGTGTGCTTCATCCCAGCATCGCCAAAAAAGTTTTAAACCGTTTCTCCTCTCAGGCTCGCTCGAGCACCCCAGCCGAATTCGATGGTGAGGCGCTCAGCCCCCGCGAACTCGAGGTGTTAAAAGTCGCGGCGACAGGATCGACCAACAAAGAGATTGCCAAAAATTTGGAGATTTCACCGCGCACCGTTCAAGTTCACCTCGCCAATATTTTTTCCAAGCTCGGCGTCGGCTCGAGAACCGAAGCGGTCTTGACAGGCATCAAACGTGGTTGGATCGACCCGTCAGGCTTGGATTAAATTTCAAAGCGCAGTTTACTTTCAAACCGCGCCAATTCTAAACTGACGCGGTTTGGTCACGAATATGGTCCCTCAAACGTAAAACCCAATACAGTTGGTGTCCACTCGAGCTTCAGCCCTTGAATAGCGACCTCAACCGCGCTCATTTTGCGTTCCAGGTGTTAGACTTATGGCTGAAGGGTCAACCCTTATGTTTAATACGATTTTCGGCGGAATGGCTTCCCCGTTCAAAACAAATGTGCAAGACGCTTTTCGTGTTTCCAGCACGGAATTGACGTTTCTTTGTGCCTGGATTTGGGCATGGTCAAACCGCCTCGCAGGACAACCTCGAGAGGAGATAAAATGGAATTTTTATACGCCATTGTCAGTCTTCTCGTCGGTGCTGGAATCATGTATTTCCTCAACAACGCCAACCTCAAGAACATTCAAGAGGCACACAAGCGTGAACTCGAGTCTCGTACCGCAGCCGATGCTGGCTTGCGCGAGAACGCCCAGAGGGAAGCCGAATCCATCCGACGGGAAGCCGAAACCATTCGCCGCCAAGCCGACGCCGACGCCGACCGCATCCGCAAGGACGCGGAATTCAGGGCACGTGACGAGAGCTTGCAACTCAAAACCCGTTTCGACGAGGACAACAAACGCGAACGTGACGCGATCCTCGCCGAACGTGACGGCATCAAATCCGAGCGCGAGAGCATCAAGTCTGAGCGCGAGGAAGCCCGCCTCGAGACCGAACGTTTAAGCCGCCGGGGAGAGCAACTCGATGCTCGAGCCGTCAAACTGGATGCGCTGGAAGAGAAAATCTCCAGCGAAGAAAAACGTTATCAAGAACTTCTTGTGCAAGCCGACGCCAAAATTCACGAAGCCGAACGCAAACTTTACGAGGTGGGCGAGCTTTCACGCGAAGCCGCCCGTGAGATGATTCTCGAAAAGCTTGACAATGAACTCGAGGAAGAAAAAGGTGTGCGCGTCAAGGTCATGCTCGAGAAGGTCAACCTCGATGTCAAACGTCGCAGCCAGAGCATCATTGCCCAAGCCATTCAACGTTCCGCCTCCGAAACCACCGCCAGCATGGCGGTCAGTGTCGTGCCAATTCCGTCAGACGCCATGAAGGGCAGAATCATTGGACGCGAGGGACGTAACATTCGCGCCTTTGAAAGCCTGACCGGCGTTGACTTAATTATTGATGACACGCCAGAAGCCGTGATCCTCTCGAGTTTCAACCCGATTCGCCGCGAGGTTGCGGTCAAGGCTTTGGAGCAACTGGTGACCGACGGACGCATCCACCCAACCCGGATCGAAGAGGTCGTTGCCAAAGCCCAAGACGAGATGAAAACCTATATTCTCGAGCGCGGCGAGGAAGCCGCGATTGAAGCCAACGTGGTCGGTCTCAAACCAGGTTTGTTACAACTTTTGGGAAGAATGCACTTTCGCTCGAGTTACGCCCAGAACGTTTTGAAGCACAGCATTCAGGTGGCGCATTTGACGGGCATCATGGCGGCAGAGCTTGGGCTTGACGCCACCCTGGCACGTCGCGCTGGCTTGCTGCACGATATTGGCAAGAGCATTGACCGCGAAATCGAGGGCACGCACGTCGAGATCGGCATCAACCTTGCCAAGCGCTTCGGCGAACCATTTGAAGTCATCGACGCGATTGCGCACCACCACGACCCAGAAAATGGAGAGAGTGTCTTCAGCGTTCTGGCTGCCGCCGCCGATGCAATTTCTGCCGCCCGACCTGGCGCACGCCGAGAAGACCTCGAGACGTATGTCAAGCGCCTTCAACAACTCGAGACGATTGCCACCAGCTTCCCAGGTGTTTCTGGCGCTTACGCCATCCAAGCTGGGCGCGAGGTGCGTGTGATCGTCCAACCCGAGAAAGTCTCGGATTCCAAAGCCGCATTGATTGCTCGAGAAATCGCGGGACGCATCGAGCAGGACATGGAATACCCAGGTCAGGTGCAAGTGACGGTGGTGCGCGAAAGCCGCAGCGTCGAATACGCCAAGTGAGGTTACCCGAGATTAGATTGTTCAGTGTCGCCAGTTTGTTTGACTGGCGACACTTTTTTGAGTTTATGAAACAGCAGCTTCCGCCAAAATTGAAACAACTCACAAGTGGTTATGAATTTATTCCTGTCACTGTCGGTCAATCGGCTGCAAGAGTCTACAAACTCGAGCATCCTTTAAAACCCGCGATGTTCCTGAAATTCCAACCAAGCTCGAGTCCGTCGCTTCAAACACGTGGAATTTCGAGGAAATCGCCAAAGTGCTCGAGGTTCTGGCAGAAAACTTGAAACAACTTCATGCGCTCGAGATTGTTGATTGTCCGTTCAATCAAACACTCGAGATCAAAATGGTCCAAGCCAAGTTCAGGGTGCTTGAAAACCTTGTGGACGAAACAGATTTTGATGTTGTTCGACTCGGCAAAACTGCCCAAGAAGTCTTTCGAGAATTGCTCGAGACTTGCCCAGCTATTGAGGATTTGGTTTTCACCCACGGCGATTATTGTCTGCCAAATATCTTGATTCACAACCTCGAGCTTGCCGGATTTGTAGACCTTGGACGCGCCGGAATTGCAGACCGATACCAAGACCTGGCTTTAATCACCCGCAGCCTCGAGTCTGACCTGAACCCGCAATTCAACGGCTGGAGCAAGTATTTTCTTGAGCAGTACGGGATTGCTAAACCTGAAGATTCAAAGCTCGAGTTTTACAGGTTGTTGGACGAGTTTTTTTAAATCAAGTCTTCTCGTTTAAAAACCCAACAATCGCCTCACACAAGGCTTCGCGTTCCATGTCCCAAAACATTTCATGTCCAGAATTCTGAAACCATTTGATACTCTTGTCACTCGAGCCTAGTTTTTCGAGCGAAAGTTCAGCGGCGGCAGGTGGAATCACTTGGTCTTTGAGCGAATGAACCACGAGGGCTGGGCATTTGATCAACTCGAGTTTTGGGATTGTCAGTTTTGCCATCGCATACAATTCGGCAAATGCAGCGGTTGGAAAACCCTTGTACGTCACGGCGAGTCGGTCTGATTCTTCGCGCAAGGCTGGGTCAAGCACGCTCGAGCCGCTGCCAGGATTCCATTTGACAAAGTTTTTCAAGAGCGGCGCAATGCCCGCCATTGGATTTGAAAATTTTAGGGCTGGCGCGACCAAAACGACGGCTGCGACATCGGGTTTCTGGGCGGCGAGTTGAATCGTTGCCACCGCACCCATTGAATGCCCAACCACCGCAACCTTGCCCTTTTTCTCTTTGAGTCTGGCGTACGCGCTGAGGGCATCTTCGACCCAGTCTTGCCAACGCACACCAATCAAATCCTCGCGTTTGGTGGCATGACCGCGCAGGACTGGAATCTCGTACTCGTAACCTTCACGTTGAAAATAACGTTCAATAAAATCCACGGTTTTGGGTTGCGCTGTAAAACCATGAAGCATCAAAACCGCAGTGTCTCGAGAAACTGTCATTTTTACCTCCTGATCTCTCGAGAATACATGAAAAACCCCCTCGAGATGACCAGTTATTCCAAATCAGTACGGTTCATCACGTATTGAGAGCAGTACATCCCGATCTTCTTTGGGTAAAGTCTCGGACAATAGTATGTCGTGGCGGTAAGTCTCCTGCCCCATCAGCGCAACCAGTGATTCCTGCCCCGTACTCTCGAGGATGCGTTCAATCTCGCCTTGGGTGGCATCACTTCGTGCGAGCCGAGGATAACATAACGCGACACACGGCAAGCGCTTGGTGAAGAACAGCGATGGCTCGGTCTGTATCGTGAATCATGGTTTAATCCTTAACCCGAGCGTGCAAGAAAAAACCTCGAGTTGCGTGCTCGAGGCGGATGTGGTGCGCCCAGCAGGACTCGAACCTGCGACCGTCAAGTTAGAAGCTTGATGCTCTATCCGGCTGAGCTATGGGCGCAAAACCGAATTGACTCTAAGGCATTTTGACGCTGAATTCAAGCTCGAGGTGATTGTACGACAGAGGTATTCTATTACACCTTTGGATTGGCTTAAAAGTGCTACATTAACCACATGACAGCCGTAATGGAACGACAAGTGGTCAACAACGATATCCGCATCACCGACACGGGTGCGCAAAAGGCGCTCGAGATCATGAGCAAAAATGGGAAGGAACACGCTGCCGTTCGGGTGTTCGTCAAATCTGGCGGTTGCAGCGGTTACAGTTACGGCATGGCGATTGATGACCGCACGCTCGAGGGGGATTCGATGTTTGAATCCAACGGCGTGCGAATCGTGGTGGACCGTGCCAGTTTGCCGTTTGTCCAGGGTGCATTGGTCGATTACCTCGAGACGATGATGGGTGGAGGTTTTAGTGTGGTTGAAAACCCCAACGCGACCAGCAATTGCGGTTGCGGGCACAGCTTTAGAACCGACGGTGTGGTTGCGCCCGAAGGTGAGGGCGCGAGCGCCTGCCATTGACAGTTGTTTGTGGATTTTACGGGTGCTTTCTCGGGCACCCGTTTTTGTTTGCTGCCAAACCTCGTGCGCTTCAGCAGAAGTGACATTGTTTTGTCATGGGTCGGCAACAATCATGTTCTCGTCAAAGGCTATCGTTGACACGAGCAATCAATTCAACATATTCTTTCACATCAACGCCGGTTGGACTCAGTTCAGATTCCATATCTGGCGGCGATTTATTTTTAAGGAGGACGTATGAAGAAAAAATGGTTAACAGCATTTGGTGTCATGGCGCTCGGTGCGGTGGCGCTCAGTCCATCGGTATTGGCTAGCGCATCAGACAATTCATTGATTCTGGGTACAACCCAACAACCCTCGGCGCTCGAGCCTTTTGTCAACAACCAAGCGATTTCGGCAGAGGTTCTGGGCTGGCTGTACGCTGGCTTGACTTACTTTGACCAAAATGGCACTTTGCAAGCCGATTTGGCAAGTGAGGTCCCAACTGAGAAAAATGGCGGCGTCAAACTGACCAAAAACGCTGCCGGTGACGTGACCGCGCAGACCATCCGTTGGAACATTCGCGCCGGTGCAAAATGGTCCGATGGTCGTCCGATCACCACCGCCGACATGAAATTTAATTACGATGTCTTTGGCGACGAGCGCCTGCCAGTCTCGAGCCGCGACAATTACCCAAAAACCATGAAGGTGATTGACGACAACACCTTCGAGGTCACCTACGACCCGCCGTACCTGTTTGCCACCGCCGCTCCGAGCTTTGTCCAAAACTTTATTGCTCCGGCACACATCTGGAAACCATTGTGGGACAAAGCCACCGCCTCGGCGCAGGGCAAATCCAAAGAACAGCAACTCGAGATCATCCAAAAAGATTTCTTGGGCGCTTCGATTGCCACGAGCAAACAGGGACCAGTCGTCACCTCTGGACCGTTCAAATTCCAAAAATGGCAACGCGATCAAAGCTGGACGCTGGTGCGCAATCCCAATTACTGGCGCAACAACCCGCAGATGGTTGACCGACTGATCTACAAATTCTTCCAAAAAACCGACACGCTGCAAGTCAACGTGCTGGCGGGTCAAGTCGATGCCACCTCGAGCGTCGGGCTTGTCGCCTCAGCCACGACCATCAAAACCCTCAAAGATTCTGCGAAAGGTTTGTACAGCGTGTTCACGCCAAAAACCGCCCTGTGGGAACACTGGGATGTCAACCAGTTCAGCCAAGTCCAAGAGGTCAAAGACCTGGGCTTGAACGACGTGCGCACCCGTCAAGCCCTGGTTTACGGCATTGACCGCGAAACCGTGACCAGGGACTTGCGCGGCGGCACCGCTCGAGTTTCAAACAACGTGGTCAACAGCCTCTCGAACGTCTTCACCACCCAGGGCATCAACAATTACGATTACAACCCAGAAAAATCCAAGCAACTGCTGACCGCAATGGGTTGGAAACCAGGCTCTGATGGCATCATGGAACGCACCGTGGACGGCAAAACCGTCAAGTTCGTGCTCGAGTACGTGACCACCGCAGGCAACGCCGTGCGCGAACGCGATCAACAATTTTACAAGGACAACCTCAAGAAAATCGGTATCGACGTGAAATTCAACAACGCCCCCTCGAGTGTGGTGTTTGACGATGCGTTCATTGCCCAAGCCAGCAACGGCAAGTGGAAGGGACTGTTCCAATTTGCTTACGTGCAGCAGCCCCTGACCGAAGACCTTGGTTTGTACTACTGCGACGATCCAGCTTCCAAGACCGTCAAAGACAACGTGCCAACCGTCGACAACGGTTTTGCAGGACAGAATATTGGTGGTTGGTGCAATGCCGAATTCGATTCTTTATGGGACAAAGCCCGCCGCGAATTCGATGTGGACGCCCGCAAAGCCATTCTCGCCAAAGCCCAGGTCATCTGGAACCGCGAGTTGCCAGCCATTCCACTCTACGAACGCACTGACTTGTACACCGCACGCAACGGACTTTTGAATTACACCTGGAACGCCAACACCCGTTACCCAAGCAACCTTGGCTGGTTGGTCGGTTGGAAGCAACGCGGTGCAAAAGAAACCATCCCAATGAAGTAAAGCCATTCTCGAGCCAGTAAAAACGGGGCAAGACCTTAAAATCTTGCCCTAAACCAAAGCTCGAGGTTTGACTTGCATGGTTGATAAACACTGCCGGCACACCCCCAAATCTCAACCGAATAGGAATCCCAAAATGCTCCTGTACACCTCGAGACGCCTGATCGGCATGATTCCACTGTTACTCGCCATCAGCATGGCAATCTTTGGTTTGGTTCAATTGCAACCAGGTGATTTTATTGACGAGTTAAAACTTGCCAATCCAAAAATGACTGTTGACGACGTGGCACGCCTGCGACACGATTACGGTCTGGATCAACCCTGGTACGTGCAATACGGCAAATGGCTGTCCAAAGCCGCCGTTCTGGATTTTGGGGTGTCTCGAGAGAACGGCTATATTTCCGCCACAGAGTATGTCTTTCAGCAGCGTTTGCAAAACACCTTGACCTTGACCACAATGTCGTTCGTGCTGTCGTTGCTGGTTGGCTTGCCCATTGGCATTTATGCGGCAGTCAAGCAGTACAGCATTTTGGATTATGTGACCACATTTTTATCCTTTGTCGGGTACAGCGTGCCAGTCTTCTGGCTCGGCATCATGATGTTGCTGCTTTTTGGTGCAAAATTAAAATGGTTTCCCACCGACGGAATGCAGTCCGAGGGTGTCAGCATGACGGTCGAATCGGACGAAAAGTTTGATCTCAACGGTCAAGTTCTCAGCGTCAGCAAAAATGCCCAAGGGCAACCCGTCATCACCGTTGGCGTGTACAACGAAGCCACAAAACTCGAGGAACCCAAAGCTGTCACATTGCCCGCAGGCATCCAAAATTACCCAAAAATGGGCGATTACGTCTCGCTAGGACAGGCGATGGGCAGCCGTGTGACCCTGCAAAGCTGGTTGAATGCCACCAAAGACGCGCTCTGGCATCTGGTCTTGCCGGTGATCGCGCTCTCACTGATTCAAATCGCCAGTTGGACGCGTTTCATGCGAGCCAGTTTGCTCGAGGTGGTCAATCAAGATTTCGTCAGAACAGCCCGTGGCAAAGGTTTAGCCGAACGCGTTGTGGTGTACAAACACGCGCTAAGAAACGCGTTAATCCCAATCGTGACCCTGGTCGGACTTTCAATTCCAGGCGTTTTGAACGGCGCGGTCTTAACCGAAAGCGTTTTCAACTGGCCCGGCATGGGAACCGCCCTTCTCTCGAGTGTCGTGCAAAAAGATTACAACGTTGCAATGGTGATATTGATGATGCTGGCGATTGCCACCCTTGCATCGAATTTGCTGGCAGATTTGGTATACGCGCTGGTAGATCCAAGAATTCGCTACAACTAGAAAATTCAGAACTGAGAATGTAACACTCGAGAAATGATCATTTGCGAGGGTGAACACAAGGTTCACCCCTACAATACGAATTCACTATCAGGAGTCTCGAGCAATCTCAAAAAACCAAGATTTAAAACTCGAGGAATGCCCATGAGTCTGACAACTGCAACCACCGCAACACCAGCCAAACGCAAAGAAGAAAACAAGACCTGGCAACGGTTTAAGAAACACCGCCTCGCCATGTTCTCGCTCGCTGTGCTGGGATTGTTGTTTTTCGTCTCCATCTTCGCGCCACTCATTGCGCCATTTTCGCCAACCCTCAACGAAACCTCGAACACTTGGGCACAACCGGGTGGACGACATTTGATGGGAACCGACGACCTTGGACGCGATGTTTTCAGTCAGTTGCTTTACGCGGGTCGCGTCAGTCTTTTGATCGGCGTTGCCGTCGCGCTTTTATCAGCCTTAATCGGCGTGACACTCGGCACCATTGCCGGTTATTACAGTGGTCAACCTGTAATTTTTTCCGTTGGTTTACGCTCGAGCTTGCTGGCGGAACAACAACGCCTTGAAGGCTCGAGTTTCTGGTGGAAAAACGGCTTGAAATGGTTGGTCTGGGCAAGCGTGATTGCATTTACCCTGCTCGTCACCAGTCAGTTCGCCGCCACTTACTCTGGGGTTGGTGTGGTCATCGCCTGGCTTGTTGGCGTTGGTCTGTCCATGACGATTGCGTATTTCGCTTTTGTCCAAGCCATCGTGGTTGACATCGACAACATCATCTCGAGGTTTATTGATGTCATGCTCTCCTTGCCTCAAATACCGTTCTTGCTGATTCTGTCAGGCTTGCTCGCCAACCCCGATGTCAAACTTGGCGGGGTGCTCGATTCAATCTTCGGTTCGGCGCGACCCATCGTCTTGATTATTTTCGTGCTGGTGCTGTTCGGTTGGCTCGGCACAGCCCGAGTGATTCGAGGTTTGGTCTTGAGCTTGCGCCAACGCGAATTTACTGACGCCGCCAAAGCATTAGGCTCGAGCGACTGGCGCGTGATGATTCGTCACATTCTGCCCAATGCCGTCGCACCAATCATTGTTCAAGTCACGCTCGACGTTGGCAACAACATCATCTCCGAAAGCGCACTCTCTTTCCTGGGTTACGGCATTCCTCGAGATATTCCGTCATGGGGCAACATGCTCTCGAGCGCCCAGGAAGCGATTTTTCAAAACCCTCTCGCGTCGTTCTGGCCCGGACTTTTTATTTTGCTGACCAGCCTGAGCATCAACTTTTTGGGTGATGGTTTGCGGGATGCGCTCGACCCACGAAGCAGACTTTAGAACCAGCGATTGTCCATTGTACCCTCATCCCCAACATCGGTAGAAGGGAATTTAGGCGCAATCTCGAGATGCCAAATTCCTTGTCCTCAAATTGAGTTGCGTTTGACGAACTTTTAGCCTTAAAAGCCCTATGATGTACTCCATCAAACACCGCTCGAGTATCTCTCGGGCTTTTGGAGGACGGCATGAACAAGAAATCATGGCTCACGGGCGTGTACCAAAAAGCGAATCAAAAATTCCCAGAACGTGACGTGCTTTTTTCCAGCATGGGCGGGATTGATCCTGAACCGATTTACACCCGAGATGATCTCGAGCATCTGGAGTCTGACGAGAAATTGGGAATGCCAGGCGAATACCCGTTCACCAGGGGCGTGCAACCGAGCATGTACCGCGCCAAACTCTGGACCATGCGGATGTTCGCGGGATTTGGCAGCGCCGAGCAAACCAACCAACGCTTTCACGCGCTCCTGGAGGCGGGTCAGACGGGCTTGAGCACCGCCTTTGACCTTCCAACCCTCATGGGTTACGACAGCGACCACATCATGGCTCGAGGTGAGGTCGGCAAGTGCGGCGTAGCCATCTCGAGCCTTGCGGACATGGAGGTGCTGTTTCGCGGGGTCAACCTCGAGACGGTCACATCCAGCATGACGATCAACTCGCCAGCCAGCGCGATCTGGGCGATGTACCTGGCGAATGCCGAAAAGCAAGGGTTTAAGCTCAGTCATCTGGGGGGCACGATTCAGAACGATATTTTAAAAGAATTTATTGCCCAAAAAGAATTTATTTTCCCACCCGAACCCAGCGTGAAGCTCGTGATTGACACCTTTGAATGGTCGCCAAAATTTGTGCCCAAATGGAACTTTATCAGTGTTTCCGGCTATCATATCCGCGAGGCTGGCGCGACCAACGTTCAAGAACTCGCGTTTACCCTGGCGGACGGCTTTCATTACGTCGAACAGGCGCTGGCTCGAGGGTTGGACATTGACGAATTCGCGCCGCGCATCAGTTACTTTTTTGATGTTCACAACGATTTTTTTGAAGAAATCGCCAAGTTTCGTGCCGCCAGAAGAATTTACGCCTCTGAAATGCGCCACCGTTATGGCGCGAAAAACCCGAAATCCTGGATGCTGCGCACCCACGCCCAAACCGCAGGGGTCAGCCTGACCGCGCAACAGCCACTCACAAATATTGCTCGAGTCGCCATTCAAGCTCTGGCAGCCGTGCTGGGTGGCACGCAAAGCCTTCACACCGATTCGTTCGACGAGGCACTGGCATTACCAACCGAAGACGCCGCCACGATAGCGCTGCGAACCCAACAAATTATTGCCCATGAAACGGGCGTGGCAAACGTCATCGACCCACTCGCGGGCAGTTACTACCTCGAGAAACTGACCGATGAAGTCGAAAGCCAAGCCATGCGTTACATCAGCCAAATCCGCAACCTCGGCGGCGTGGTCAAAGCCTTGGAGCACGGATTTTTCTCAAGCGAGATTGGCGACGCGAGTTACCGTTATCAACGCGAGGTGGACAGCAAAAAACGCATCATTGTTGGCGTGAATGAGTTCAGCGACAACAAACCGTTGTCTGTGCCGATTCAACTGGTGGACAAAAACGTGGAACGAATTCAAGACGAACGTCTCGCGCAGGTGCGCCGCGAACGGGACGCGACCAGACACGCCGCGAGTCTCGAGCAACTGCGGAAAGTTGCGGTGCTGGGGCAAAACACCATGCCTGCGTTTCTCGAGTGCGCCCATGCTTACGCCACGCTGGGCGAAATGATGGATGTGTTGCGAGGGGTTTACGGGGTGTATGAAGAACCTGTTGCGATTTGATTAGACTATCCGTGTTAGTAGTTGATAGTGTAAAATCGTTTATGCCAAATCCTGACATTGAGGCACTTTTGAATCGGGCGCGACGCGATGCTAAATCTCTATCAATGCAGGCAACCTCTGGACAAATTGACCAAATTGATCTAAAGTACATGCTTGAAAATCTAAGGAGTGTGCTAGATTACCTCGCACAGGACATAGCTCTTAACTTGAAGAAACTTGCGCCACACGAAACGCACCCAAAGAAGATTTACTTTCCCTATGGAAAAGAGCAAAACTCGTTTCAAACGAGCATAAAGCAGAATATGCCTACGTTTCAGCGTGACCTTCCACTGCTTTATACATTGATCGAGAATATTCAACCATTCAAAGCTCATGATAACTGGCTTTTTGATCTTTGCTATTTAACTAACAATGCCAAACATAACGGACTATCTAAAACGGAAACAGAAACCAGTGTAAGTATTAATTATCCTGGCGCAATTCATATTTCAGGTGCAAAAGGTTCAGTTGTATTTACTGGAAATATGGTAAATGGAAGACGATTAGATGATGTTAAATTTGATGGAAAATCTGTTCAAAGAACTAAGCGAGACCTTCCCTTACAAACTACAACTGATAATAAGATTTCATTTCTTGACAAACAGATCGAAATTGTTCCATTTATAAAAAAATGTATTGAAGAAATAACTAAATTAGTAGCTGGTGCTGAAAGCTTTCTATAGTACGCTAGGGTTTAAAACTACTCTATTGCTATCACATGAATAAACTTGCTCGAGTTTCTCAAACTTCAATGTCCTACTTCGGTCAAAATCCCTGGTCTTACCCCCAAACCCATTGACGCATCAATCACCGCGCCGTGCAAAGGCGTGGAATAACCCGAGGCGAGAAACACCATGATGGACGCGATTTCTTCAGGTTCGATCAATCGGTGTTTTGGTAAGGATTGCACGAATGTTTCTTGCTCGCCAGCGTCCATGCCGTTTAAGGTGCTGGCTTGAAACATTGCGGTGTTCGTCGCACCTGGGCAAATCGCAAAAACGTCGATGCTCGAGTGCGTCAGTTGCGCCGCGAGTTGTCTGGTCATGAAGGCAACGGCGGCTTTGCTCATGCCGTCCGCCAGTCGAAACCCTGGAAACACTTGCACGCCGCCACCGACCGAACTGACGTTGATGATTTTGAGTGGCGTCTCGAGAATTTGGTGCTCCATGAGTGCCAGAAACGTTTGGCAGACTTTTAAAGCACCATCGGCGTTGATCGCAAAAATCGCGCTGTCTTGAGTCTCGAGGTCATCGGCAAAAGCGGAAACCGTGGCAGAACCGACGGCGGCATTGTTGACCAGGATATCAATTCGTCCCCAACGGTTCATGGCTTCTTGCAAACTGGTTTTGATGGACGCTGCCGATTGCAAACTGAGCGCGTGGGTCGAAAGTTGCTCAGGGTGTTGCATCACAAAATTTGCGGCAGTTGACTCGAGTTCATGACCTTGGGCATACGTGAACGCCACGCGGCAACCGTGGGCGACCAGCGCCTTCACGCAAGCCTTTCCGATGCCTCCAAGCCCACCTGTGACAAATGCGACTTTGCCAGTCAAGCCTGGACGAACATCAAGAACATTGGTTGTTTCCATGATTCAAAATTACCATTTCAGAAGCTCGAGAATTGTTAACTTTTTGGCTGGAAGCCATTCGAGCAAAAGCTGAATTTTCTAAGAATTTAGGGAAAAAGTTTCAATGAAAATTGCTTTAAACCCCGCAACCTCAATTCGCATTTTGAATCGAGTCTGACATTTTTTCGATATCTCGAGATTTTGAAAGCTTTTAAATTTCACTTGTGCGACACGATGACTTCATTTTATACGCCTTGGTATTTTCGACTTCAGCTTGGGTTCAGAACGGCATCAGATGTCGCAGAGGATCATCGGTGAAAATACCCTGGCAGCAATCAAAAAGGCAGTCAATCTGCCAAAAGGAGAACACCATGAAAATGAACAACCTGAAAGATTTATACATCGAGCAACTGCGCGACCTTTACAGCGCAGAGAGCCAACTGGTCGAAGCCCTCCCACTGATGGCAAAAGCCGCAACACACCCAGAGTTGCGTCAAGCTTTTGAAAAGCATCTCGAGCAAACCAAGAAACAACGCGAAGACGTTGGAAAGATTGTGCAAGATTTGGGCGAGAAACCAGACGGTCACACTTGCGAAGCCATGAAGGGCTTGATCAAAGAAGCCAGTGAATTGCTGGCGAAGAAATCGCAAGTCGATGCCGACGTGATGGATGCCGGTCTGATCGCCGCCGCGCAACGCGTTGAACATTACGAGATTGCTGGTTACGGCACTGTTTGCGCTTATGCCAAAATGCTTGGCGAGACCGAAGCGCACAACACCTTGCACCGCATTGCTGGTGAAGAGGGCGACACCGACAAAACTTTGACCGAATTAGCCATGAGCGTCATCAACATGGATGCCATGCAATCTGCCGCAGATTAAAACTCGAGTCTTGCTATTGAATTGAGATTTGCAATTTGAGCCAATGTTAAACCTTTGATGACCGTCATTTTCAGATGACGGTCAACTTTTGTTTGCATGAATATTGAAACTTCCTTGTCCACTTGCGATCCTGGGTTAATTTTCAAAACGAATTGTAAATAGAGTCAAAAATAGAGAACGCCATTGCGTTTCAAACCTTCAAACACAGGTAAAATGCCCTGATGAGCGATCTCGAGAATCTTGGCACTGTTTGCTCGAGTTGCCCAGCTTGCAAACTGGCGGCAACCCGAAAAAACGTGGTCTTTGGCGAGGGCAATTCCGACGCGCAACTGATGATTATTGGCGAAGGTCCAGGCGAGGAGGAGGACAGAACAGGTCGTCCGTTCGTTGGACGCGCGGGGCAATTGCTCGATCAAATTTTGGCTGCCGTTCAGATTCCTCGAGAGTCCATTTACATTGCCAACATCGTCAAGTGCCGTCCTCCTGGTAATCGCAACCCAGAAACCGATGAAGTTGCAAGTTGCGAGCATTGGTTGCTCGAGCAGATTCAATTGATTCGTCCGCAGATCATTGTGACCCTGGGCAATGTGCCAACGCAGTGGGCGACGGGAACAAGTTTGGGCATCACCAAAACCCGAGGGGTCTGGGGTGAATTCAAAAAACTCAGTTCACCGATCAAGATTTTCCCGATGTTTCACCCCGCATACCTGCTGCGCAACCCAGTCCGAACCACGGGCGGTCCAAAATGGTTGACCTGGCAGGACATCAAAACCCTCAAGGCAGAACTCGAGCTTCTTGGTACAAAACCTGACATCAAGCTCGAGGTGGAGCAAACCACGTTATTCTAGGGTATGTCGAATTCTGATTTTCTTGGGTTGATTCAATCATTAACTGCCACGGGCGAGGCGGCGCTGGGCAACTTAAACGTGCTATCGGGGCGTCTCGAGCGTGATGGTGTAAATCGCCGTGAAACCGCCGAACGCAGTTTACGGATTCTCGAGGTGCTGGCACAAAAAACCCGTGGGAATCTGGATGCCGAGGAAGCTCGAGCTTTAACCGAAGGCATTCATTCGCTCAAACTCGGATTGCAAACACCATCATGAAAGCCGTGATTCAGCGGGTCTCGAGCGCGAGTGTGACGGTTGAGGGCAAGATGGTAGGGGAGATCGAACAGGGTTTTCTGGTCTTGCTTGGTGTCAAACGAGGTGATACCCAAGACGACGCAGCGTATCTGGCACGAAAAATTGCCAAGTTACGGGTTTTTAACGACGAGGCTGGAAAGATGAATTTATCGCTCGAGCAAATTGGTGGCGCAGTGCTTGCCATCAGTCAATTCACGCTCTACGCCGACACCCGAGATGGCAACCGTCCAGGGTTTTCGCAAGCGGCAGCGCCAGATGATGGCAACCGTTTGTACAAAACCTTTTGTGAGTTGCTGCGCAATGAGAATTTCGAGGTGCAGACCGGAATTTTTCAAACTGAGATGAAAGTCAGTCTGGTCAACGATGGTCCTGTGACGATTATTATCGACTCGAGCGAGAGGTTCAATCCGACAAAATAAGCTCGAGTTTAACTTCGAAAGATTTGGTCGCGTTTTTCTTGGTATTGAAGTAACCCTTGTTGGAACATTTTGGCTTTCGTAACATGGTTGTAACCGTAACAAATTCCGAATCCAATAAAGACAAAACCAAATACAGGAAAAAACATTATGCCAACATCGGAACTCGACGATTTTGTGATCATTGAAAATGCAGTGGTAGTCCAAAACACGCCAAAAATAACTGCTGTTGCACTTTCGATAATTCCTCTGGTTGGATTTGGCTCATATACTGAGCCGTATACCTCGAATCATATAATTCTGTTTCTCGAGTTCCCATTCACGGTCAAGACGTGCCAGAAGGGTTTCCTTCTCGAGGAATGCTTCATGGGTCAAGTTGCTTGTCTTTGAAGTTTGTGTAGTCGAGCTTGAATTAAACAACGTTGATTTCGCTTGTGCAAATTCAGAGGCGGTTAAAGAACCATTCTGCTAGAGTTGGTCGAGTTTTTGGAGTTGTTCAACAAGGTTCATATTTCACCACACGCGGTAAATGTTGCTCGAGTTCCCAGTTACGCGCTGTGCATGACTCCTGTTGCCGCCAAAATCAAGATAACCATGCCCAGCACAACGCGGTAAATGGCGAAAGGCTTAAAATTGTTTCTCGAGACGTAATTTAACAACCATCCCACCACCAAAAATGCCGAGGCGAACGACACGACTGTTCCAACAATCAGCGCTGTCGTGCCACCTGGAACAATCGAGAAGTCATGACGGGCTTTGTAGAGTTTGTAAAGTCCCGCCGCGACCAAAATGGGCATTCCAAGATAAAAGCTGAAGGCGGTGGCGGTGGCACGGTTCAAACCGGTCAGCATTCCACCGACGATGGTTGAACCAGAGCGGGACGTGCCTGGAAAGACTACGGAGAAAATTTGGGCGACGCCGATCCAAAGCGCTTGCATGGGTGTAACGGCGTCCACGTCGGCAAGTTCGGTGGTTTGGCTGTGTTTACTTGGGCGAGATTCGACAATCCACAAAATGATGCCGCCGATAATCAAAGCGATGGCGACGGGAACGGGATGATAAAACAGTTCGTCAATCTTTTTGGCAAAAACCAAACCCAGCAAACCCGCCGGAATCGAGGCGATAATAATGTTGAGCCAGAAGCGCTGCATGGTGGCGCTCGAGAGTCCCAGAATGCGTTTGATCAGGTCATTGCGGTAGTACCAGATGACTGCCAGAATTGACCCGACTTGGATCACCACGGTGAACACTTCGGCAGTGTCCTTGAAGCCCAGCAGGCTTTCGGCGACAATCAAATGACCGCTCGAGGAAATTGGTAAGAATTCGGTCAAGCCCTCGACAATGCCCAGAATAATGGCGTTAATAATGTCCATGAAAACCCCTGAAAAAAATCTCGAGTTTCCCTCGAGATGCCCGAGTTTAACCGAAGTTGGGTGAAGGACTGGTGAAATCAGTTTTTCAGGCAGGCGCGAACATTGCCGTGTTGTTGCTCGAGAAGCGTTCTGGCTTGGTCGGCATCTAAGTTTCGCTCGAGCATCACAATCGCGGTTTTGATGTGATAGCCGCAAGACTCGAGCGCTTGACTGGCTTGGTTTTCGGTTTTGCTGGTGGCAAGTACCGTCAGGCGAACGGCGCGTTTGACCAGTTTGAGGTTGGTGGCTTGCAGATCGACCATCAGGTTACCGTAAACCTTGTGCAGTCTGACCATCACACTCGAGGAGAACGTGTTGAGGGCAATTTTTTGCGCCGTTCCAGCTTTCAATCTTGTGCTGCCCGAAATCACTTCCGCGCCAGTCCCGAGCAAAATGCCGACCTCAGCTTGCTCGAGAATTGGGGCGTTTGAATTGTTACTAATACCGATGCGCAAAGCCCCAACACTTTTTGCTGCCTCGAGAGCGCCAATGGCATAAGGCGTCGTGCCACTGGCGGCAATCGCAATTACCACATCAAACTGGTTTGGACTGAATGCCAGAACGTCGTCGCGCCCTTGATCGAAGTTGTCCTCAGCGCCTTCGACGGCATTAAATACGGCAGCATTTCCGCCAGCCATTGCCACCAAGGCTCGAGATTTGGACCAGGAAAAGGTTGGGATCAGTTCCGCAGCATCGAGAAACGCCAGCCGTCCACTTGTGCCAGCCCCAGCGTAAATCAAACGCCCGCCAAGCCCCAGCCGCGCAACTGCAAGTTTTACAGCTTGAGCGATTTGTGGTGCGGCGTTTTTGACGGCTTGCACAGCGTTGAATTGATCTTCAATAAATACATTCACCAAATCGTGTGGCTCGAGCAAGTCCAAGTTCGTGGTGGCTTGATTGATGCTTTCGGTAGAGGAGGTCTGGGTCATGAATCAGGTTAACTCGAGATTGAGCTTCAATTGCAATTCTCGAGGCGCGAAATCGGTACAATCAAGACATGACCTCAACTTTGACCGATCCGCTCCTTGAGTACCGATCCGAATTCCCAATTCTCGAGACGAGCGCGTACTTTGCGGCGCACACGTTGGGTCCCGTCTGCCGTGAAAGCCTCGAGGCGCTAAGGGTTTTTGGTGAGCAGTGGGCAACTCGTGGCGTTCGGGCTTGGGGCGATTCTTGGTTTGCACTGCCCGACGTGGTCGGCGATGCAATAGGGCATCTGATGAACGCCCCAAAAAACACGGTCAACACACCGCCCCATGCCACGGCTGCAATGGCAAGTTTACTCTCGAGCCTCGATTTTTCTGGGACTCGCAACGGCATTGTCACCACCGATGTCGAATTCCCGAGCGTCTTGCAGCAAACCACCGCCTGGAGTCAGTACGGCGCGAACGTCACGGTGGTGAAATCCGAGGATGGTCTGACGCCGCCGCTCGAGGGTGTGCTGGCAGCCATCAATGAAACCACCAAGCTTGTTGCCATCTGTCACGTTTATTTTCGCAATGCGTACATTCTGGATGTGAAAGCAGTCGTCAAACGCGCTCGAGAGGTCGGGGCACTCGTCTGCCTGGATGCCTACCAAAGCCTTGGCACGGTGCCGCTTGACGTTCAGGTACTTGATGTTGACTTTGTGATTGGCGGCAGCGTCAAATGGGTTCTGGCGGGTCCTGGCGTGGGTTACCTGTACGTCCGTCCCAGCATTCTCGAGACGCTCGAGCCAGCACTGCGCGGCTGGATGGGACATGCCGACCCGTTCGGGTTTAGCCCCGATTGGAAACCCGCCAGTGGGCAGCGCCGATTTGTGACGGGAACACCGCAAGTGCCAAGTCTTGCCGCTGCCTTGCCTGGTTACAACATGGTCGGCAAAATTGGGGTGGACGCCATCCGCGAAAAATCCTTGCGTCAAACTCAAATTCTCATGACCCACGCCGAAAAACTTGGAATGCGAATCGTGAATCCCAAAGCCGCAGATTCTCGAGGTGGCAGCGTGGTGCTTGATGTTTCACCACTCGCCCCAGAATTTGCTGACAGCATTGGTCACGCGGTGGCAGCGACCATGAACGCCCGCGATTACGTGCTCGATTACCGCGTTGGCGCGGGCATAAGGCTTGCGCCACATTTTTACACCAAAGATTCCGAACTCGAGCAAGTGATTATCGAAATGCACCATGTGATCCAAACCCGAGCATTTACGAGCCACCTCGAGCGCGGTAAAGTGACCTGACGCCATAGGGTGCGTGAGGCGCACCAAGAGCATGTGAACCACTACCAAAACCATCAAAACCAAAGGAGTCAAAAATGCAGGCTCAAACCAAAGGCATAGGCGAAATTCTCGAGAATGAAGTAGAAGTCCACGAAGGCATCACCGTTATTCGTGGTGGTGGCAGCGCCAGGGGTTGGAACGGCATTCATTACAAGCAGGGGATGAGCGGCAAGAACGTGGGTTCTCGAGCTTTGTCGGTCAATGTTGCCACCGTGCCGCCTGGCGCGATAGCCTACGCGCACATTCACGACGGTTTTGAGGTGATGCTGTTTATTGCCCAGGGTACGGTCAAACACATTTTTGGCGAGGGCTTAAAAGAAGAGGTCATCAACGAGGCGGGTGATTTTATTTACATCAAATCTGGTGTGCCGCACGAGGTTTTTAACATTGGCAACAACGATGTGATCGCCTTCGTGGCTCGTTCCGCAGCCGACGAATGGGACAAGATCGTGAATTACCCGTCCGAGTTTCGCCCAAAAGATTAAAGCTTCAACGCCAGTCCCGTACCGTCGAAATCATCGGTTTCTTGCGGTCGAACAGCACACTGACCTCTGGCGTGCGAAGCCGCATCAACTCGAGGTAATGCTGCCTGATGGTTTCGCGTCCCTCGAGCACCGAACCATTTTCGAGTTCGAGGCGGTCTGGCATTTCACGTTCCAACTCTTTGCTGGTGATGGAGTTTATGATTTTTTCGCCACCAAGTTTGGTGCTCTCTGTCGGCAGCGTGATCGTAAAGCTCGAGTCTTTGACCTCATAACGGTAAATCGCAGCCAGCATCACCCGGGTTTCATTGCCGGCGCGGGTCAAAAACCTGATGGTGACATCCTCGAGTTTGCCAGTTGCCAGCGGTCCAACTTTGCGCAGCAGTTTATCGCGGCGGCTAGGGAAAATTTTGCCATTCGGAAATCGCAGCGCGTAGTACATGGCTGCCGCAAAAAACAAAATCACAATTCCTGCAAGTACCAGCAAAACATTCATGACCCACCTCGAGCTAGCATCAAAAAATGCGGGATTAAAGCCCGCATTTTAAAAAATCAAAGTTATTTGGCAACGACTTTTTGAGGTTTGCGCAGCAAGGACGCGGCTTTCTCGAGGTTGGCTTTTTCCTCGACACCCAGATACGAAATGCCAGCTTCGGCTGGTCCGAGGGCAAAAGTGCGAATGATAAAACCTGAAACAGCCAGAAATGCGCCAATCACCAAGCCCAGGACAACCGTTGAGAAATTTCCTTTGGTCAGTCCATTGACAAAACCAGAAATCAAGAAAAAAGCGCCAAGCACAATAAAAGCCCAACCCAGCAAAGTGTAAACACGTCGAAGTAACATCTTTCCTCCCAAAAAATTTTTGAACTCGAGGAGCGCATCCCCTGATGGTGACAGCTTAACATTTTAGCCCTGGATGAACATCCCCAGATTTAAGGATGCTGAAATGGCAAACTCGGGGAACGTGAACCTGGAACTGAACTTGGAGCCGATGGGCTTGTGGTGGGTAGTGTTGGCGTGATTACGGCGGCTGGTTTGACTTTGACCACCGGCATGACTGGCTGAGATTTGCCTTCATTTAACGCTTGAAAGGCGGCAGGACGTGGCAAGGTGCGCATGTTCAAACTGACTTGACCCGTTTTTTCATCTCGAGACACCAGTGGCCACCAGACAAAAGTTGCACGTCCACTGAATTCATCGGCGGTCACCGGACCAAAGACCCTCGAGTCTTCAGAGCCACCCGGGCTACGGTTGTCGCCCATGACAAAATAGTGTTTTTTGGGCACGGTAAATTCAACCTTGTTGCCGCCATCTTTTCTGAAGGGCCAGCTTTTGGAATTTGCCAGGTACGAACTGTCGTCAAAATTGTCCTCGGATTGCCAGTACGGTACATTGTGGGTTTCGTTGATTTTAATGCCGTTGACACTCAACTTGCCATTCTCGAGTTTGACCACATCGTCCGCTATTGCCACGATACGTTTGATGAAGTACGGGCGGTAGGTTGGGGTGCTGGGAACGTATTTGACCAATGGTGTCGAACGGAGCATCTCGAGAATTTTATCGACCACTGGAAGTGGGCGGGTGCTTTGCGGCGCATCGCTCGGCGGTTTGAGCACCACCAGGTCGCCGCGTTTGAAGCTCATGATGCCCAGTTTTCCGAGCCAGGTTTCGTACTTGGGAACGAACACCCGCTCGCCGTCTTTGACGGTTGGCATGTCGCTCATGCCCTGAATGGCAACGGTGGTAAACAAGAATGTGGTGATGACAAGCGCAATAATGACGGCTTCGCCAATTGGACGCACCCATTCTTTCCAGATGTAATTGCCAAATCCTTTGCCTGAATCTTTTTTGGCAGTAACTGGTGTCACTTTCTGGACATCACCGCCTAAACTTGGCGGTGTTGGAATCGAATTGTTTTCTTCTGACATGAAAAAACTCCAAATTTCTCGAACGCAATTGATCTGCGCTTCGCTGCGTGAATTCTGATCTCGAGAAAAACCGAGATTGCAAAAACGGAATTCAGGCGGCAGGTGGCGCTCGAGAAACCTCAGAATTAAATGAAACAATGGCAAGCTGAATTGGTTGTACCGCAAATAATTTGTAGGTCTCGAGTTTTGGTTTTAAAACAAAGACCAAAGTTGCGCCCGAGGCAAGATCGGCAAACACTGGCTGGTCGAGTTTTTTCTGCTCGAACAATGCCGCAGTTGGTTTGGCAGGAGTTTGTTTGTTGTCTTGGGGTTTTGCCAGTTTAGGAGCTTGCTCGAGCCTTAAAAAGTATTGATTGGCGAGCGCCCCACCAGAAACCGTTATGGCTAAAAGCGCCAGCAGGCGCAGCAACCAATTTGGTCTGAACGGCAATTTCACGACATCATCATACAAGCCAAACCTGAGAAAGTCCTGCTCGAGATCACATGGTCTTTGCCCGAGATCACATGGTCTTGCCCGAGATCACATAACCAAAAAAACGGTACAGTGGGGTTTATGCACAGAAAAACCCTGACCAAACCCGACGGACGCGCCCTGCATTTGTACTCGAGAAATCCAATTCCAGATGGCATTGTTGCGCCCAGCCCGTCTGATCAACCCATTGATGCCAACCCACATTTGCGTTGGCATCCTTTGCGCGGTGAATGGATCACTTTTGCGGCGCACCGCAATGACCGCACGTTTTTGCCGCCGCCCGAATACAATCCGCTCGCACCGACCACAAACCCAGAATTCCCGACCGAGATACCGCAGGGTGATTACGATGTCGCGGTCTTCGACAACCGCTTTCCAAGCTTGGCGTTGGATGCGCACGACCCCCCAAGCAGCATCGTGCCGACCAGTGCGGGAACGGGCAAGTGCGAGGTGGTGGTCTTTACCAAAGACGCGCAAGCCAGTCTGGGCAGTCTGCCGCTTGATCACATCAAATTGATTGTTGACGTTTGGGCGGAACGCTATACCGAATTGGGCAACCTCGAGCACATCAAGTACGTCATGCCCTTCGAAAATCGTGGCGTCGAAATGGGTGTGACATTGTATCACCCGCACGGGCAGTTGTACGCCTACGACCATGTGCCGCCCGTTCCGGCGCGTGAACTCGAGCACCAGCAAGCCTATTTTGAGACTCATGGCACGGGTCTGCTCGAGGATCACATTCAAAAAGAGCGTAGTGAAGGCTCGAGAATTATTGTTGAACACGGCGCTGTGGTGGCATTCATTCCAGCTTTTGCGCGGTATCCATTCGAGGTTTGGATCGCGCCGATTCGTGCCGCCGCCAGCATTGCCGATTTGACCGAGCAAGAAAGAATTGATTTTGCGCTGGTGTTAAAAACTGTGCTCTTGAAGTTTGACAATTTGTTCAAAAAACGCCCGGTCTTCCCGTACCTCATGGTCATGCACCAAGCCCCAACCGACGGCAAATCCCACCCAGAGGCGCATCTTCACCTCGAGTTTTATCCGCCGTACCGCACCGAGGACAAACTCAAATACCTCGCAGGTACTGAATTGGGCGCGGGATTGGTGGCAATGGACACCCTGCCCGAAACCAAAGCCGCAGAGTTGCGAGCGGTTGAAGTTCAATTTTGAATCAACGAAATATTGAAGCTCGAGGCATCATGCCTCGAGCTTTTGACAGTGGTTTTTGAGGGTAATTTTGTCGTTTGTAACCACTCATGTTGGCACCCGTTAAACCCAGGTCTTTTAAAATTGAATTCTTGATGATTGAATTCGAGAGGTTACAATCCAAGGTCATTCCCTTTTTGTACTCGATATTGAGCGCCAATTTGTTTCGCTTTGTGAATTCTACCAAGGGATTGCATTCGCCCATTTCTTCGCATTGTTCATTCAAGATCGCATCGAATGGTTATCTTGATTGAAAAGGGCTTGCTGGGTTAGAAACCTGGACGCGTTAAGATTACTCATAGCATCCAATTTCATTATATTCGTGTGAAATCCAGCTTGTGGGCGTGTTTAAATACAGGTGTTATCCCCATTTGAATTTTAAAAAAGGTATACAATCAAACCGTGCAATCCGCAATTGAATTCCAGACCAAGCTTTAAAAAACGCCAATCGGTTATCTTGGACCTGGAATTTACTTCTCGAGAATAAAAAACGCTCAGACAAATTGGAAAGACGAGGCAAGGCAATGGGGTTAACCGTTCAACAAATCAGCGACGAGATGAATCAAATTTTGACAGAAGCCAGCACGTACGGGCACACGGTGGACAGCGCCCGCAGTCGTGCGGCGAAAATGCTCGAGTTTGCACAAAAACTTGGGCAATCAAGCGATGTCGATCCAGAAGCCGTACCGAGCACTTTGATCGACATTCAATCGACTGCCAAGCACCTGATAGCGTTGGCAAAAAGGCTCGAGATTGTGCGGGCGCTGGCAATCGTCAAAGCCAACGAGGCAAACTTTTTGGCTTCGCACAATGGAAAGCTTGGTTCACACGAGTTTGAAGCCCGTAGGTACGCGCAGGAAGCCTTTTATTTGAACGAAATTTTGCGCCAGGGCTTGTAAACGCTTGAATGAGAATGGCAGCCTGAGGGTTGTGGTGATTTGGTTGCACCATAACCCTTGGGCTGTTTTTTGAATTTGGCATTCATGAATTTTTATATTCTCAGCAATTGCCAGTTTGAAGTGAAGGAAATAAATCCAAGTTTTTTGGCTTCGCGCTGGGCGAAAGCTTTCAACTCGGCGTTGTCTTCATAATCCAGCGCCCAACACGCAAAACCGTAATGTTCTGCCCAGGAAACCATTGAGGCGGCGACCTCACGGTTTGCGGCTTTCATCGATTTCTCGAGCCTCAAATATTTTGGCTTGCCCGATTTTTGCATTTGCCAGGTGGTGCTCAAACCCTCAAACAGTGCACCGTCCACGATTGGTGCGACCCGAGACAAAACCTTAAAACCTCGGTTCAAAACCAGGGCGATGTTTGGAAACCTTGCCCGCAGTTTCATAATCAATTTTGCCAGCGCCAATTGGTCGGCTTCATCGTTCGAGTCCAACGTGTCAAGGAACAAGCCTTGAAAACCCATCTCCAAACTTTTTCTGGCATTCTCGAGCACTTGGGTGTGCCAGTCGGGGTGCGCAGGATCGACGAGGTAGGCACCAAACTCGAGGTTTCGTTGCATTCGACCAGTGCTTGACGGTTTCCACCACGGCTGTGGCTCGGATGTGTCTGTGTTGGCATCTTCACCCATCGAAAGGTATGCCAAGGCAACCGTGTGGAGTTCGCTCAGTGATTGCAATGCCTCTTGTGAGTGCGCCCCTGGGTGCAACACGACGGCATCATATTGCCAGAGTTGTTCGACCCGGTCAAAACCATAATAGATTGCGTAAGAACGGGCTTGTCGGATGCGCTTGCGCACGGTTCACCTTTCCCCCAAGCTTGACACTCGAGGTGAGACATTACAACATCTTTTTGATCGTTTGGTTTTAATCTTAAATTTAATTTCAACCACAGTTGGTTTTTCGAATGTCTAAGAGCGTGTTTATGAAGGGTCAAGTCTCCTCAGTATCAATCGAATATTCGCCAAATACACCCATGATTCAGTGACTTCAGGTAAACCCTCGAAATCACGCACCAACCGCCTACACCGCGTTAACCACGCCAAAGACC
>JANXTZ010000046.1 GCA_025352125.1 Deinococcales bacterium | reverse complement strand
CACTTACGCGTCACTGGCAAGACGGGCGGGTGTATCCCTCGAGATTGTCAGTGAAAAGCTTGGACACCATGCCTCGAGCTTCACAGGTGACGTTTACAGACACACTTTCGAGGATGAGCACGAAGAGGCGGCGCTCGAGTTAAGTCAATTGTTCTCAGACCGTCCAAGGGCGCAAGCTTGACCGCTCGAGCACTGGGTAAAAGTGAGACGTTCCGCATCTGTTCCGCATTAGACTGTTTTTGAAGGTTTTGCCAAAAACTCGGGAAATAAAAAAGCCCCGTTCTGGACGGGGTTTTCTTTTGGTTGCAGGGACAAGATTTGAACTTGCGACCTTCGGGTTATGAGCCCGACGAGCTACCAGACTGCTCCACCCTGCGTTACACATTGCTGCGTTCACTCGAGGTCTGATCTCGGGCGGAGTGAATAGTATCAGTGAAGTGAATTTTCGTCAAGCCCAAGATCACATTTCAGACTCGAGGTTGTAGAATGCAGGTCAGAATGAAGCCCACAAGATTATTTTTTAATTATGTCTGAACTGCGAATCCTTGGCGGCAGTGCAAAAGGTCGCAGCCTCAGAATTCCAGAAACCGCCCGACCCACGGGTGCGAGGGTTCGCAAGAGCCTGTTCGATATTTTGAATGTTTACGTTTCAGGCTCGAGCTTTTTGGACTTGTACGCTGGCGCTGGCGGGGTGGGCTTGGAGGCGGCATCGAGGGGATTTGAAGTCACCATGATCGAACTGCATCCCAAATCAGCCGATACGCTCGAGCGCAACCGCAAAGAGTTGAGGCTCGCAGGACGGGTGTTGAAGGCGGATGCAAAAAAGTTTATTGGCACAAACCAGAATCCGTTTGACATCATTTTTATTGACCCACCGTATGCGCACGACATTCTCGAGGTTTCCAAACTGGCGTTGGCACAACCGCAAATGGTTGGCGACAATGGTGTTTTGATCGTGCAACATCCTGTTCAGCTCGAGTTAATCGCCGTGGAGCAGTACATCTTGGAACGTCGGCAGTACGGCTCGAATGTGCTGACGTTTTACTGGAAGCAAGCCCAGGAGGATTCATGAACTATATCTTGTACAGCCGCGCGGGTTGCAGTTTGTGCGCCAAAGCCAAAACGCTGCTCGAGAACGCCAAACTCGAGTTTACCGAGGTTTCGATTGAAGGTGATGCAGCACTCGAGGAACTGTACCAGTTTGAAATTCCCGTGCTGGCAGACGCAAACGGGCGGCAAATTTTCAAGGGTGTCATTTCCGCATCTCGGATGGCGGCGCTTTTGGCGACAGGTTAAATGGCGGATGCTCGAGCCAACGATTTCCAGTTAAGCTTCCTGTATGAATCAGTCATTGCAGCGCAGTGCGCCCGAGAATCAAGGTGTACGTTCAGAATCAATTCTCGAGTTTTTAGACGCTGTTGAGACTGCCAAGCTCGAGTTGCACAGTTTGATGGTTTTAAGGCACCGACAGGTGATTGCCGAGGGCTGGTGGAAGCCGTATGCGCCAGAATTGCCCCACATGCTTTTCAGCCTCAGCAAATCGTTCACCTCGAGCGCGATTGGTTTTCTGGTGGACGCTGGAACAATCCATCTGAACGACGCTGTGATTTCGTTTTTTCCAGATGATTTGCCGCTCGAAATCAGCGCCAATTTGAAAGCCATGAAGGTCAAAGATTTGCTCAAAATGGCTTCGGGACACGGCGAAGACCCGACCAATTCGCCACAAATGCGCGAGTCAAAAAATTGGATCAAAACGATTCTTGAACATCCCGTTGATTTTGAGCCTGGATCGCATTTTGTCTACAATTCTGGCGCGTCATTTTTGCTCTCGGCAATCGTTCAAAAATTAACTGGTCAGACCTTACTCGAGTTTTTAACTCCGCGACTTCTGGAGCCTCTGGGGATTGAAAATACAACCTGGGCTTCCAACATTCAGGGCATCAATTTTGGCGGTTGGGGACTCAACTTGACCACCGAAGACATTGCCAGATTTGGGCAATTGTACCTGCAAAAAGGGGTTTGGAACGGACAGCAAATTCTCTCCGGGATTTGGATTTCACAGGCAACCTCAAGCCAGATTTCAAATGGCGACAAACCTGACAGCGATTGGCAGCAAGGGTACGGCTATCAATTTTGGCGTTGCAGGCACTGCGCGTACCGTGGCGACGGCGCGTTTGGGCAGTACTGCATTGTCATGCCAGACCAAGACGCGGTGGTGGTGATCACATCGGCTGTGAATGACATGCAGCAAGTGCTGAACTTTGTCTGGGAGCATCTGTTGCCAGGATTGAACTCGAGCCAAACCGTAAAATCCACAAATGCGTCTGAATTGCTTAAACACAAATTGGCGAACCTGGAGCTTCCTGTCGTGAAGGGCGAAAAAACCTATGAAATTGCAACTCGAGTCTCTCATTTAAACTTTGGCTTTGAGGACAACGAGGCGAATATTCACAGCATGGGTTTGAAATTTTTGACTGATCGTCTCGAGTTGAGCATCACCAGCAATTCTGGCAATCACAGCCTGATTTGTGGTTATGGACATTGGCTAGATCAAAAAACCTTGTTTGAACCGAGTGCAGGTTTTGGACACCTAAAATCGCAACAAGCCAGTCTTCAAGGCGCTTGGATTGCGTCTGACGCGTTTGAAATGCAAATTTGTTTGAACGAATCGACGTTCACGTTCACTTGGCGTTTCAAGTTTTCAAATCAAGGCTTGACTTTAAACTCGAGCATCAATGTTGGTTTTGGCGAGACTGTTTTCAAACCCATTCATGCCAAAACTCAAGTGACTTGAACAACGCGCTTTTGCGCCAGCCTGAAGGCAGATTCTGGGTCGTGACTCGGCAGGTAAACCGTTGCATGTTGTCGGGCGAAGGCTTGGATTTTGGTGTGCGTTTCAATCTCGAGCTTGTCGTTACTGCTAAAACCGCTCGGAACCCGCTCGAGCATGGCGGTTTCGCTGTAACTGGTGTCGCCTGCCAAAAAGTAACTAAGTCCCTCAGATTGAGCAATCACACTGACGTGTCCGTTCGTGTGTCCTGGCGTTGGTACGATTTTCACAGCGCCGTCTTTGGTCACAGGGCAAGATTGTTCAAACGAGCCAAATGGATTTGAACTGAACCCGATGATTGAAGGTTCAAGCCTCGACGGAATCGAGACTTTGGCAATTTGTCTCGTGAACCATCCAGAAACGCCCTGCATTCCCTGCCACGCGAGCGCGGAAACCAAAACTGGCGTCTTTCCAAAAGTCCCAATACCACCGACATGATCGCCGTGCAAATGCGTTTGAATCACGCATTGAACATCTTTTTCGGGATTGATGCCCATGCGTTTGAGTTGAAAGCCCAAGTCGGTTTCGGGTGTGACCTGCAATTTGACGACTGGCAGTATTGGCGCGTCGTGACGCTCACCCGTGTCTACGACAATCAAACCATCTTTATGCTCGAGCAACCAAACGTGGATCGGCAGCCAATCCGTCCATTCTGAATCGAGTAGAACATTGACCATTCGCATCGCACCCTGTCCTTTTCCCCGAACGGCATTACGCTTGATTTTGACAAATCCAGTCGAGAGCGCATGAATCTTCACGTGGGAATTCAACCATGATTTGTGTGAACAAATCACGAACACGTTCTTGATTGCACTTCATCAAACTGTGGGGGCGTCTCTCATATGAGGTTATTAGGCTCGAGACATGAAAAACCCACTGCCCATGACTTTGGTTCTCAGTGCCACCTTGATGGCGTGCGCTCCAGCCGAGGTTGCCACCAACCGCAACGCCTCGGGTTTTGCAACTGGACAGGTCATTTCCACCAGGGGATTGTTGGTGAACGAGATTGACGGCGCTCTGGGCAAAACATTCAAAGCCAAACTGATTTTTGAACTCAACAAACGCGGTTTTAGTGCCATTGACACCAGTTTAAACTCGAGCAGCAAAGCCGATTTTGAAGTGCTGGGCGAGGTCAAAGCCGATAAGAAAACCCTGGATTTGGGAACGTTCAACGGCACACCACAAACCATTTCCGACGGCTCGTATGTTCTCAGAGACGTGCAAGTGCAAATCTTGCAGCGCAAAGACAAACAAACGGCTCGGGTTTACAATCTGGACTTGCACTCCTCGAGCGTCACCCTATCCGATGTTGCCAGAATGTTCGCCGAGCGCATCAAAATCGATTTTAAACCCGTGCTTTAGGCGACGCGTTCGGTTTCTTTCCACGCCAGTTCCTCCAGAATTTTCTTGGCGGGGCTGGCGGGCAGCACCTCGAGCGCTGAAACCGCGATTTCGCAGCGTCGCAGAATCTCGAGTCTGGAGAGTTCGATGGCACTTTTGCCATTTTGCAAGGGTTGATTGGCGAGTTGGGTCATTCGTTCAACATCGCCGTCCAAGCTGGCACGACGCGCAATGATGTTTACCGCTTCTTGCACCCCGTTTTCAAACAAAAACAAGACTGGCAGCGTGGCTTTGCCCTCGCGCAAGTCGCCGCCGATGGGTTTGCCGAGTTTTTCGGCACTCGAGGTCAAATCCAGCAAATCGTCTTGAATTTGAAACGCCCGCCCGTATTCCAGACCGTACAACTCGAGCGCCGCTACCACCTCCAGATTCGAGCTTGCAAGCATGGCGGCACCCTTGCAGGCTGCCGCCGCCAGCGCCGCCGTCTTGCCGGTGATGATGGTTTGGTAATTGGCAAAACTGTAGGTTTCGAGCGCCGCGACCTGAAATTGCAGCACCTCGCCCTCGCAGATTTGCCTGGCGGTGCGGGCGACCAGTTGCACGTAACTGGCGGCGTCGCTGCCAAAACCAGCCAAAATTTCCATTAACCTTGAAAGCAAATAATCGCCGCTCAAAACGCTGACCGCGTTGCCGTAATGCCTGAACGCCGCCTCGTGCCCGCGCCGCGTCTCGGCATCGTCAACCAGGTCGTCATGCAACAGGCTGGCAGAGTGCAACAATTCGATGCAGGCAGCAAAATCAACCTCTCGAGCATCGGGGTTTCCCAGCGCTCGAGCCGTCAAGAACACCAGTTGAGGTCGGGCGCGTTTGCCGCCAGCGTTCACCAGGTCCTCGCCGATCAGTTGAATGAATTCGACCTCGGATTGCACCAGTTCGTGCAGTCGAGTCTCGAGGGCGTTCATGGGTTGGGTGATAAGACTTGGAATCATGATGCTGAGCCGATTATACGCGCAAGCGCGAAGGATATTTGTTCCGCACCACCACAATCGAGTTTGGAGTTGCCATCTGGAGTCTCCGATGTCGTACTATGAACGCGTACATCTGACATTCACCTGACCAAAAGCTGTTTTCAATGGAGGGGTTACGGCTCTTAAAATTGTTCTTGTACGTGTTCCAAGGAGGAGTGTATGAAGAAAATCATGATGGTCTCTGCTGGTCTCGCGCTCGCGGCGTTAAGTTTTGGTTTGGCAGCCGACGATGACATGGTGGCGAAAGCCAAAGCCGAAGGTAAAATTGTCAGTTACGGCATTCCCAACGATTGGCTGAACTACGAAGAGATGTGGAATGTCTTCACCAAACGTTACAGCGTCACGCACGCCGACACCGACATGAGCAGCGCCGAAGAAATCGGCAAGTTCCTGGCAGAAAAGAATGCTCCCGTTGCGGACGTGGGCGATGTTGGTCTGGCATTTGGTCCGATTGGTACCGAGCAGGGCGCTTTCTTGCCGTACAAGAACAAATACTGGAAAGAAATTCCGGATTGGGCAAAGGGCGCGGACGGTCATTATGCCGCCGCCTATTACGGTGCGGTGGCATTCATTGTCAATCCAAAACTGGTGAAAAACATTCCTTTGACCTGGCATGACTTGTTGCGCCCAGAATACAAGGGCAAAATCGCCATCAACGACCCGCGTAAGGCAGCCAATGCGCAGTACGCCGTGATCGCCGCCGCGATGGCTTTTGGTGGGTCGGAGACCAACATTCAACCAGGCATCGATTTCTTCTCGAAATTGCAAAAATCGGGCAACCTGAAACCAATCGTGCCAAGCCTTGCCAACATCCAAAAAGGTGAGGTCGCCATCGGCATCAACTGGGATTACAACGGCTTGAACTTCCGTCGTCAACTCAAGTCCGAAATGGATTTGCAAATCCGCATTCCGCTCGATGCCACCACCACTGGACCTTACGCGCCAGTGATTAACGCCTTCACCGCCCGTCCGAACGTGGCGAAATTGTTCATGGATTTCTTGTTCTCCGATGAGGGACAAATCTTGTACGCCAAGGGCGGCGCTCAACCCATCCGCGCCAAGATTCGCGCCAAGTTGCCAAAAGAAGTGCTGGCGCAAATGATCCCGACCTATCAGTACAAGAAAGTCAAACCCATCGTGGCTTGGAAACAAATGCCAGAAATCGTTAAAGGCATTGGCGACAAGTGGGCGAACGAAGTTGTGGAGCAATAAACCTCGAGCTTAAATTGTTGTAACTCGAGTTGAAATCTTTGGGTGAAGGGAAAAAGTAGGTTTTACTTTGACCTTCACCTTTTTATATTGAATTACACTGCGTTTATATTGAGCGATTGGCTAAATTAATTTACCAATTTCGAGTAAATTTATGAAATTCTTTTAAACATCAATGTATCTCGAGCTTTATTAGACATTATCAATTTTACCATCAGTTATTTGACAATACTCGAGAACCATCACAATCGGTTTTTTAGAAAGGAGTTCTCTTGAATCTTCGTTGGGCAACTTTTGCGGTTGCGTTCTTGTTTTTGGCGTTTTTGTTGATGTTTGAAATTCTGCCTGGAATTTTGCTGGTCGTGTCCGCATTCACCAACAAATTCGGTTTCAGCTTTGAGCACATTCAGGAAGCCACCAAACCACTGTTTTTAAAAGCCCTGGTCAATTCGGTCAACTTGTCTTTTTTTACGGCGCTCGAGGGCGCGGCGTTGGGCACCTTGACGGCTGGCGCAATCTGGTCGAGCAAAAATGTCAAAGTCAAACGTTTTACCACCGCGATTTCTGGCGTTGCCGCGAACTTTGCGGGCGTGCCCTTGGCGTTTGCCTTCGTGGTGATTCTCGGCTCGAGCGGCATCGTGAATTTGCTACTCGAGCGTGTCGGAATCGAACCGATTGACGTTTATCGGCGGCAAAATTTGCACTGGGTGTACTTGTACTTTCAGTGGCCACTCATGACGGTTTTGATGCTGCCCGCCTTCAACGCCATTCAACGCGAGTGGCTCGAGGCGGCGCGGGGTTTAGGTTCGAGTTCGCTGGGGTTCTGGTTTAAGGTTGGCATTCCGGTGTTGCTGCCGACCTTGTTGGGTTCAATGATTTTGTTGTTTGCCAACTCGTTCGGGGCGTATGCCACCGTTTACGCGCTCTCTCAAGGCTCAATCAATTTGTTGCCGACCCAAATTGGATTTCAGGTGTCTGGGCAGGTCGGTTACGACCCTGGAGCGGCGGCGGCACTCAGCGTGATGATGGCGGTCACGCTCTTGCTCAGTTTGGCGCTCTACCGTTTCTCGCGGCGCTGGGCGGCGCAACTCGAGGGGGCAAAATGACTTTTTTGCGCCGTGGAATTATTGGTTTGCTGCTGGCGTATTTGCTCCTGCCAATCTTGATGACACTCGTTTACAGCCTCTCGAGTTCCTGGACCGAACTGGTTCCCAAAGCCTTCTCGCTCGAGGCTTGGTCGCATTTGTTTGGCGATCCCAAGTTCTGGGCGGACGGTGGACGGTCTTTAATTCTGGCATTTTCGGCGGTGGCGCTCTCGATCTTTTTTCTGGTGCCGACCCTGTTTGCCATCACGTTGTACGCCCCCAAACTCTCGAGCGCCCTCGAGTTTTTTTCGTTGTGGCCATTTGTATTTCCTGGCGTCATCATGGCGGTGGGTTTGATCAAGATTTTCTCGACGCCGCCGCTTGCCATTTCAGGCACGCCTTGGTTATTGATTCCTGCCGTGACCGTGGTGGTCATGCCTTACGCCTACCGCGCCGTGGCGAACGCCTTTGAAAGTGCCGATGTGCGTCAACTTGCCGAAGCCGCAAGAAGCCTCGGCGCGAGCGATCTGCAAATTCTGGCTTGGGTGATTTTCCCAACTGTTTTGCCTGGAGTGTTGTCGGGCGGCGTGCTGGCACTCTCGGCGGCGTTTGGAGAATTTTCTTTGGCACAGTTGTTGGTCGGCTCGAGTTGGGAAACCCTCCCATATTACCAGTATCTGACCAATTCCCAGGACGGTCATAAAAGCGCCGCCATCAGCGTGCTGGCATTTGCCATCGCCTGGGGTTTGGGCAGTTTTGCGCTGGGACTTCGAAGCAGTGACAACCTGAAAGACGCGGTGACCCTCGCATGACAAACGCAAATGCAATCTCGAGTGTGAACATCAAACTCGAGAACATCAAAAAAACCTACAACGGAAAAGCCGCCGTCGATAACGTCTCACTCGAGGTCAAACCTGGCGAGATGGTCAGTTTATTGGGTCCGAGCGGTTGCGGTAAAACCACAACTTTGCGTGCGGTGGCGGGGTTTGAAATTCCCGATTCTGGTCGTGTCTCGATAGGCGACCAAGATGTGACCAAAGTTCCCGCCGAGCAACGACGGGTTGGCATGGTCTTTCAAAGTTACGCGCTGTTCCCAAATTTAAGCGTGGCTGGCAACATCGCCTTTGGTTTGCGCGTGGCGGGTTGGGAGGCTTCGAAATTGAACGCCCGAGTCTCTGAATTGCTCGAGGTTGTGGGTTTGAACGGTTTTGATCGTCGTAGCGTTTTGACGCTGTCGGGCGGGCAACGCCAACGTGTGGCGCTGGCTCGAGCGCTCGCACCCAATCCTCGGGTGTTGCTGCTGGACGAACCGCTTTCGGCACTCGACGCCAAAATTCGTGCAGAACTGCGCACCGAACTTCGACGCTTGCAACTCGATTTGGGCATTACGACCTTGCTGGTGACCCACGACCAAGAGGAAGCCATGAGCATGTCTGACCGGGTGGTCGTCATGAATCAAGGGCGCATCGAGCAGCTTGGCACCCCCAGGGACCTGTACGCCACACCCGCCAGTCCGTTCGTCGCCGCTTTTGTCGGCGCAATGAACCTGATGCCCGCCGAAGCGCTGGGCAACTCAGGTTTTAGGGTCAGTGGGCAAACCGTCAACATTCCAAACCTCGAAAATAAAACTGGGCGGCTTGGCGTTCGACCCGAAGTCATAGACCTCAAACCGCTCGAGGCTGGACAAAGTGCGGCGATTCAGGGAGTGATTGAACTGGTCACGTACCTGGGCGCAGACCAGCAGGTGATTTTAAAAGTTGGCGGTGACACCTGGGTGGCTCGGGTGGAAAACGATCAAGTCTTTGGTCGTGGGCAAAAAGTATCCCTCGAGATTCCACAGAATGCTTGGTTGTGGTTGCCAGCTTAAAAACATCCGAGCCTCGCGTTGGGCAACAGGCTCTGAGACTTTTAGAATGAGCCGCGAGAAGCAAAAGTTTCATGCGCAATTGGTTAAATTGCATCCATGACTGACTCGAGAAACATCTGATGCCCTGGTTCAAGGGCAACACACACACGCATTCTTACGTCTCTGACGGTGATACCAGTCCATCGGAGGTTTTGGGCTGGTACAAAAATCACGGTTATGATTTTGTTTGCATGACCGATCACAACCACCCGTTTGACCCAACCTGGGCGGCGGGCGTGGTGGATGGCGGCTTTCTGGCGATTCCTGGCGTGGAAATCACCACAGTTGCCGAACGTTTGCCCGTGCATGTCAACGGTCTGGGCATCACCGCGATGCCCGAGTTGCGCACCTATCCAACCATTGAATTGTGCCTGCAAGGCGCTATCGACGGCATTCGGGGCTTGGGAGGCGTGCCAATTGTCAACCATCCAAATTTTCACTGGGCGCTCGAGAGCAAGCACTTGCTTGGGGTACGCAATTGCAAGCTCTTTGAGGTTTGGAACGCCAGCACCGATTGCAACAATCTGGGCGTGGGCGGACGGAAAAGCACCGACGAATTCTGGGACGGTCTGATCAAAACCAACCATCTTTGGTACGGCATCGCCAGCGACGATTCGCACGATTTTCAGGGCGAATTCTGGGGTTACAAAAGCCTGCCAGGTCAGGCTTTTGTCATGGTCGAAGCCGACAAGCTGGATCAGACCGCAATTCTGACGGCGCTCGAGTTGGGGCATTTTTACTCGAGCACGGGCATCATGCTCGAGAAACTGTTTTGGAAAGGTCGAACGTTGGAGCTTGAAATTGCCCCCGAGCACCATTTCGCCTACTCGAGCGAGTTGGTCGCCGGAAGCGGAAAAATCCTCGAGGTGGCGCACGGGACGAAGATCAAGTTTGTGCTGCCCGAATCCGTGCCAGCCGCTCGGGTGCGAATATTTGACTCGAACGGCAGTCGGTTGTGGACGCAAGTTTTTGGTGGTTAAACGCTGACCAGTCGTTGACGCCTGACTCGAACGTGGGCTTGGTCGGTGTTGGCAATCAGGTTCTGTGAACCTGTCACGCCATGTTGTGATTAATGTTTGGTATCCTCAAAACGTTGCGCCAACACCAAGCCTCTGACTCGAGCCAGACTGTGAACATACTGCTCCTCATCGAGTTCGGAGCCGCGCAAGCGACACCAAAACCGCAGGCAACCAATGAAGGCAAAAATCAGCCAGAAGATCAATATCGTTCCCGCCACCGTCAACTCGACACCGTGATCGAGCACGTTGTTCGGCGTGATCGGTTCAATCAATTTCCAAAACACCACGATTGAGACGATGTACGGAAAAACCGTCCAACCAAACCGAAAAGCTTGCTGCTCGAGTTTCATTTGCAAAAGCTTAGATCAAAATTGTTTGGATTTCATCTTCGAGCGCCACAAATAAATTTTTGTTCGAGGCTGGAATCAACCCTCGAGCTTCGGCGCGAGCAAACAATTCGTTCACCGCTTTTTTGCCCAAATCGCCAACGTCAAGGCTGAATTCGTTGACGTACAAATCAATATGCGCCTGCATTACGCTGTCTTCCATCTCGAGCGCGTGTTGCCGAATGTACGCCTTTGACTCTAGTGGGTGCGCGTAAGCATACTCGAGCGAGGCTTTCACGGCAGCGTTAAGCGCCCGTTGTGTTTTGATGGGCAGGTCGCGCCTGACCAGAATTGCGCCAAGGGGAATCGGCAAACCCGTTTCAGATTCCCACCATTCGCCCAAGTCCAACAGCTTTACCAGACCGTGCTGCGGGTAGGTAAACCGCGATTCGTGAATGATCAGTCCCGCGTCAACCTCGCCGCGCTCGATGGCAGGCATGATGGCGTCGTAGCGCATGACCACGGTATTGACGCCTTCGGACTGCGAGAGCTTGAGCAACAAAAATGCCGTGGTCAGATTCCCAGGAATTGCCACGGTTTTTCCGACCAAAGTCTCGAGCTTGGTTTTTGCCACGATCAGTGGTCCGACACCGCGCCCGAGCGCTCCACCAGAGCGCAACGCCACGTAATGATCGCGCACATGGGCAAAAGCGTGATAAGAGATTTTGGTCATCTCGAGCTTTCCAGCCAGTGCCCACTGGTTCAGGGTTTCGACATCCTCGAGCAGTTCATGCACGGGCTGCTCGAGGGCAATTTTTCCGTGGGTCAGGGCGTAAAAAATAAAAGTGTCGTTGGGGCAAAAAGAATATCCGAGGTTCATGTCCAAAGTTTAGTTCTTAAAACCAGGGGCGTGTGCCTCAAGCCAGTGGCGAGGTGAGGCTGGCGTTCAGTCGCTCGGCAACCGCCAGCACCTCTTTAGGCTCGAGAACACCCTTAAACCAGATGATGTTTTCTTCAAGTCCGTCAAGTTTTTTGATGTCATCACCCAAATTCAGGCGGCTCGAGATGGCGATTACGATGTCATGACGCGCACTGCGCCGCAACTTCTCGAGTTTGCGTTTCAAATAATCGGGTCGCCAGTAACCGATAATCTCCAGGAGCACACTGCGCCCATCGTCATGAACCAACCTGAAATCTGGAATCATGACCGTGCCGCCCAAATCCACGATGTCCACCTCTCGCTCGAGTTTCCAAGATGACTTTAGTTTTTTAAAGCGTTCTGAAAACCCTTGCTCGAGAATGCTGTCAAACTCTTTACCCTTGGCGTAATGGCTCTTTAATTTGGTGCTGGCGTCGAGGGTGAACGTCGCCTCGTCGGGTTCATTGCCAAAATCTTTGCGGGGAATGATTTTTGCCGTCAAAGACCATTTGCTGGTGTTTAAAAGCGCGGGCAAAAACTTGGCGAACGCCACGCCGTAACGCGTGCTGGGCTTGAACAAACTGACAGGTCCATCGAGAATGATCGTGTAACCCGCGTCTGGGTCGCCCTCAATGCGGTGCATGAGACCAAAAAGTTTGAGGTACTTGAACAAGCGCTTGTACTCGCCAGGGTCGTTGCGGTGCGCGGTAACAATCAATTCAGAGGCTCGGTACAATATTCCTTGCGCTTGCGCCAGATTGAAACGCTCGAGCAACCACCGCGCCTCTGCAGGTTCAAACTCGATCACTTGATTCTCGCGCAAATCCGCGTACAAACTGCGCTCGAGGTCGGGCGCAGAGACTTCCAAACCCAGTTCACCACCCAACTCAAAAGCCAGTTTCTCGAGCACCAGATTTGAAGTCTCGAGCGTCGGACGGAGTTCGGCAGAAAGCGCGAACACCCGATCACGCAACACACCAGGATCAGCAATGGCTTGGGTGACAAACTCGCAGCGTTCGGAGTACAACAAATGCGCCAAACCGCGACGAACGCGGTAATCGGTGCTGTCCGCCTCGTCCTCGCGCAATGCCTCGTCGAGTTCGCCGCGCGTGCGCCCATGAAACGCACCGAACAACTCGAGCGTGGTGTCAATGCGTTCAAAATCGAGTTTGGAACCCGAAAGCGCTTTGGGTTCGATCACGCCAGCCGTGATTCTCGAGATTAAAAGTTCGGTGGTCAGCATTGGAACATTTATTTTAAGCTTTGGCGATGCTTTGCAAAGCCAGACAGACCACGATTGGCTTTTTAAACGGCAATGATGTGAAACAAAGTATCCAAGTCAAAGAACCAGAACGCCTTTATGCTGAGCACTCTCGGCGGGTTCGACATGAATCGTCACGATTGCCCCCTCGACCTCATCCTGAAGTGCTTCCTCGATCCGGTCACAAATCTTGTGAGACTCGAGCACCGTCATGGCGTCAGGCACGACCAAATGAAATTCGATAAAAATGGTTCGTCCGGCGTGCCTGGTGCGAAAATCGTGAGCCTCGAGCGCTCCGGTGGCGTGGACACTGACCAGACGGCGCACCCGAGCCACCATTTCGGGGCTGGCGGCGGCGTCCATCAGACCATCGACGGAACCGCGAATCAGTCCCCAACCACTCCAGAGGATGTTGAGTGCCACAAAAATTGCCATCGCAGGGTCGAGGATTGCCCAGTGGGTCACGGCTGCCAAACCCACGCCGAGCAACACGCCAATTGAGGTCAGGACATCGGTCATCAGGTGCTTGCCGTCGGCGCTCAGGGCAATTGATCGCCAGACCCGACCACGGTGAATCAAAAAGACTGCCCAAACGGCATTGATTGCACTCGCCAAACCGTTCATCAACAAGCCAAGAACGGGCAACTCGAGCGCGACGGGATTCGCCAATTTCGGATATGCCTCGCGGATAATCAATACTGCCGCCAGCACGATCAAAACGCCTTCAATGACCGCCGAAAAATACTCGGCTTTGGAGTGACCGAACGGATGGTTTTCGTCGGCGGGACGGCTGGCAACTTGCAGGGCAACGAAGGCGAACAATGCCGCAACAACGTTAATGATGCTCTCGAGGGCATCGGAAAGCAGCGCCACGCTGCCGGTCAAGACCCAGGCAAAATACTTTAAACCCAAGACCACCAGGGCGATGGCTATGCTGATTGCCGCCACCCGAATGGCAAAAATAGAGTTTTTTGAGCCGCTGTCCATCGCAGCAGACATTATCATGACTCAATCTGTTGTGCCAGCAAACACGAACCTTAAAATGGACATCATGATTTTAGCGAATTGTGAGATATAATCAGAACATGAAACTCGAGTTTGACGCCGTGCTTCACAAGGTCAGGCGCACACCATGAACGCCGCAATCTCACTTGCCGTTCAAGGACGTTTCATCCAACTGCCCTCTTTCAACGGCAGTCTGCTTTATCAAGCGCTCGATGACCTGGATTTTTTAGCCCAAAAACTCAACCTCGAGCCGCTTGGTTCGTTTCTTGGGGTCACCAGGGAAGAAATTGAAGATGCTGGCGTGGATTTGATGGATTTTATGGTGCCACAAACCCAGTGGTTTGACGCCGAGGACGTTCTGGAAACGGTCTTTGATTTGCGGGTGCATCTCGAGAAGCATTCGCAATCGGTTGCCAATTCGTCAACCGTCTTGCCAGAATTAAAATTGCTCGAGTTGTCGCTCGAATTGTGCGAGACCAACAACCTTGCGGTGCGGTTGGCGCTTGAAGTTTAAAACTCGGGTAGACTGAAACCATGCAAATGAAAATCTCCAGTTTTGGCGCAGCCCATACCGTCACGGGTTCCAATCATCTGCTCGAGATGGATGGCAAACAAATTCTTTTGGACTGCGGTTTGTTTCAAGGCTCCAAGGCGCTGGACGATCTCAACGATTTGCCCTGGGGGTACGACATTCACGGCATCGAAGCCCTGTTTTTGTCGCACGCGCACCTTGACCATTCGGGACGCCTGCCCAAGTTGGTCAAGGACGGTTTTAACCGTCAAATCATTGCCACCCAAGCCACCCGAGAGATTGTCGAACAACTTTTGAACGACAGCGCCAAGTTGCAACGCGAAGATTATGAGCGCAACCAGCGCAAAGGGCGCGAAGCCAAACCACCGATGTACGACGAGAACGACGTGGCGGCGACGCTCGAGTTGTTCGTGCCGATTGAATACGGCAAGCCACTCGATTGGGGCAATGTTTCGGTGACCGCGCAGGTGGCTGGACACATTCCCGGCAGCGCCATTTTGATGTTTGAATGCGCCGGAGAGCGCTTTGTCTTCAGTGGCGATTTGGGCAACGCCAGAAAAGACATTCTGCCCGACCCGGTGCCGTGCACCGATGCCGACGTGGTGTTGATGGAAAGCACCTACGGCGACCGTGACCACCGACCTTTTGAAGAAAGCCTGAAAGAACTTGCAAAACTGTTGACCGAAGCCTCCGAAAAAGGTGGCAAAATCTTGATCCCAAGTTTTGCGCTCGAGCGCACCCAAGATTTGCTGTATCACATTGCCAGACTCGAGGAACAAAAACTGATTCCGATTCTGCCCGTGTTCGTCGATTCACCACTCGCGGGAAGGATCGAGAAGACCTACAGCACCGCCAAACAAGAATTTGTGCCCGAGATTCAAAAAATGTTTGAGACCAAAGACCCCTTCGAGACGGCAAAGCTCAAATACACCAAAACCACCGACGAATCCAAAGCGTTGAACACCATGAACGGCAGCGCCATTATCATTGCGGGCAGTGGCATGATGTCGGGCGGCAGGATACTCCATCACCTCATCAACCATCTTGGCGATCCAAAAACCAGTCTGGTGATCGTCGGTTTTCAACCCGAGGGTGGACTGGGCAGACGACTGGTGGACGGCGCAGAGCGCGTCAGAATCAATGGCATCGACGTCGCGGTCAATGCCAGCGTTCACACCATCAACGGTTTTAGTGCCCACGCCGACCGCACCGAATTGCTCGAGTGGTCAAAAGATGTCAAAGGCGAAATTCGTTTGGTGCACGGCGAAATGAAAAGCATGGAAAGCCTCAGCGCAGCCTTGAACGCCCGAGGACAAAAAGCCAGCATTCAAGCACCCAGCATTGCCATGCCAGGCGAGGGCGGTCACGCCAGCGACGGCGAATAAGTCAAACCTGAACCATGACCTCGAGTTGCTCGAGGTTGGGTGCAGATTCCAACAAATTTGCAAATTGGGCGATGGATTCACGGTACTGACCGCTCGAGTTCATCGCGCTGGCATCGGCTTGGGTTGCCCACAAGGTCACAACCATCCCTTTGCCCGTGTTTGGATCGCTGGTCATGTAACCGCCCTGAAAACCTTTGGTGTTCTCAAGACTTGGCACAATCGATTGCCGCCAAATGCTGGTGGCTTTTTCAAGTGTTCCGTTTTTAAGTTGGCTGGTGATGATTCGAGCGTACACTTCAACCGCCTTTCTGTTCATATTGGATGCAGGGACCGTGTTTGATTTTTGTTGAACCAACATCGTACTCGGTTTTTGGTGGTTTGTCATTTTCAAAACGACCTTTTGGTCTCCAAAAAAATTGACCGTCATTCATCAATTCTGTTCTTGCAAACACAACCTTTAAAAAGCCGATACACTGGGGACCAGGAAAGCCATACAATTCCAATCGGTTTGAGTCGCTTCAAAAGGAGTTTTAACCCATGAGACAAGCCAAGATAACCTTGATCGGCGCGGGCAGCACTGTGTTTGCCAAGAATTTGCTGGGCGACATTCTCAGTTACCCAGAGCTTGCAAACTCGAGAATCTTTTTGTACGACATTGACCCTGAGCGCCTGAAGACCTCCCAGGTGGTGGCGCGAAAAGTTTCTGAAGCCCTTGGCGTGAAACCCGAAATTGTGGCGACCACCGACCCAGAACGGGCGCTCGACGGCGCTGATTATGCCATCAGCATGATTCAGGTCGGCGGTTACAAACCCAGTACCGTGATCGATTTCGAGATTCCCAAAAAGTACGGCTTGCAGCAAACCATCGCCGATACCCTCGGCATCGGCGGCATCATGCGTGGCTTGCGGACCATCCCCGTGTTGCTCGAGTACACCCGCATGATGGAACGGCTCTGCCCCGACGTGCTTCACCTGAATTACGTCAATCCAATGGCAATGAACTGTTTGGCATTGTCCAGAGCAAGCAAGATCAAACTGGTTGGCTTGTGCCACAGCGTGCCGCACACCGCCAAAGAACTGGCGCAAGACCTTGGCATTCCACCAGAAGAGGTGCATTACCTGGTGGCTGGCATCAACCACATGGCGTTTTACCTAACCCTCGAGCGTCACCACCAGGACGGCAGCAAAGAAAACCTCTACCCAAAGCTGCGCGAATTTCTCGAGCGAGGGAAGTTCACGCACCGCGTTTCTGCTGACATGCCTTGGGGGTTGACCGATGCGGTGCGGTATCAGGTTTTAAAACACTTTGGCTATTCTGTGACCGAATCGAGCGAGCATTTTAGCGAGTACACCCCGTGGTTCATCAAAAACAACCGTCCAGACTTGCTCGAGCGCTTCAACATTCCAATCGACGAGTACATCCGCCGTTGCGAACTGAACATTGCCAAATGGGAAACCTTGCGGGCAGAACTCGAGGATGAGAACAAGAAGCTCGAGGTCAAGCGCAGCGTCGAATACGGCAGTTTGATCGTTCACAGCCTGGAAACGGGACAACCCAGGGTGATTTACGGCAATGTAGCCAATAAAGGTTTGATCGACAATCTTCCTGCCGATTGTTGCGTCGAAGTGCCGTGTTTGGTGGACAAAAACGGAATTCAGCCGACCAAAATTGGCATGTTGCCGCCGCAACTTGCCGCCATGATGCGCACCAATGTTAATGTGCAGGAATTGACCGCCGAAGCCGCCCTGACTGGCAAGCGCGAACATGTCTATCACGCCGCCATGATGGACCCGCACACCGCAGCCGAACTCGATCTGGATCAAATTCACAACCTGGTCGATGATTTACTCGAGGCTCACGGCAATATGATTCCGAACATGGCAAAAAAACCTGGACTCGTCGCTGTTTAGGATTTTAATTGCAACTCAAAAGCTCGAGCTGGCAAGTTGAGGCTTGCAGTAAAATTCAGTCTCAAAAGTTTTTCAATCTCGAGACTTTTATTGTAAAGATGGTGTAATGCTATATCGTAGTGCAATCACTGGACATTTAAGACTCGAGTGCAACATGAATTTCGTATTATGGCTCGGAATAAAGCAGGCAAAATTTGACTGTCCAGTTTGGCAGGCTCGAATGGGAATGAGAAAGCGATCAATGTTTGCTTAAGTTTTCCTGTCTCCTCTGTTCAATCGACTCGGGAACTTCTACAATGAATCCCACGTATGGCTTTTGAAATGACCTCCCTCAACCTCGAGAAATTAAAAACCGGTGACCAGACCTGCTGGGAATCTTTGATTCTCGAGCATCAAGACCGCATGGTCAATTACCTGTTTCACCTCGAGGGGTCATACAACGATGCGCTGGACTTGACCCAGGAAACCTTTTTCAGGGCGTGGAAGGGCATCAAAACCTTCAAGTCTGGCGAGGAATTCTTGCCGTGGTTGTACGCCATCGCCCGCAATTGTCAGATTGAAAAGCACCGCCGCAAGCATCACAGCCAGTTTTCCATAGAAGAAGCCAGAGATTCGGGTTTTGAACCGATGGCGTTCACCGATGGACCGCAAGCCAACGCCGAGTACAACGAAAATGCCGAACGTGTGCGTGCGGCGTTGCTCGAGTTGCCCGAAGAGTACCGTTCGGCGGTGATCTTGCGATTTATGGACGAACTGAGTTACGAAGAAATCGCGATCACCCAAAATTGCGCCATCGGCACGGCGAAATCGCGCGTGTTTCGCGGTAAAGAACTCTTGGCACGGTTGCTCGAGGGGAAGGTGATGGTCGAGTGACAAACAATTCTGATTTTGTCGAGCGAGCCATCCACAGCTTGCCTCGAGTGAACGCACCGTTGGGCTTCGCAAAAAGTATGCTCAGCGAACTCGAGGCTTGTCTATTGCTTGAGGGACTTGAACGCATTCATGCACCGCCCGCTTTTGCGCGGCTTTCCGCGACTGAAATCTCGAGCAATGCAGTTTTGACCAGCCATCTCGAATTGCTGCCCAAGGTTGTCGCGCCAGAGCATTTCGCGTTTCAAGTCTCGAGCGAGATTGCAAGCCGTGCTTTGCTTGCCCAGATTCCTCGAGAGAGCGCACCAGACAGTTTTGCGGCGAAAATGTCACAAGCGATTGCAGATCACGCGTTGCAATCTTCAATTCCCGTCATACCTCGAGTGACCGCCCCCACGGGTTTTGCCCGAAACATGGCTGCCAATATTGCCCTTGATGCCCAATTGAGCAGAGCGCCCGCATCATTCGAGTCTGTTCTGGCAGGAATACCGCGCGTCAATGTCCCCGCTTCTTTTGCTTCAACGCTTGCCAACAAAATCGAGTCAGATGCCAAGAAGGACGCGCTCGAGCGCGAAAACCCTGATCGAACGCCACTGTATTTTGTGTTTACCTTGCTGGTTGGCGCTGGTCTTGGCTTGATTGGACTGTCCTGGAATTACGCCAGCGTGACCGCTCGAGCCGTGATTGATCTGGTTCAGGCGTTGCCCGCCAGTTTGATCGTCAGCGCCTTGATTGTGACGCTTCTGGCAGCCTTTGCCAGTGGCTCGAGGCGCAATGTCGGGGCGCTCGCCAGCACGATTGCCTTTGGCATTAGTGCGGCATTGGTCTTGCCGCAAGCCGCGCCTTTTTTTGGCTCAAGCGTCATCTCTGGGATTCACAATGCCAGCATCGTGCGGTTCGGCGGCGACATCACGGTCAGTGGTACGGTCAACGGCGACGTGGTCAGCATTGGCGGCAATGTCAGGCTCGAGCCTAGAGCCAGCGTGACCGGCAAGGTCATGACCTTTCTGGGCGATGTGAACCTGCCAGCCGACACCCGCAAGGTGGGTGGGGTCAGCGCCGTGCTTGGACGTTTTCACAGCGATGCCATCCAGAGCATTCCAGCCCAGAGCGCCAACCTGCCTGGTCTGAGTGCCGCCAGTGCGTTGCAACCGTTCAAGAACCTGCTTGGCTCGAGCAACTGGCACTGGGTCTACCTGCTGGTGGTCGCCGCCTGCGCCGCCGCGTTGCAACTCTTCAACTGGGAAAAACCACTCGAGCGTCATTTTAAACTCGAGGCTGGTCGCGCCACAGGCATCGGTTTGCTGCTGGTGATTCTGACGTTGCCACTGGCAACCCTGGGCGGTCTGAGCCTGGTCGGTGCGCCATTTGCCATACTCATCTCGAGCTTCACAATTTTTGCTTTGACCCTCGGCATGGGCTTGAGTTGCAGCCTGCTTGGAGGTTCGATCTTGAAACGCCTGGATTTGAAGCTCGAGCCGTGGGTTGGAAGTGCGCTCGGCTTGGGATTGTATGCCCTGACATTGCTTGTGCCAGTGCTGGCAGTTTCACTGTGGCTGCTCGGTGGCGCTTGGGGCGCTGGCGCACTGATTCTGGCATGGCGGCAACAAGAATTGCGCGTCCCAAATGCGTTAAAAGCCGTAATTGATTAACTTAAAGTGGAATGTTTCCGTGCTTTTTGAACGGGCGCGATTCAGCTTTTCCCTCGAGCATCTCGAGGTGTAAAATCAGTTGAACCCGCGTCTGTTCGGGTTGAATCACATCGTCGATGTAACCTCGAGCCGCTGCCACGTAAGGGTTGTCGAACGCGGTTTTGTACTCCGCGATTTTGCTGGCGCGGGTCGCGTCTGGGTTGCTCGAGTTTAAAATTTCGCGGCGGTAAATGATGTTGGCTGCCCCGTCCGCGCCCATGACCGCGACGGCGGCGCTCGGAAATGCCAGCACCACATCCGCGCCCATGTCGCGGCTGTTCATGGCGAGGTACGCGCCGCCGTAAGATTTTCGGACAATCAATGTGATTTTGGGCACGGTGGCTTCGGCGTAAGCATAAAGCATTTTCGCGCCGTGCCGAATGATGCCCTGATGTTCCTGGGCAACGCCTGGCAAAAAACCCGTCACGTCCACCAGGGTCACGATTGGCACGTTGTAACAATCGCAAGTCCGAATAAACCTTGCCGCCTTGTCCGAGGCGTCAATGTTGAGCACTCCAGCCATTTGACGCGGGTTGTTCGCCACAATCCCAACGCTTCGCCCACCCAGTCTGGCAAAACCACAAATCATGTTCTTCGCCCATTCGGGTTGCACCTCGAGAAACGTTTTGTCGTCCACAATGGCATGAATCACATCAATCATCGGGTAAGGCTTGCGCTGATCTGGGTTCACAATCTTGAGCAGTTCTGGGGTCGCTCGAGATTTAGAATCTTTGCTGGGTTTGAGTGCAGGTTTTTCTGTGGCGCTTGAGGGCAGGTAACTGAGTAAATCGCGGATACCAGCAATCACGGCTTTGTCATTGTCGTACTCAAAGTGCGCCACGCCAGATTTCTTGTTGTGAACGTCCGCGCCACCCAATTCTTCAAAACTCACATCCTCGCGGGTCACGCTTTTGATGACTTCAGGACCGGTGATGAACATAAAGCTCGAGCCTCGAGCCATAAAAATAAAATCTGTCAACGCTGGGCTGTAGACCGCCCCGCCCGCGCAAGGTCCAAGAATCGCGCTGATTTGCGGCACAACCCCCGAATAAATCGCGTTGCGGTAAAATACCTCACCGTAACCCGAAAGGCTGTCCACGCCCTCCTGAATTCGCGCACCGGCACTGTCGTTCAGACCAATGATCGGACAGCCGACTCGAGCCGCCAAATCCATGACCTTGCCAATTTTGCTGGCGTGCATTTTGCCCAGGCTGCCGCCCAACACCGTGAAATCTTGACTGAAAACACAAACTTTGCGCCCGTCCACCGTGCCAAAACCTGTCACCACGCCCTCTCCAGGGGCTTGGATGCCCTCCATCAAACCTGTCTCCAGATGCTCGACAAACGCGCCCAACTCGACAAAACTGCCCTCGTCCAGCAACTCGAGAATTCGTTCCCTGGCGGTCAATTTCCCTGCGTCGTGATGTTTTTGGATGCGTTCCGCACCACCACCGTTTTGCACGGTTTTGCGACGCTCGAGCATTTCGGCGATTTTTTCTTGGAAGAAGAACGTTGCGTTGTCAGCCATTGAGATTTGATTCTACACAGGAAGCGCGAAACTCGAGGGTTTTCATTCAAATGTGTAGTTCTGAAAATCAGTATCTATCTTCGACTACAAAAATTTACTCAGGTTCAATACGTTGCACACGAGGCAACTCGAGGGTAAAATACTCAGTATGGCTTTACCTTTTTCTGATTTGCTCGAGCGTGCGGATGAAGCTGGCATCCGCATTGAAATGATGAATGGAATCCCGATTTGGGAAGCCAGTCCCGCGTTTCGCCATCAACGCGAATCGTTCCGAATTCAACAGAGTATCAAAAGTCTTGGTGATTGCGGTTGTCACCATGTCGCAGATGTCTACGTGAAGTTTGCAATCAATTCGATCAAACGTCCTGACATCAGTATTTTTTGCCAAGAACCCACCGAACTCGACGAAGCAATTACCCTGATTCCAGAGGCGGTCATCGAAATTATTTCAGTTGGGTACGAGATTAAAGACAAAGAACTCGCGCCACAGTTTTACCTCGAGAATGGCGTCAAAGACATTCTGGTGTTCGACCCACGCAGTTTGGAAATTTGGCATCACACGGTTTCGGGAACTCGAGAATTCGTGTCTCCCACGGTTTTTGCGCTCGAGTGTGGATGTTCAGTGGAGATTTAGGATTCTTCAGTGTCAGCTTGAGGTAGGTTCTTGTACAAGTCCGAAAGAACAATTTCCAACTCGAGACTCGAGAATCTGAGGGTCGCATCACCAGTCAGGCGTTCGTACAACCACTTGTCATCATTTCTCGAGAATATCTCTGCAATTGCTTCGTTCTGCGAAAGCAGCACGTACTGCTCGAGGCTTGGGATGGTTTGGTATTGCTCCCATTTCTCGCCTCGGTCTATGGCTTCGGTGCTTTGCGAGAGGACTTCGATCAGAATGTTAGGGCGGTACACGACACGGTTTGTATCCATGCTCGAGTCGCAAGTGACCAGCACATCGGGGTAATATCCTGTGCCGCTTGGCATTCGAGTAATAACGTCAGCAAAATACGTGTAGCAACCTCGAGCGACGGAAATCGGCAAAAGTTTTGCGTAAAGCATTCCTGCCACAAAATTATGCCGTTTCAAGCCGCCTGCCTTGACAAACAGATTGCCATCCACGAACTCATGGCGCACGTCTGAAGTTGTCTCAAAACGCACGTAATCTTCAAACGTGGCAACGGTTTTGACTGGCGAAACTCGAGGCATGACTCAGTATACTCGAGTTACAAAAAACTGATTTCAAAATCCTCGAGTATCGATTTCAGCCACTCAAGTTAGCAATAAAACTCCCTTCTCTCCGATGAGACAAGGGTTGGGGATGAGAGGGTATCTCGAGATTTACTTTTTTTCTATTTTTTCGGCTGCCGCTTTGCGCCGCTCACTTCTGGCACTCGGTGGTTTAGAACCACGTTCACCCTCAAGTGCGTGTTCTTCGCGGGCAACTTCCGCCTTGCTCGAGGTTTTTTCTTTCTTTTGAAATGCCGCGCCGCGTTCGCGCCAGACGATACGCACGGGAATGCCTGGAAGATCGAGGTCTTCACGGATGCGGTTGCGCAAGAAACCCTCGTAAGCTCGAGTCACGAAGTCCGCCCTGTTACAGAAAATCACAAAGGTTGGCGGTGCGGTTTCGGCTTGGGTCATGTAATACATTTTCAACGGCTTGCCCTTGAAGTTCGGCATTTGTTGACGCATCTGCCAAACCTCGAGCCACCTGTTCAGGTCGCCCGTACTCACCCTGGTCTGCCAGAGCGTGTAGAGTTTGGTGCATTCGGCAAGAAGTTCGTGAATACCGTACTCATTGATGGCACTTGTATACACCCTGGGCGCAAAATCGAGGTGGTTGAGGCGCTGGGAAATGTCTTTTTCGACTTTTTTCAGGTCCTCTTCTGGCACCAAATCCCACTTGTTGATGATGATGATGACCGGTTTTCCAGCGTCATACGCCATGTTCGCCAGTTTCATCTCGTGGTCGCCCAGTTCAAATGGATCAATCACCAGCAAGTTGACGTCGGAGTTTCTGATGCTTTGCTCACTGCGGAGTTGCGCAAACAATTCGATGTTGTCTTTGGGACGGTGACGAATACCTGCGGTGTCAATCAAAATAAAACGCTGACCCGCATAATTGAATTCAATATCTATCGCGTCCCTGGTTGTGCCAGCAATCGGCGAAACAATCACCCGTTCCGAACCCGTGATGGCGTTCAACATGCTCGATTTGCCGGTGTTGGGGCGTCCAATCAGCGCCACCCGAATCGGAGAAACGTCCGTGATCTCCTCGTCATCTTTGGGCAAAATCTCGAGTACCCTGTCCATCACGTCATCCAAGCCCCTGGCATGTTCGGCGCTGGTTGGCATTGGGTCACCAAACCCGAGTTGATAGAGGTTTAAAAGCAGACTTTCTTGCTTATTGGAGTCAATCTTGGTGGCGACCAAAATCACGGGCTTGCCCAGACGGCGCAACCATTTGGCAATCTCTTCATCGGCGCTCGAGAGTTCGGTGCGGGCATCAACGGCAAACAGCACCACTTGAGCGTCATGGATTGCCATCTCGGCTTTCTCGAGAATCTTGGCTTCCCACTCGTCACCGCTCCACAGTCCGCCGGTGTCCATCAGCAGAATGCGGTGGTTTTCAAACATCATGAATTCTTCCTTGACATCACGCGTCACGCCTGGTTCGTCAGCGACCACGGCGGCACGTTTGCCGATCATGCGGTTGAACAAACTTGATTTGCCCACGTTGGGGCGTCCTACAATGGCTACTTTATGCATTCACAGTTCCTCTACACCCCAAGTCTATACTGGGGGTGCTCAGTGTACACGAGTCGATCAAGATTTGCTGTGATGCGATTTCTCGAGGCACTTCTGGTATTTTTTCTCAGTTCTCGCACAGTTAATTCAGTAAACTACTTTCTAGCGGAGGTGCTCGAGGTGCTCAAACAAATGGCGTTGGTTTTAATTGGCGGTTTCATCGCTGTTGGTGGTTTTTTCGCGGGTCGCTCGAGTGCGCCAAAAGAGATTATCACCGTGAATCAAGCCATTCCTGATTTGATTCGTGTGCAAAATACTCAAGCGCCCACAAATCCGAACAACGACGCTCGAGAGTTGATTCCGTTAAATCCAAACGGGCAGCAACCGCCGCCTGGTCAGGGGCAGAAACCACAAGATTGCCCAGTCCAAATTTTGCAGGATGGAAAGTTGTACACCTTTCCGCAGCCTGGTCAACAGCCGCAACCAGGGCAGCAAAATGGCAACCAACCTGGGCGCAATGGTCAGCCGCAAGAGCTGGTTCCCTTGCAGCCCAGTGCGCCGGGCACCACACCTCAACCCAGCACACCGCAAAACACGCCAGCCCAACCTCGAGCGGTGCCGATTCAACCCAGCACACCAGTACCAAGTGATCCAGAAAATCCTTTGAATCCCTTCGCGCCAACCTTGCCAAACACCCGCAGCTAAACTCTACACTGGGAGCAAACACATGGACGACATGAGCACCAAACCGACAATCGAACCAAATTCTGTGGTTGAAGCCGCCGCCAAACTGCGCACCTTGTTATTCGAGGTCAAACGTGTGATTGTCGGGCAAGATTTGATGCTCGAGCGAATGTTGGTGGCGCTCCTTGCTCGGGGGCACATCTTGATCGAGGGCGTGCCTGGACTTGCCAAGACCCTGGCAATCAAGACCACCGCCGATGCTATAGGCGCGACGTTCAGGCGCATTCAGTTCACGCCCGACCTTGTGCCAGCCGATTTGATCGGCACACGAATTTACAACCAGAAAGAATCCAAGTTCGAGGTCGAGCTGGGACCGATCATGGCGAATCTGGTGCTGGCAGACGAGATCAACCGTGCGCCCGCCAAAATTCAGAGTGCGCTTCTCGAGGCGATGCAGGAACGCCAGGTCACCATTGGACAGCAGACATTCAAATTGCCCGACCCGTTTTTGGTGCTCGCCACGCAAAATCCCATCGAGTCCGAGGGCACCTATTTTCTGCCCGAGGCGCAGGTAGATCGTTTTATGTTTAAGGTGATTATCGGCTATCCTGGTTTTCACGAGGAAATGACCGTGGTGGACAGGGTCAGCACCAAATTCGAGGCAATCAATAAAGTCCTGTCTTCAGAAGAATTACGTGGTTTGCAGGAAATGGCGGACCGAATTTACGTGCATCCAAACGTCACCGAGTACGCCGTGCGTCTGGCTCGAGCCACACGTGACCCAAGCGAAGCCAAGCTGCCAGAACTCAAAAAATACATTGCTTACGGTTCTTCGCCTCGAGGCAGCGTGAATCTGATTTTAGGCGCGAAAGCCCTGGCGGTCTTGCGTGGGCGCGAGTACGCCCTGCCCGAAGACGTGCGCGACCTCGCCCCAGAAATCTTGCGTCATCGCATCATGCCGTCTTACGAGGCGCTGGCGGACGAGAAGAAAATGGAAGACTTTATCGACATGATCTTGAAAGCCATTCCACTGCCAAAAGTACACATGGGCGACCCGTACAAAACCCAGAACAGCCAAGCAACTGGCATGGAAGTCAATCTTTAAACCTTTAAAATTCGTATTTCGTGATCAGAACTCGAGAAACCCAAAACATGCTGACCTTGACCCGCCCAAAACCCAAAGCACCCGAGGTTCGACCAAAACCCAAAGCCCCAGAATTGCCTGAGGCTTTGCTGCGAAGGCTCGAGCTTAAAGTCATCAAACGCTTGGACGGGTTTTTATTTGGTGATTACTCGGGTATTTTTTACGGTCCCAGCCTCGACCTCGCCGAAATCCGCGAATACCAACCTGGCGACGAGGTGCGGCGCATGGATTGGAATGTTACCGCTCGGTCTGGCAAATTGCACGTGCGTCAATACCGTGAAGAGCGCGAAATTACCGCCTGGATGGTGGTGGACATGTCCAAGAGCATGACTTTCGGCACAAGGCGGGTCTTAAAACGAGATTTGGCTCTCGAGTTCGCCGGTGTGCTCTCGAGCATCATCACGCGGCACGGCGACAAGATTGGCTGTCTGGGCGTAAACGAGGCGGGCATCAAGTTTGTGCCGCCGCGAACCGGACGGGCGCAAACCCTCAATATTTTGCATCAGTTGTCAAACCTTCAAGAAAACTTGATGCCTGGCAGCATCAGCAACCTGGAGGCGGCACTCGAGCGGGTCGAACGCACTTTAAAACGGCGCACGATGTTGTTTGTGGTTTCTGACTTCATGGACGCGAATTCCAATTGGGCGCAACCGCTCGGACGCCTCGCGCAACGCCACGATGTGATCGCGGTGCGCATCTCTGACCCAGCAGAGCGCGAGTTGCCCAATGTTGGCGGCGTGCGCTTGCGCGACCCAGAATCGGGCAGTGAAGTCTGGGTCGATACCAGCAACCCCAAAGTTCGCCTCGCCCACGCGCAAATGGTGTCAAACCGCAATCAACGCGTGGCTCGAGCTTTCAGGGGCGCTCGGGTTGATACGCTCGAGCTGAGCACGCACTTAGAGGTTATCGCTCCAATCATGAAATTCACGCTCAAACGCCGAGGTCGCAGATGAACACTGCCAAACTCGAGGGACAAACATGACTTTTACCTGGCCACTGCTGTTGCTGCTGATGCCGCTCGTGCCTCTGGCAATCTGGTTTGTGCGGCGCAGCGCCAAAGTTCGTGTCAACACCGCCACCGCCTACGCCGACGCAAATCTGTTGCCAAACGTTCTTTCAAACACCAAGCAATCACACTCGAGATGGCCTCTGAACCTGCAACTGATCGCGCTGGCATTGCTGCTGTTTTCGGCGGCACGACCAATTGGCACACCGCCACTGCCCGTCAACAAAGCCGCCGTGATGATCGCGCTCGACACCAGCAAGAGTATGCAGGCGACCGATGTCAACCCAAGCAGACTCGAGGTTGCCAAAGAGATTGTCAAAGAATTTGTCAAACTCGCGCCCAGCAGCACCATGATTGGTTTGGCAACATTTTCAGACAGCGCCGCCATTGTCGTGCCTGCCACCACCGACCGAACCACCCTGCTCGAGAAACTCAATAATGTCAAAGTTGCTGCCAACACCAGTCTGGCAGATGCGGTGGTCGGTAGCGTCCGAAGTTTACCAGGGCGCAAAAACGTGGATATTCCAAGTGAGTTGCTGGGACTGAAATCCAACGCCAATCAACCCAAACCCCAAAGCATTGACCCGAGCACCGGACAACCGATCAAGCCCGTTGACGCCACCACCCTGCCCCCTGGCGCCATTGTCTTAATTTCTGACGGCACCAGCAACGTCTCCGCTGACCCCCAACTGGCAGCCAAATTTGCCAAGCAATACAAAGTCAAACTCTATACAATTGCTGTCTGCAAAGAGGGCGGCGCGGTCTTGCAAATTGATGGCAAACAATATTTTGTCCCGTGCACCCCCAAAACCCTTGAAAGCATGGCGCTCGAGACTGAGGGCAAATTTGTCTTCCCGCCCGAAAAAGCGGCGCTCGAGAAAATCTACAAAGAACTTGGGACTGTCACCATCTGGGAAGCCACCAAACTCGAGCTTGGCGGCATCCTGTCGGGCTTGGCAGTGGTTTTGATGCTGACGGGCGCGGGACTCAGCCTTCACTGGCAACGCAGGATTCCTTAAAGGAGCTTGGCATGAATTTTCTCTGGCCCTTTCAACTCGTACTCTTGGTGATCGTGCCATTTTTGATCTGGTGGTACTGGCGCGACCAGAAACTCCCAGCCGAGAGTGTGGTCTTTCACCCTGACCTCGAGTTTCTAAAGTCTGTCAGCACGCCGACGTTCTCGAGAAACCGTGATATTCCGGCAATCTTGTACCTGCTGGCGCTGGGGTTGGGGATTTTCGCGCTCGCCCGTCCGACGGCAGCTTTACCTGTGCCTGACAACAAAACCACCATCATGCTGGCAATCGATGTCTCGCTTTCGATGCGTGCCGACGACATCAAACCCTCGAGATTTGAGGCTGCCCAAGACGCAGCCAGAATTTTTATCAAGCAACTGCCCGCAGGCACGAAAATTGGGCTGGTCAGCTTCAGCGGTTACGCCGCCGTCAACGTCGAACCGACTGCCGATCACAGCGCCGTTCTGGATGCCATTGACCAACTTTCACTTGGGCGTGGCACCGCCATCGGCGCGGGGTTGCAAATTGCAACCCAAGCCCTGCCCGAACGCGGCGAGAACGCCAAAATCGTGCGCGGTCAACGGCTGCCGCCCGCCGCCATTGTGCTCTTGACCGACGGGCGCAATAACCGCCCCCCCGAACCGCTCGAGATTGCCGCCGAGGTGCGCAACAAAGACGTGAAAGTGTACACCGTTGGGCTTGGCACGGACGCTGGCTCAATCGATTTTCAGGGCGGTGGCATGATGGTCGGTTTTGACCCCGAAATTTTAAAGAACATTGCCGACACCACCGGCGGGAAATACTTTGAGGCTCGCTCGAGTGGACAACTCAACAGCATTTACCAGGGCTTGGGACGCAGCATCGGCTGGTCAACCAAACCAGGCGAGATCACGGGCATTTTTGCAGGTTTGGCAGGCATTTTGTTGCTCTCGAGCATTGCCTGGAGCGAACGCTCGAGACGCATCGTTTAAAGTTCTTTCAGAAGTTTGCCAGCCAAATCAAACCACTCACGTTGCTGACGTTGATACACACTCGCCGAGCGCTTGTAATTGCGCAAGATACCCTCGAGCGACTTTTTCGCCTCGTCTTTGCGGTCTTGGGCGATCAAAAACTGTGCCAGTCGCGCCCTGGCTTCCTCACCGGTGAAGTACGTGGTGGCTTCGCGGTAATACCGTTCGGCAGCCTCGAGTTCACCCAGACCATCAAGCGTTCTGGCAAGCAACAATTTTGCGCGGTAGCGCAATTCTTCGGGACAACCCTCGAGCACGCTTGTCAAAATGTCTTTGGTCACTTCAAGGTTGTTTTCGCGGAAATTTAAATCTGCCAGCTCAAAGCGCACGTAAGGGTCCTGTTGATGAATGCTCGAAACCGACTCGAGCATTTTTTTGGCATCCTCGAGTCGCCCAGCGTTTTTGTACTCTCGCGCCAGATTCATGCGGTTGTCGAGCGTGTCCATCTCCTCAAGGATGCGTTCTTTGTTTAAGATTCTCGAGTTGGAACTTTGGAACGCGCTGGTGTCGATGCTGAGGTTTCCACGCCGCAAATCGGGCAACACCTCCAAGACAAAATAAGCAATGCCGCCAATCGCAGGAATGAACAAAATCAAAAAAAACCAGTACGGCTCGGAACGCCTCGAGATCGCGTGATACAGGCAATACAGGATCAATGCGCCATAAACTATTCCGAGTGGTCCATTTGAGAAAAGTGATGTGATATAACCCATGCCGCGAATTCTATCAGGTCGTTGAAGAGGCGAAGGGCTGTCGTTAGACTTTTAGTTTCTCGAGGAACATTTTGCGAAACTTTGCGACTTTGGGCGCGACAGTAATGCGGCAGTAGCCCTGCCCAGGATTGCGGGCAAAATACTCCTGGTGGTAATCCTCGGCTGGATAGAACACCGTGTAAGGCTCGAGTTGCGTGACAATTTTGTGATCCCAAATTTTTTGTTGCTCAAAGTTCGCAATCACGATTTTTGCTGTCTCGAGTTGGACTGCATTTTGATACAAGATGATCGAGCGATACGACTCGCCAACATCATTGCCCTGACGGTTGAGCGTGGTCGGGTCGTGCATGGTGAAAAACACCTCGAGCAACGCTTGATAAGAGACAACGCTTGGGTCAAACTTGATCTGAATGACCTCGGCGTGACCCGTGGTTTCAGAACAAACCTGCTGATACGTTGGATTGACGGTGTGCCCGCCCGCATAACCGCTGACCACGTCTGTCACACCTGTAAGGTTATCGAACAAAGGCTCGAGACACCAAAAGCAACCCCCGCCAAAGGTGGCGGTTTCCAAGTTTTTAAGGTCTGTAATCATACATTCAAGATACGCTCAAAACCGAACTTGGGTTCAGTTGCAGGTCACAAAACCTGAGTCTTCTGAATCCTGACCAACGTACTTGAGATTCCCTGTTTATCGGTGTAATCTGAGGTCAGTTAGGAATCATTCTCAATTGTGGAATGACCCAGCACATCAATCAACCTCGAGTCAGACAACAAATCGAGGTTGTTCAGGAGAAAACATGAAAGAACTCGTCATCAAAGATTTATGGGCTAGCGTCAACGGTGAAATGATTTTGCACGGTGTGAATTTAACCATTCCACGCGGCGAAATTCACGCCATCATGGGACCAAATGGCAACGGCAAAAGCACCCTCGCCAAAGTGATTGCAGGCGCACCAGAATACCTGGTCGAACGCGGCGAAGTAATGCTGGACGGCGAAAACATCCTTAACATGGAAGCCGATGAACGCGCCCGCAAAGGTGTCTTCCTGGCGTTCCAGTACCCAGTCGAGATTCCTGGTGTGACCGTCGCCAACTTCTTGCGCCTTGCGATTCAAGCCCGCACCGGTGAAGAGGTGCAATTCATGGCGTTCTACACCAAACTTCAGAAATCCCTCGCGTTGCTGCAATGGGATGAAAGTTGGGTCAACCGCTATTTGAATGAAGGCTTTTCCGGCGGCGAGAAAAAACGCAACGAAATCCTGCAAATGCTGATGCTCGAGCCAAGTATCGCTATCATGGACGAAACCGATTCTGGACTCGACATTGACGCCCTGAAGGTCGTCTGCCAGGGTGTGAATGCCATGCGCGGCGAGAATTTCTCGGCGCTGATCGTGACACACTACCAACGCATCCTGGACATGATCGAACCTGACAAAGTTCACATCATGGTGGACGGACGCATCGTGCAAACCGGCGACAAGAGTCTTGCCACCAAACTCGAGGCTCAAGGCTATGAGTGGGTCAAAGATTACGCCGCCAGCCTGCCGAAACCAGTTTTTAGCGCGAACAGCCCGTCAGGTGCTGTCTTGTAAGCAAGACACGCCGCAGATTAAATTATTCGAGGAGGCACGTCATGACACAGTACACCGACAACCTACCCAACCCAGAAGTCGCCAAAATCAACGACGGATACGAATACGGCTGGTCGCAACCCGAAAAGTACACGATCAAAGCCCCAAAAGGCTTGTCCGCTGATGTTGTGCGCATGATCTCGAGCGCCAAAAACGAACCCGCCTGGATGCTCGAGTTTCGCTTGAAAGCGCTGGATATTTACAACTCCAAACCCATTCCAACCTGGGGCGCAGACTTAAGCGGACTTGACCTCGAAAATATTTACTATTACATCAAACCCACCGACGAACTGAACGCCAGAACCTGGGACGACGTGCCAGACGAGATCAAACGCACCTTCGATAAGCTGGGCATCCCAGAGGCAGAACGCGGAATGCTGGCGGGCGTGGGCGCTCAATACGAATCGGAAATGGTCTATCACAACCTCAAAGAAGAGTGGGAAAAACTCGGCGTGATCTTCCTTTCGATTGAGGACGGAATGCGCGAGCACCCAGACATTTTCCGCGAGTATTTTGCCACGGTTATTCCACCCGAGGACAATAAGTTTGCCGCGCTCAACAGCGCCGTCTGGTCTGGCGGCAGTTTTGTTTACGTGCCAAAAGGCGTCAAGGTGGACATTCCACTGCAAACCTATTTCCGCATCAACGCCGAAAACTCAGGACAGTTTGAACGCACCCTGATCGTGATCGAAGAGGGCGCTTTCGCGCACTACATTGAAGGCTGCACCGCGCCAAGTTACTCCTCGGACAGCTTTCACAGTGGCGTGATCGAAATTGTGGTCAAAAAAGACGCTCGGATGCGTTACAGCACCATTCAAAACTGGTCACACAACGTTTACAATCTCGTGACCCAACGCGCCGCCGTGTACCAGGGCGCTCACATGGAATGGGTGGACGGCAACCTGGGCAGCAAAGTCACCATGAAATACCCAGCCACGTACTTGCTCGAGGAACACGCTAGAGGTGAAATTTTAAGTATTGCGATGGCGAACACTGGGCAACACCAAGATGCAGGCGGCAAGGTCGTTCACTTCGCGCCAAACACAAGCTCGAGCATCGTGAGCAAATCCATTTCCAAAAACTCTGGACGCTCGAGTTACCGTGGTTTGGTGAAGATTTACGACGGCGCGACCAACGCCAAAAGCAATGTCGAATGTGACGCGCTGCTGCTCAACGATGACAGCCGCACCGACACCTACCCGTACATCGAAATTGAAGAAAAAACCGCCAGCGTCGGACACGAAGCCACCGTCTCCAAAATCAACGACGAGCAAGTATTCTACCTCATGTCTCGAGGGTTGAGCGAAGAAGCCGCCACCGGTTTGATCGTGCGCGGATTTATCGAACCAATTGCCAAAGAACTCCCACTCGAGTACGCGGTGGAATTGAATCGCTTGATTGAACTCGAGATGGAAGGATCGGTGGGTTAAAGCAATCTAAAATGCTCGAGAGGAGTGAAATCATGACGATGCGACAAGAAATAAGTGAACGAATAGACCACATGACCGAAACAACTCTCGAGCGACTGAAAAATGTGATTGACACTGACCCAACATTCAAATACCCAAACTTGCCCGATGTTCGAGTACAACGCACACCCGAGGAAATTGAACGGTTTCGAGACAATTTGAAAGCCTTAGCCGAGCCAACAGGTGAAGATTTAACTGCTTTTAACAAAGCTGTAAAACGTCGTCCGTTGGGGCACAGGTTGGTATGTAGACCGTCAAGAAATGGCATACGATTCTTACATCAACCAACGCCCAAGTGATGGCAACCCAAGTATTTACATTCAAGACGAAAACTTGAAAGCTCGAGTTAAATCAATTGTTGAAAAATTATTCGCTGGAGTACAACCATGAACGCAGCCATGTTTTACAAAAGCTTTTCGAGATTACCAATTCAGACACGGCTTGGGAATCTGGCTGTCACCATTAACAGGCTTGCAGATTCGCTTAAACAACATCAAAACCAAGAAGGTACAAAAGGTTTTGCGCGAGAAGCCATGTGGTTTATTGAGTGGACAGCTTCAGAAGTTAACTTTGAGCTTCAAACAGAACTGATTGACATGCAACGTCAACTTGCAAAATGGACTAAACACTGGAGTGATACCTGGGATACTCTCAAGAAAAGTAACAAAATGAAAATTGAGACTCGAGTGATGTCGAATAAACTTCTTGAATGGGTAGGTTTTAACTAAGCTCGAGTTTGTGTAATCTCGAGAATTGGATTGAAAGAAGTTAAACTCGAGATTGAGGTGAAAATATGAGCATCAAAGAAAAGTTACACCAAAAAATTGACACCATGACCGAAGCTGATCTCGAGTGGTTACAACATATTCTTGAACAACATCGCCGCGAAAACCTCAAAAGACTGGCGCGAGAACTTGCCGACAGCACCGAAGAAGAACGCACAGCATTTACGGAAAATATACAACGAACCCCTTGGAGCAGTCGTGCTGATCCTTGATACCAACATTGTGAGTTTACTGGTACGCAATTCGGAATCTGTACTTGTTCAATACGATGACGCTCTTGATTGCGGTGAAATCCTTGGAATTTCAGCCATAACCCATTACGAGTCAAAACGCGGGGCATTTGATCCACGATTTGCACGCAAGAAAGTCACCCTTGAATCGTTTCTCGAGAATCTAGAATTGGTTATTCCAGACTTTCACACCTACGAAGTAGCAGCACAAATATGGTGGGATTTAAAACAAGCAGGAACGAAACTTGAGGATAACGATATTTTGATTGCCGCTACAGCCATGAGTTTTGGTGAAACACTGATATCGGATAACACCAAGCATTTTGAACGAATTAAAGGTTTAAAGCTCGAGAATTGGATTGAACGCAGTTAGAGAGCCAAAGGGGGCAAACAATGATCGCAGCGAATCAACAAATAACTGATGAAACAGGACAAACTTTTATTTTGTTGCCGCTCGAGGAATACAATGCTTTACTTGGAGGAAATGAAGAATTGCTCGAGCGTTTAGCAGACGAATCAGAATTAGGTTTGATTCAAGAACGATTGTTAGAACCAAAGATTTCGATGGTAGAAATGATGGCAGAATTACGAGTTTAATACCGCAATGAAGTGTATAAACGCTAGAATCTCGAGGCATTGGCAAAAGCAATTGTGGCACAAGACCCTGCACCAGGAAGAACAGCAGAACTCAAGTTTGCGTAATCTCGAGAATCACGTTGAAATAAGTAAAACAAAAATGAAAAGATATCAAGTGAATTCTGAAAGTAGCAGGGATTTTAATGGATGATACACTTAAGTTTGCACTTACAGTTTTAGCGGGTATCTTGGGTTGGCTCGCAGTACATTGGTTTTCAATGTCTCGAGATCGAAGGAATAAAATACGTGACTTAAAAACTAAGTATCTTATTGAAGCATTTCAAAAACTAGAAAGATATATTCATAGCAACAATCCTAATCAAAATGAATTAGAAAGCGCTTTTGCTGACATTCAGCTATTTGGTCAACCTGAAGAAGTTGAAGCAGCTCTAAAGTTTATGGATACCTTTTCTCGGCAACGACATGGCGACTTAGGTGAATTGCTTCAATTACTACGCATAAATCTAAGAAAAGAATTACGTTTACCATCTGCCAATTCAAAACTATTGCACCTCAGAATTTCATAAAACGAACCAGAAAAGAAAGACAATCAGCCAGGAGTTAATCAACCATGACCCAACTAACCCAATCCCCCTTCACCATCTCCAGCCTCAACGAACCTGCATGGCTTGAGAAATCCCGACTTTCCGCCCTCGAGATTTACCATGACCGCAAAGTCCCAACCACGGCTGTGGAATCGTGGAAGTACACCAACCTTCGGAGGTTCAAACCCGAGAATTTCAGCCCTGCACAACCCATGCCAGCCGTCGCCAGCCTTGACGAATTGCCTGCAAAAATTCGGGATCGCCTCTCCTCCACGGACGCGGCGGGTCGAATCGTGCTTTCTGGCTCGAGCGTGATTTTTAAGGACGTGCCAAGTGACCTCGAGGCGAAGGGCGTTATTTTTACGGACTTAAAAACGGCGGTTGAAAAACACCCAGAGTTGGTGCAAAAGTATTTGTACAGCGTCGTGGGTGCGGCGTACCCAGCCCCTACGGCGCAGGCGCTCGAGCGTTACGAGGCGATTCCCGATTTGGACGAGGACAAGTTCACGGCGCTCAATGCCGCACTTTGGGACAACGGTTTTTTCTTGTACGTGCCAAGAAATGTCGAACTCGAGTTGCCGCTCGGTGGGTTCCGTTACCTCGATCAGGAGGGGACGTTTACGGCTTCTCGGACGTTGGTGGTGCTCGAGGACAACGCGAAAGTCACCTACATTGATGAGCAGGACAGCCCAGATTTGAAAGCCGCGAATTTTGGTGTGGTCGAGTTGTTCTTGGGCAAAGGCGCGAACTTGCGTTACGTGGCGATTCAGAATTGGGGTCGTGGTTTTACGCACATTCAACGCATCAAATCGAACCTCGAGCGTGATGCGACATTGAACAGCTTGTACGTGACGATGGGCGCGACGCTCAGCCGATCAGAGGTGCAAACGGCGCTGTCCGAAAACTCGAATTCGGAGATGCTGGCGGTGTACTTTGCCGACAAAGACCAGCATTTTGACCATTACACCTTACAGCACCACCAGAAACCTCGGGCGCACTCGGATTTGCTGTTCAAGGGCGTGCTGACGGACAAGGCTCGAGGTGTGTTTTCTGGTTTGATCAAAGTGGAGTTGAACGCGCAAAAAACCGACGCGTACCAGAAAAACCGCACGTTGTTGCTTTCCGACGAAGCCCGAACCGACAGCGTGCCGCAACTCGAGATCAACGCGAATGACGTGCGTTGCTCGCACGGCAGCACCACGGGTCCGGTGGACGCACAGGAACTCTTTTACTTGCGTTCGAGGGGGATTCCGAAGCCAATTGCGGAAAAAATGCTGGTCACGGCGTTCCTTGAGGATGTGCTGAACCGTGTGCCGCTCAAGAACGTGGTGAAGTACCTCGAGAATGTGATTGCCGATAAAGTCGGAGCGCCGAAAGGTTTTAACCGTATCGAAGCTCAGGAATAAGTTTGGAATCTTGAATGGCGAGGTGAAAATTCTCGCCATTCTTTGTGGCTCGAGTTTCAGGGTTGACAAGTTTTGTCTGTCATGTCACGCTTTACCTGTGCAAATCACTTCAAACTATTTTCATGCGTATTGGTTCGGTTTCCCACCGGGCAGGCGTTGATTGTAGTTTGTCAAACCCGCCCAGCATTGCTGGGATTTTTTTTGGACTGAATAGGAGAGCCACCCATGCCACTCGAGAATGTCAACATTGCCAGTTTTACGCCCTTGCCAACCCCAGGTGAGATTAAAGCACTGCTTCCAACCTCCGAAGCCGCTCGAGAAACCGTCGAGAAAGCCCGAGCGGGAGTGCGGAACATCATTCGCAAGACTGACCTTCGATTGATCGTCATCGCAGGACCATGTTCGGTTCATGACGCACACCAGACGCTCGAGTACGCCGAAAAACTGGCGGTGCTCGCCAAAAAGTACGAGGACAGGTTGCTGATTTTGATGCGGGTTTACGTGGACAAACCGCGCACCACCGTTGGTTGGCGCGGTTTTATGAACGATCCCGAAATGAACTTCACCAACGATTTTCTGGAAGGTTTAAAACAAACGCGTGATTTGATGATTAAGGTCAATGAACTCGGTTTGGGTGTTGCGACAGAAATGCTTGATCCGTTCGCCCCGCAATTTATGTCTGACCTTGTGGCTTGGGGCGCGATTGGCGCACGAACCACAGAATCGCAAACGCACCGCACGATGGCAAGCGGACTGTCAATGGCGATTGGTTTCAAGAACAGCACCGAAGGCAACGCCCAAGTCGCCGTGGATGCGATTGTCGCCTCGAGCAGCCCACAAGTTTTTCTGGGGATTAATTCTGACGGTCTGGCGAGTGTGGTGCAGACCAACGGTAATCCTGACGGGCATGTGATTTTGCGCGGTGGGCGAAGTGGCAAGAATTACGTCACGAATTTTGCGGCTGTCAACGTGCTCGATGCCGCCGACAAGATGCGTAGCGCAAAACTAAATCCTGCCGTCATGATCGACTGCTCACACGCCAACAGCAGTTACGACCACACCAAACAAAGCCTCGCCTGGAATGACGCGCTCGAGCAAAAGTTCAATCACGAGAGTCACGATTTGGTTGGCATGATGATCGAATCCAACCTTCGTCCTGGGAAGCAAAGCATTCCTAGCGATCACGACAAGTCCAAACTCGAGTGCGGTGTCAGCGTGACCGACGCGTGCGTGGGTTGGGAAGAAACCCAAGTGATGCTCGAGCAGGCGTACAACATGGCGGGGAAAGGGAAGCAATTAGCCGTAAGCAATTAGCCGTTAGCCAAAAACCTTTATATGCTTCATCATTTGGCTCGAGAAATCTTGCCTTGACACTCCAAATAAAACTCCAAAATCTCGAGCGTCTGAAGTTTCGGACGCTCGAGATTTTGCATTCAGCTAATTGCTATTCGCTTACTTGCTTTTCGCCAGACGCTCGAGAACCATTTTTGACACGGCACGCAATGTCTCGAACACGCCGCCGCCACTCGAGGCTGCACCTTCCTGGAATGGGAATTGTCCTTTGGGGTCAACCACGGCTCGAAGCATTTCAATCGGCATGGCGTCGGGCAGGTCGCGTTTGTTGAATTGCACGATCATGGGGATTTCGTCTAGGGACAGGTTGTATTCTTGCAAATTCTCGCGTAAATTGCGCATGGATTCGGCGTTGGCGCGAAGGCGGTTTGGGGCGCTGTCGGCAACAAAAATAATGCCATCCACGCCGCGCAAAATCAGTTTGCGGCTGGCATTGTAAAAGACTTGCCCTGGCACGGTGTAGAGGTGAAAACGGGTTTTGAAGCCTTGAACTGTGCCCAAATCTATCGGCAGAAAGTCGAAGAACAGGGTGCGTTCGTCCTCGGTGGCGAGCGAAACCATCTCGCCCTTCACGCTGTCGTCAACTTGTTTGTAAATCCATTTGAGGTTGGTGGTCTTGCCTGCCACGCCAGGTCCGTAATACACGATTTTACAATTGATTTCTCGAGCTGCGAAATTGATGGTTGACATTACATCCCCTTGAACAAATCGTCGAGCAGGGCGCTTGCGTCGAGGGCAAAGTCATTGCCGAGGTCGGCATTGGTGGTTTCGACACTGCCGAGCGAGTCAATTAATCCACTGATTTCTTCGATGGATTTTTTGGCAAACAGTTTGACGCGTCCAATCGGTGCGGTTTCGTCAAAGATCACGACCAGCAAACCCTCGTTGGAGATTTCTTCGACGTACAAGCCGATGCGTTCGCCCTGATGCACCAGTTCGTTAAAACGGCGTTCGCCCAAAAGTTTGGCGAGGGCACTGGTGGCGGCGGCATTGCCGGCAATCAGGGTGGCGATGGAATCCAGCGTTGGCGGCTTGGGTGCCCAGAGCGCCTCGCGGTGTGCCAGCACAAAACCTTTGCGATCAACCAGCATGGCGTAGCGGACATGTGCTTTGGTCAGTAATTCATCGAGCGAAGCGGTGACTTTGGCAAACGCTTCCCCGTAAAGTGCGATACTCGGCTCTATCATGTGAAAAGTATAGCAGGGTACAGGGTTTCTCGAGTGCTTAAAATCACACAGCTCATTTTGATAAGGTCGGGTTCAAGATAAAAGTCTTGTGTGAAGGTTGAAATACTTAACCTTTGAGACTTTTCTCAGATTCCTGAGCTTGCGGGTCGTTAGCATGGGTTGTGATTCGATTTCTTTTTCTTGTCCTTTTGATGGCTTTCTCGAGTGCAATCGCCGCACCCATCACTTTTGCTGGTGTACCACTAACCCCAGCCTTGGAATCCCGAGTTGACCTGAAACCTGGACTGGATTTGATTCCAATCTCGAGATTGGAGCTATTTGGGGTGAGCATTCAGACTTCGAGCTTGTCTGGGCAGTTGAGGTTCAAACGTGGTGGTTTGACGCTCGAGTACCTGCCGTTAAAGGGTTGGCTCGCGCAAAATAATGTTTTGACATATTTGGAAGCACCGTTGATGCTCGAGAATCAGGTTTTTGTACAGGTTCAAGTGCTCACCGAGCTTGGTTTTACCTTGACGCCGCCGAGTGATCCGAACCTCGCCAGCATCAATTTTGAGGCAGATCAGGACACCCCCTTTGTGCCAGTGGGCGGTTTGGTGCAAGTGTTTGACGCTCGAGCCTCCAGAGGGCGTACAAGCCGTATAGCCATAGATGTTTCCAAGGGAGTTAACGCCAGTCTCGAGCAAATCTCCAACAACAAAATCAAAATCCATCTCGAGAACACTTTTTTAAGCACGGGCAGGTTCATTCCTATTGGAGGCGAATCGCTTTCGAGGGCGCGGCTTGTGCCTGACGGATTGAATACTGTTCTCGAGCTTGAAATTTCCAAGCACGCCACAGTGCAACTTTCCAGTCTCAGCAATCCTGATCGTGTTGTCGTGGACGTGGTGATTCCTGACGCGCCGACGCCAACACCTGGACTTGCTCCAACTGGAATCAGTTATTCACTTTCCAATCAGTTGCACCTCATCACGCTCGAGGCTGGAAAATTCAAACCTTTTGTGGTCACGGCAGGTCTGGGGGGTGGCAAAACCGCGCTCGAGTACGCCGAGGATGCAGGCGCGGTTGTGGCAGTGAACGGTGGTTATTACGATGTAACGCAAAGTTTAAGTGTGGATTTGGTGGTGAGCAACAATCAAATCCTCAGTTACGCCAGAGGAAACCGCGCAACGCTGGGACTATTGACCGATGATCTTTTTGGGACTCGAGCCGTCTGGGGAACGCCGAAGGTGCGACTCAATTTGGGTTTGAACGGCAAAACCTGGGGCGTGAACACCGCTCGAGCCGCGCCGCACCCGCAATGGTTGACCTATTTTGTCGGCGACGGTTTTGTACCAACGGGCGGACTAGGATTCACAACAATTGTTGTTCAAGACGGTAAAATCCTCGAGCTTCACGATGAGGGTTTTACGCCAGCGCTCGGTCAAATCACCTTCAGTTTGAACCCACTGGCATTTCCTGGGTTCACGGCGAACCTCAATGACACGCTCACCATCAGCACCACGTGGTCAGACCCAGTGTTCGCCAGCGCCCAAAATATTCTGGCGGCAGGACCAAAACTGGTCACGAACAGTTTGTACGCCATCAACGCCTCGAGTGAAGGGTTTGACACCAGCAAAGAAATCTGGCGCAAGACCAAACAGGTTGCCATCGGTATCGATCAGCAAAACAATTGGGTGGTGGCGTTCCTCGAGTCGGGAACGCCAGAAGAGTTCGCTCGAGCGCTTGTTGCGGCGGGTTTAAAGGAGGCGATGCGTCTGGATTCTGGCGGCAGTGCGCAAGTTTTTCTGGCAGGAGGAATGCTGCCGAACAGCGCCTCTCGAGCCGTGCCGAACGCAATTGTGTTTGTTGCAAGGTGAACTCGAGCGTGATCAAAGGTCTTGTCGCAAGTTGCAGGCTTTTTGTAAAATCAGTTTTGCAACGTAAGATGTACTGTGCGTTTGCTACAAGATATTTGTCTTACGGAGGAAGTAAAAACCATGCCCAAACACGAATTTCAGACCGAAGTCAGTCAATTGCTGCACCTCATCATTCACTCGCTCTACAGCCACAAAGAAATATTTTTGCGCGAGTTGATCTCGAACGCCAACGACGCGATTGACAAGTTCAAGTACGCGACCATCACGGACGATCAATTTAAACAAGTCACCTGGTCGCCACGCATCGATTTGCGTTTTGATGACACAGCCTCAGAGCGCAGCCTCGAGATTGAGGACAACGGCATCGGCATGAACCAGACCGATCTGGTCGAGCACCTGGGGACCATTGCCAAAAGTGGCACCAAAAGCTTTCTGGCGGGACTTTCGGGCGACGCGAAAAAAGATTCCAATTTGATTGGGCAGTTTGGCGTTGGGTTTTACTCGGCGTTCATGGTGGCTAACAGGGTGGAGGTCGTTTCGCGCCGTGCGGGTGAAGCCGAAGCTTGGAAGTGGAGTTCTGACGGCAAGGGCGGTTATGAACTCGAGCCTGCCAGCAAAGACACCCAGGGCACACTGATCAAACTCTACTTGAACGAGGAGGGTAACGAGTACGCCAACCGATGGCAACTCGAGCAACTGGTCAAAAAATACTCGAACCATATTGCCTTCCCAATATTCCTCCATTTTGAAAAAACCGAGTACGGCAAAGACGGCGCGGAAAACACCAAATCTCAGGCAATTGAGCAGATCAATAGCGCCAGCGCCATCTGGTCCAGAAGCAAGAATGATTTGAAAGACGAAGATTACATCGAGTTTTTCAAGTCAACCAGCCACAGCATGGATGAACCGCTCTTTTGGTTGCACAACAAAGCCGAGGGCACGATTCAGTACACCAGTTTGTTGTTTGTACCCAAAGCCGCGCCGTTTGACCTGTATCACGCCAACTACAAACCGGGCGTTAAACTTTACGTGCGTCGCGTATTTATCACCGACGACGACAAGGAACTGCTTCCAACCTGGTTGCGATTTGTGCAGGGTGTGATCGACTCTGAGGACTTGCCGTTAAACGTCTCTCGAGAAATCTTGCAACAGAACAAGATCATGAAAACCATTCGCACGGCAACGGTCAAGAAATTAATCTCGGAATTCTCGAGGATTGCCAGCGACGAGAAAGACACTTGGAATACGTTTATTCTGGCGTTCAACCGTCCGTTAAAAGAGGGTTTGTACCAGGATTTTGAAAACCGTGACACCCTAGCCGAACTGGTGCGGTTTAAATCCAGCAAGATTGAGGGCTTGACGGGTTTTGCCGACTATCAAGCTAGGATGCAAGCCGACCAGAAAGCGATTTATTTCATCACGGGCGGCACTGAAAACGTGCTTCGCGCCAGTCCCTTGCTCGAGGCGTACCGCAAAAAAGACATTGAGGTGCTGATCTGCGACGATGAGATTGATGACATTGTGATTCAAGGGTACGGCAAGTACAAAGACCTCGAGTTGAAAGCCGTCAACCGAGGCGATGTTGCCGATGAGTTGAAATCTGAAACCAATGCCAAAGCCGCCAAAAAAGCCGCACCGATCATCAACCGAATCAAAACCGCGCTGGGTGATCTGGTCAAAGATGTCAAAGCTTCAAGCCGTCTGCTCGAGTCTCCAGCCTGCGTGGTCACAGACGACACCGACCCGACCTTCCAGATGCAAGCCATGCTGCGCCAGATGGGAAGAGAATCGGAAATGCCAGCAACAAAGCCAATTCTCGAGTTGAACCCGAACCATCCGTTGATCGTTGGTTTGAAAGACGCAAACGATGAAACCTTGGACGACACCGCGCACGTGTTGTTGGTGCAATCGTTGTTGCTCGAGGGGGCAGAAATTCCTGATCGGGTGGATTTTGTGAGGCGCTTGAACAGGTTGCTTGGGTAGAATTGCGAGAAAGAAAACCATATTTCCACCCTCATCCCCAACCCTTCTTGATTCCAAGACGCACCTTCGGGCGGAATCGCTTCTCCCAACATCAGGAGAAGGGAGTTTTATTCTGTGCTCGAGGGACCATAATTCAGTTTTTCTTGTTTCGTTTGGAAAATGACCGACAAGAACTTTTAACAAACTCCTGTACACTGTCAGGCATGTTTGACCGCGCAAAGCTCGAGGAAAACGAACGACTGACCTTGGCACCGTATGCCGTCTTGAGTAGTGAGTCCAAGGGAAGGCTGCACCCTGAAGAGGAAAGCGCGTATCGAACGGTTTTTCAAAAAGACCGCGACCGCGTGATTCACACGGGTGCGTTTCGACGGCTCGAGTACAAAACCCAGGTTTTTGTCAACACCGAGGGCGATCATTACCGCACGCGTTTGACCCACACGCTCGAGGTGGCGCAGGTTGCCAAAACGATAGCGCGGGCGCTTGGGGTGAACGAGGATTTGGCGGAAACGGTGGCGCTGGCACACGATCTTGGACATCCGCCGTTTGGTCATGCGGGCGAACGAATTTTGAACGAGTTGATGCGCGGCTCTGGGGGTTTTGACCACAACAAGCAGTCTTTTCGGGTGGTGACCAAGCTCGAGAAGCGTTATGCAGATTGGGATGGTTTGAACCTGGCTTGGGAGACGCTCGAGGGCATGGTCAAGCACGAAACCGAATCTGATTTGATTGAAATTCAGGCGTTTGAGCCAACTTGGATTGCGTCGCTCGAGGCACAAATTGCCAACATTGCCGATGAGACGGCGTACAACACCCACGATCTGGACGATGGTCTGCGCAGTGGGTTGCTCACGGACGAGATGTTGCTCGAGTTGAAAGTCTGGCAACGTTTCACGTCTGAGCTTGGTTTTACACCAAGCCGCGTGTCGGAGTTTGAACGACGGGTTTTGATACGAGAATTGCTGGGTTGGGTGATTACCGACATCATCACCACCACCGACGCGGCACTGACAAAGCACAACATCTCGAGTTTAAGTGATGTGCGCCGTGCCAAAAGCACCGTGGTCTGTCACTCGGATGCCGCAATGCTCGAGTTAAAGGAATTGAAAAGCTTTTTGTACGTCAACCTGTACCGCCATTACCGCAAGGAACGCCAAGTTCACAAAGCTGAACATATTTTGAGTGCCCTGTTCGATGCGTTTTTCAAACGCCCCACCATGATGCCCGAGGGTGCTCGAGCGCGGGTTGAATTGGTTGGGCTTGAACGCGCGGTTTGCGATTACTTGGCGGGCATGACCGACCGTTTTGCGATGGATGAGCACAGTCGATTGTTCGACCCTCACCAATGGACGTGAACGCAAGGCTCGGGTTTTGGTTTATCGTGAAGCATGTTCAAACATGACCTTGGAGACGGCGCAGATTTACGATTTCTCGAGTTTCGCCACGCGCCAGAATTTCTGGCGTTTGTACTTGCCAACAAGGACCATTTGGGCGTCTGGCTCGAGTGGGGACAAACGATTCAAACGCTCGAGCAGGCGCAAGATTTTATCAAGCGCGGCATCACGAGGTACGCCGAGGACGGTTTACCCTGGGTTGGCATCTGGCTCGAGGGTCGCTTGGTGGGCGGAATTCTCTTTTTTCCAGTTGATCGCCAAGCGAAAAGCACGATGGTTGGCTACTGGCTGGGCGCAGATGTTGGCGGGCGCGGTTTGATGTCCAAAGCGCTGCTGGCAATGCTGGGCTTTGTGTTCGACGACCTTGGCTTGAACCGTCTCGAGTTGCAGGCGCACGTTGAGAACCATAAATCTCGAGCGTTGGCACAACGATTGGGTTTTCAGTTCGAGGGCGTACTTCGAGAGGTTTGGATGCTTCACGCAAAACAAGTCGATCATGCGGCGTATGCCATGCTCAGAAGTGACTGGACGGCACTGCAAGATCAGGCTCAAGCTCGAGCCGAAGCTGAACTGTTAACATAAGGCATGAATGATCTGATTTACGTCAACCTCTTGGGTGAATTTGCGGTCAGCGACGCCCAGGGCATGACCGTAAAATTTCATTCCAAACTCGAGCGCAGCTTGCTGGCGTATCTGGGATTTTACCAACAGGCACACGACCGCGATGATCTTGCCGACGTCTTCTGGTCGCTCGAGCGCCCCGAGAGGGGTCGCAAAAACCTCAGTCAGTTGATGTGGCGGGTGTCGCAATCACTCGGGCGGGATGTCTTTGCCTCAGACCGCGAGCGTGTGCAACTCGAGCCATCAAGACTGCGGCTCGATCTGAGCCTGATTCGCCTGCAATTGGCTGGTAACGGCGAGCAACACGATCCATCGGTCATCAACGGTTTTATCGCCTTCAGTCAAAAACAATTGCTCAAGGGCGTCAATGACGAATGGACCCTCGAGGCTCGAGATCAGTGGCAGATCGAGCTGAACGCCGGACTGCGCAGACTCGAGCACCTGGCGGAAATGGCGGGGGCTTTTGAGGATGTGATTGCCCTGGCGGGCGCTCAGATCAGGCTCGAGCCGCTGAATGAACGGGCAAACATTTCGTTGATCCGCAGTTGTTTGGTACTGGGGCGCTCGTCTGAGGCTCGAGATCATTTTGAGCATTTTCGCAACTCCCTGGCAGAGATTGACGAGCTGGTGTCGGGCAAGATGCGGGTCTTGGGGGAACGCATTCAAAGCGGACAATCGCGGTCAAGCATCAATACCCGAAGTTCGCTCGAGGTTGGGGCAGGATTGCGCATGGTCGGACGCAGCCTGGAGCGTGAACGCTGTCTGAAAGCCATCGCTGAGGCGAAACTAGGCGTCGGCAGGGTTGTCTTGATTGAAGGCGAGCCAGGCATCGGCAAAACCAAATTGATCCAGAGCCTGACCGACGATGCCACCTGGCGCGGTCAAAATGTGCTGCGGGCGACGGCTCAAGAGTGGTGTCAACTCGAACCGTACAGTGTCATTCGGGAGATGCTCGGCGATAACTTGGGTTCGTTGAGGCTCGAGATGGTACGCACTCAACTTGCGCAGGTTTGGTTGCAGGAGGCGGCGCGGGTGGTTCCAAAACTTCTGGCGGGCACGCCAAAGGTCAGCTTCGAGGAACATCATGAGCCGCAACGCCTGCGTGAATCGCTGATTGAAGTCTTCAAAACCCTGGCTCGGATTCAGCCTTTGGCGGTTTTCATCGACGACCTGCAATGGGCGGATGAACCCAGCCTTGAACTGTTGACCGGCTTGGGACGGATTCTCGAGTCGCTGCCAATCGTGGTGGTGATCGGTTTTCGCAGCCTCGAGGCACGCGGGCGTCTGGAGGTCTGGCAGTGTATCGAAAATCTTGAGGGTCAGTCCTTGACGACGCGGCTTGAGCTTCAAGCTTTGAAACGAGAAAAAATCAAAGAGATGGCGCAAAAGGCTCTGGGCATTGCATTGTTGCCCGAAGTGGTCACGCACCTCGAGCACGTCTCGCAGGGCAACCCGATGTTTGTGCTCCAAACATTGAAGGTTTTGCTCGAGACTGGAATTGCGCTCGAAGACCAGTCGCTGTGGATGAACCGTCTAAAAACCATGCCCCTGGCGACCGGTTTGCGCGAGGTGATCGTCTCGCGGCTCTCGCGCCTGGAAGCCAGAACCCGCGATCTGCTTCAACTGGCAGCCGCGATTGGGGCGCGATTTGAATTTGAAATGCTGCAAGACTTGACGCAACTCCCAACCCTAGAACTGCTCGACATGTTGGATGCCCTGATTCAGACTGGTTTTTTGCAAGAAATCGAACCTGGTTTTGGCTTTGCCCACGATCAATTGCGCACAACCATCTATCAGCAACTCTCGAAAACCCAGTCCAGCCAGCTTCACCTGCAAATTCTACAAAACCTCGAGGTGGCAGGCGTGAGCGCACCGGAGGTTCTGGCAAACCACGCCGAACGCGCCGAGCAATACCTGCTCGCCAAACGCTACCGCCTGACCTGTGCCGAGCACGCGCTGGCACTGCATAGTTACCCGCAAGCCTTGCAGGATTTACAAGCCATCGGCGATCTGGAACAAACAGATTTTGATGCTGGGGAGCAAATACGGTTTCTCGAGGCTCGAATCCGTGCCGATGGCGTACAGAACGGTTTTGAACGAATGCTGCGCGACATGACCAGCCTGGACGCCCTGTTTGAGCGCCTGCCGAGCAAACGCCTGGAATTGGTCTGTCGCCGCGCCAAAACCCTGGCAGGCATTGGGCGCACCTCCGAGGCACTGGCGTTGATTGATAACGCCATGCTCGAGCGATTGAACCATGATGCCCACGATCAGGCACAGGTTTTCATTGCCAAAGGCGGGGTGTTTTTGGCGGGCGGTGGTCCTTTTGATCTGGCACTTGAACCCTTGATTTTGGCGGTTCAACTTTGCGTTGACCACCAGCTTAAACTCGAACCCGAGGCTCGAGCCAATCTGGGACTTGCCTTCTCGCAATTGGGGCAATTCTCAGACGCCCTGAACGAATATCAAACGGCTTTGCGGCTTGCAGAACAAGACTTCGACACCCACCGCGAGGCACTGACACTGGGCAGAATTGCGGCATGTTATTGCAGTCAAGGCTATTGTCGGGACGCGATACCGTATTTGGAACGGGCAATCGCGCTTTGCCACAAACTTGGCTTACGGGTCGAGGAAGCCAAAAATCTTTCAAACTTTGGCTTTACGCAATTTCAAATTGGCAACGTGAACAAAGGCATTGAACTGTACGATCAAGCGCTGGAACTCTCAAAGGCTATCGGGGCAACGTTTTCCGAAGCCCACATCCTGGGTGCGACAGCATTCTATAAATATTTGCACAGCGACCCCGAATTGGCACGAGGGCAACTTCAGTTGGCACTCGAGAAATACCTTGAATTGGGCGACCTTGAGGGACAGGGTTTTATCATGTCTCAACTTGGACTGTTGCACCACTGGGGCGGGCAACTCGAGCGTGCCAATGATTTTCTGCGAGAAGCCAGAGAGGTGATGTCCAACATCAAAGATTTAACAGGTGAAATGAGTGCCTTGGTTTGGTTGATTGAGAACATGATTTTGCAAGACCGCGTGATTGAAGCGCAAGTGCTGGCAAGTGAGGGACAACAGCAATCAAAGTTGCATCAATTGCCCAATCAGGAAATGCAGTTCACCCGTTTGATTGCCAAAATCGAATTTTTAAACGGATCAACTCGAGCTTCGCTCAAATACTTGCAAGACTGCCTTCCAGAATCAGGGCAGTATCAAGGTGTAGTCATTGATGGGTTTTACCGTTTTCATTTGCTGAACTTTGAAGTCTTAACTGCCCTAGACGAGCCAAAAAATGCCTTGATCGCCCTTGAAAAAGCCCATAAACATGCCCAAATTGAACTGCAAAGTTATCCAGAAAGTCAACGTGTTGGATGGCGCAAAGCAATCCCTGTGGTCAACAAGATTTTGAGTTTATTTGAACAACATTTTGAACTCAAGATCAGTGTTCGTCTTGCATCCAAAGACGCCCCAACGGGCAGAACTTTGCAAGAAAATGAATTTTTGAACGTGGATTTGGTCATTCACAAACCCGAAGACGACCAATTTCTTGACAAAACCAAACGCCGACAACATCAACTCGAGCGATTGTGCATTCAAGCGCTCGAGCAGGGCGCATTGCCCACGGTCGAAGACCTGGCAAATGCCTTAAACACCAGTGTTGCCACCATCAAACGCGATCTGGCAGCCCTTCGTGCCACAAACGTGAATCTGTCCACTCGAGGTGCTCGAATCAGCGCTTGAGCAAAGCCAATTTTGGTTTGAGCTGAAGGTTTTGACCTTCGGCTCATTTTTTGGAGAGACTTCAAAAACAACGGTTTCATAAGCTTACTTCAGCCAAGCAGAACACCGCGTTGGCAACAGGAGGAAGCATGAAAACGTTATTGCGAGCCAAGATTGTTCTGAGTTGCATGATCGGCATTGTGAGCTTGAGTTCCTGCCCACAAAACGGCACACCAGGCGCCGGTTTAAGCGGCACTTGGCAGGGCACGGCGCAGTTTGATGCCAAAATCATTCCAGGTCGGTATTTGATTCGGGAAAGCAACGGCAAGCTGAGCGGCGATTATCAAGACTGCAACGAGAACTTTTCTCAGTGCCAAGCGGTTGGCACGATTGTCGGAATTCGAGATCAAAACTCGGTCAGTTTTTTGATCAAAGTTAACAACCAAGACGCTGCCGAATTTATTGGTACAACCGAAAGCACCCAGAAAATCATGGACGGCACGATCCGTGATAGCGACGGAACCGGCAGGCTTCGTTTGGACAAAAAATAAAACTCAAGCAATCGGTTTGGGTTTAAAAAACCTTTCTCGACTCGAGGCTGCTCGAGACTTTTCAGGAGGCTGTTATGAAAGCAATATTCGTTCACACCCTGGCAATTGGTCTTATCGCAACCCTCGGCGCTTGCAACACCACCGGCGTCAGTGACGGCATTGACGCGGGAAACACGAAATCGTTGAAAAGCCTGTCTCCAACCCTGATGCAGCAATCGTTGCGGGTCTTCAAGGGCAATGGCGCGAGCGCCTTCCAAGCCGCCAAAGACGCCCTCAACCTGGCGAGCCGCCAGAGCGGGGTTGGCACCAGAGGGCGTTTGTTCGCCCAGTCGGTAGACCTGATGGCATCTGATGCCTGCACCGTGCCAAACGACAGCACCGACGCCGACCAGGACGGCTACCCCGCGAATTTGAGTTACAGTTTTGATTGCACCAAAAACGGCGACACCCTGACGGGCAAGCTCGAGGTCAAAGACGGTGATGACAACAACCCAGAGAGTGGTTTTAGCCTGAAATTCAGCAATTTCAAACTCGTCTTGACCAGAGACGGCGTGACCTCAACCATCAGCTTCAACCTCGAGACAGCGACCAACAACAACACCAACGGATCGTACTCTGCCAGCGAAAAGTACAACCTGGGTTTGAAATCGGGAAAGGATACTTACGCCCTGGATTTCTCGAGCAACCTGTCCTACAAACCCGATTCTGACAGCGATTCTGATGACTTTGACACTGGCAAGGTCAATTTCTCGACCTCGCTGAACTTGACCGAAAACGCCAGCAAAGAAACTTTTGGCATCACGGGCAAAGACTTGCACCTCAGCGACGCCTGCTCGAGCGACGATTTGATCGATTCTGGCGCACTCGAGTTGACTTCGGGCAAAGATGTTCTGAAACTTAATATTACTGGGTGCGGCACAGGGAACTGGACGTTAAACGGTAAACCAGCCGAATCTTAAGTAGCATATTGACTAAAACATTTTCCATCTCGAACACAAAATCAGCAAAATGCGGTCTACCCTCATCCCCTACCCTTCTCCCAACATCAGGAGAAGGGAGTTTTATTGCATTCTAAAGGAGGTAGCTTTTATCTCAAGCTTTTTTAACCCTCGAGAACAGAATCAACCTCTGCCTCGAGATGGGATTTGGCATGACGCAAACTGGCGTTGGTGCTGCGCCGCCAGCGTTCATCCGCCTCGAGCGAGGTTTGCGCATCGGACAAAAATGGCAGAATCGCTTCCCGTGCCGTGCCGCCAGGAATTCGGCGGGCGGCAATAAAGTTTTGAGGATCGAGGGCGCTTTGCACTTGCGCGTCCGTGATCTCCAGCGGCTGCTGGGCAGCTTCAATCACCAGTGCCGCGTTAACCTCACGGTAGCTCAGGTTTCTCGAGTATGCCAAAGTCACCACGGTTGAGGTGATGTGGTGCGCGGTGCGGAACGGCAGTTTGAATTCTGACACCAAAAAATCTGCCAGCGCCGTGGCGGTCGTGAAATGCTCACCCGCCCGCTCGAGCATCAGGGGCGTGTTGAAGCCGCAAGTTTCGATCAAGCTCGAGAGCAGGTTGATCGCCTCGTCGAGTTCGGTATAGCTCGAGAGCACCGGGTTGATCATGTGCTCGCCGACATCGTTGATGTCACCGTTCGGAACATTTCGCGCCAAACCGAGCACCGTCAACGCCGCACCGTGCGCCCGGGTCAGCTTGGCACGAACGTGCTCGAGCACGACTGGGTTGCGTTTTTGTGGCATGATCGAACTGATTTGCACGAACTGATCTGGCACGCGCAAGAAATTGACCTCGCGGGTTGACCAGGTGAGAAGATCAAAATTAAACCTCGAGAGGTTGGATTCGCAGGTCAACACGGCATTCACACTCTCGAGCGAATGGTCAGAACTGCCCACCGCGTCGATGCCGTTAACCACCAAACCCTCAAAACCGAGCAACTCGGCGCTGAGGTCGCGGCGAATCGGAAAGCCGGTGGTGGTCATGGCAGCCGCCCCGAGCGGGCTGCGGTTGACCGTGCCAAAAGCCATGTGAAAGCGCCGTGCGTCACGCTCGAGCATCGAAACAATGCTGCCCAAATAATGCGCCAGGGTTGTGGGTTGCGCGGGTTGATTGTGCGTGTAACCAGGCATGATCGAATCAACATTTTCGAGGGCACGGTCAATCAGGGCGCGACGCAAATCTGCCAGCGCCTCGAGAATCCCCAGAATCGTTTCGCGCAAGACCATGCGAATCATGGCGGCATCCAGGTCGTTTCTCGAGCGGGCGATCTGCAAATTGCCACCAGCATCCACGCCAGCCAGTTCGATCAGCCGCGATTCGACGGCAAAGTACAAATCTTCAAAGCGTTCGGAGTACGCGAAGGAACGCGACCCCGCCGCGTCGATGTCACGCAGTGCAGTCAAGAGTTTTTGCGCCTGCGAACGCTCGAGCAAACCGCAACGCTCGAGCATGATGGTGTGGGCTTTGTTCGCCATGAGAAGCGGTTTGAACAGGTACCGTTTGGCTTGCGAAAAATTGGGACGCAAGACATGCGCCACGTAATCTTCGCTCCAACGCCTGAGGTCACTCACGCGACCATCTTACTCGAGTTCAGCCTTTGACACCCGTCAGTACGACACCTTCAATGATCTGCTTTTGAAACACTGCAAACACCGCCAACACTGGAATCACGGCGAGGCTCGAGGCTGCCATGATCAGATGCCACTGTCCGCCCGTTTCGCCCGAAAAGAGCGCGATACCGACGGGAAGTGTGCGCATTGAGGCGCTTTGAATGATGATCAGTGGCCACAAGAATGCATTGTAATTGCCCAAGAAGGTAAAAATTGCCAGCGCACTCAAGGCGGGTCGCACCAGAGGCATACCAATCCGCCAGAACAAGCCAAACTCGCTCAAACCATCAATCCGTGCTGCGTCAAAGAGTTCGTCGGGAATGCCTTCAAAAAATCCGCGCATGAGAAAGACGCCAAACGCCGAGATGAGACCTGGCAAGGCTATGGCAAAATACGAGTCGGCAATGTGCAACTGCACCGTACCGACAAACCACGGAATCACCAGCATTTCGGTGGGGATCATCAGCGTCGAGAGGATCAGGACAAAAATAATTTCCTTGCCTGGAAACTTGAGTTTTGCCAGCGTGTACCCGACCAACGAATCAAAAAACAAGACCGAAAACGTTGTTCCGGCAGCAACCAAAATAGAATTCAGAAACCAACGCAAAAAACTGGTTCTCGAGATCACCTCGACGTAATTCTCGAGTGTCGGATGGGGTGGGAAAAAGCCTGGTTGGAACACGTCCGAATAGGTTTTAAAACTTGTGGAAAGCATCCAAAAAAACGGAAAAGCCGTCAACAGACTGCCCAAGGTCAAAACCACGTACAACCACTTTTGCTGGCTCGAGATTCGAGGGGCGGGCGTTGTGCGCATCAGTAATCCACCCGTCTTCGCAAGACGCGCAATTGAAAAACGGTAATCAACAAAATAATGCCAAACAACACCACAGTGATGGCGGATGCACGACCCATTTTAAAATCTTGAAACGCGACCTTGTAAATGTAGACCGCGACCGTCAGGGTGCTGTTGAGCGGTCCTCCTTGGTCACCAAAATTGATGTTGACCACCTGGGCAAACAATTGCAAGAAACCTGTCGTGCCAATGACCACGCTGAAAACAATGGTTGGGTTTAACAGAGGCAGTTTGATGTACCTGAACACCTGCCAGCCACTCGCGCCGTCCAAGCTTGCCGCCTCGAGGTAGGTGCGCGGGATGGCTTCAAGTCCCGCCAAAAACAGGACGATTTGAAACCCGAGTTGCTGCCAGACCACGAACGCCGCCACGCTGGGAAGGGCTTGATACGGCGAGGCGAAAAAAGGTTGATTGGGCAGCCCTAAAAGTGTGAAAAGTTGATTGATTGGACCAAAGTTTTGATTGAGAAAACTCTGCCAGACCCAAGCACTGGCAACAATGGGCGTGACGTAAGGCATGAAGTAAATTGCCCTGAACAAACCCTTGGCTTTGTTGATGCCTTGCAGCATTAAAGCCACCAAAATGCCTAAGATTAATTGTGCTGGTACACCGATCACTGTATACAGCAGCGTGTTGATCATGGCACGCCAGAACACGGCGTCGGCAGCAATATCCTGAAAGTTTTTAAGCCCGATAAACGGATTGACCTCTCGAGATGGACGGTAATCGCGCAGACTCAACAGCAGGCTCGAGAAGGCTGGGTACAGCCGCACCAGCAAAAAAAATGCCATCGGCACGAGCAAAAAGACATACGCCCAAATGGCTTGGCGTTGTGCGAGACTAAACGTTTTTCGGCTCGGTTTGGGGGTCATCACTCGAGGGTGAACGATTTGACCAACGCATCGCAATCAGGCTCGAGCTTGGCGCGTTGACTGGGAAGGGTTGTGCAGGTGATGACAAATTTTTTGGATGTGGCGTTCACAAAATAAAAGGCTTGAAACAGCAGTTTTCCTTGCTGTTCATTTTGCAGCCCCATCTTGATGGCTTCACCTGCGTTTTTGGTTGGCGCTCGGGTTTCAAAGAGAATTTTGAAGTTTTTGAAGACTTTCTTGAGCGAATTTTTGCTGGCACTCACGTAATCTGGAAGCGAACCTGAAAATTCCTCATAGACAAAATTGACATTTGGGGCAAAGCCCTGAGTTGCTGGTGCCATCGCAAATTTGTGCTGGTATCCAGGAATGGTTTTCGAAACCCAACCCGAGGGCAGCAGGTACGAAAATCCACTTGCCTTCTCGAGCACACGGTTACCTTGTGCCATCACGACACAACCAAGAATCACGACCAGAATCAACAAACCCGAGTGACGCATTGATAGCCTCCCTGACAACATAAAACTCGAGATGCAGGATATGCACCTCGAGAATTGAATTACTTTTTGATCGATGCAAAGTAATCGTCGTAGACTTTTTGCTCGGTCGCGGCGGCTTGCGCCAGTGATTTGGCTGGGTCGGCTTTGGTCAGCCAAACGCTGTCGGCAGCGTCCCAAATGGCTTTGCGTTGGTCGGCTTCGTTGGCGAAGAAGGTCGCGTGGGCAAATGGCAGGGTCGCCACGAACGGTCCAAAAATGGGGTCTTTGCGCAATGTGGCATCAGTGGCAAGCTTGGTGTTGGCTGGAATCTCACCAACGTTTGCCAGCCAGTCGCGCTGAACTTTTTCGCTGGTCAGGTATTTTAAGAATTTCACGCCAGCCGCCAATTTTGCACCCGTCGCGTTGCGGGTCAAACCGTGCACCCAGTACGATCCAAAGTTGCTGCGCAAACCACCAGCCTCTTTCACTGGAAGCTCGAAAACGCCCCAATTGAATTTTGCACCGCCGCGAATCGAACCAATGGCGAACGAACCATCAATAATCATACCCGCCCGACCCGCAATAAAGGCGTCACGGTACGCATTGGTCGAGGCTGGGAATAAATCTAAACCTCGAGCCGCCGCGCCAGAAGACACCAAGCCGAGGTAAAACTTCCAAGCCTCGAGTCCAGCTTCAGAGTTGTAGGTGATTTTCTTGTAATCGGCGGTGTACGGCTTGCCGCCCCATTGACGCACCAAAACCTCGCGGAACAAGTGGTGGTCTTGCCCTTGCGGCGCGAGAGCCAGACCCGCAATCTGAATTTTTCCCGCATCGGTTTTTTGAATTTTTTGCGCCGCGCTCGAGAGTTCATTCCACGTTTTGGGAAGCTTGGTGATGCCTGCGGCTTTGAACAGGTCCTTGTTGTAAAACACTGCCAAGGTGCGAACCGCTGTTGGCAGCGCCCAATACTTGCCGTTGATCTTCGAGGCTTTCATGAGTGGTCCAACGTTTGCCTCGAGCGACTTGGCTGGAAAATCGGCTTCGGGCAGTTGAATCAGACCGTTGCCAGCAAATTGCGGCACCCAACCATAAAAAAGATTGACCACGTCAGGACCTTGACCTGCCGCCAAAGACGACTCAACTTTTTGAATGAAACCGTCATACGGGAAATTTTCTTGCTTGACTTCAATATCGGGGTTTGCCTTATTAAAGTCCGCCATGATGGTGTTCATGATTTTGACTTTGGAATCAAAAGCGTACTGCCAGTACGTGATTGAAACCTTGGCGGTTTGTGCCTGAGACGCCAGCAATACCGTGAATCCGAATGCGGTAGCCAGTGCCAAGCCAACTTTCAGTGATTTACGCATATATACCCCTTGTGATCTTGAGTGTTACCAGTTCAGTCTAACGCGGCTTTTCAAAATAAGGCTCGAGTGTCAATTCTTGGCTTGATACACCGAATTTGGCGTGACCACCTTACGGGGTCGTTTAATCGTTTCGATGCGGGCTGGATTCTCGAGCGAGGCAACATACAAATCCCAAAGTTGTTGTTGCGCCTCGGGATCGGTCGGCAAATTCGCAAAACGAAAATACGCCGCGCTTCCGGATTCGAGCACCACCGTCGGCGTTCCAAAGACCGCTATCTCGTCGGCGGCATTGAGGTCTTTGGCAATTTCGTGACGCCGTGCATCAATGTCAGCGAGATCGGTTTTAAATTGCTCGAGGTTTAACCCTGCCTTCTGTGCGGCATTCTCAAAAACCTCAGCGTTAAACTCGAGCTTGCCTTGGTGCTTGGCTCGCATCAACTGAATCGCAAAATGATGGTGTTTGGCGGTGCCCTGATGCTTGGCTGCCGCGAGCGCGACAAACGAATCCAAACTGACGCGTTGAACGTCAGACAATTCCTCGAGCGGGACTTCGGCTATTTTCCAGACGGGTTCACCACGGTTCAAGACTGTGTTCGACGCGTGGTTGCCCTGATGCAAACTGTAGGCTCGAGCGTCAAATTCGATGTTCAGGGCATTTAAGAGTTCCAAGCCACGCCAGGCGAATGGACAGAGCGGATCAAAAAAGACAGTTTTCACCACTCGAGCTTACGCTCAGGGTTGCGTGTGGACTGTAGGTTTTATGACACGGGTTTGGTCGAGTCTATTTGCAAAAATATGTATTACAATTGTAATACATTTATGCTACATTTTGCAGCATGACCACGATTACAGCCCGACTTGAGCCAGAATTCACAAAATTTATTGCAGAATACCAAATCAACCATCAACTCGAGAATCGCACCGAAGTGATTCGACAGGCTTTACGCGCCCTTCAAAGACTAGAGCGTCGGGAAATTTTACGAAATGGCTACAGACAAATGAAAACTGAACATGAAAGCCAGAACGACGACCCTTGGTTGGACAGTGGTTTAGACGAAACGCTTGACGGGGCAAACGCATGAACTTTACTCGAGGAGAAATTGTTCTTGTGGACTTTGACCCAGCCCTCACCACAGAAGCTGCGAAAACCCGTCCAGCAATCATCATCACCAACGACGACGCTAACGAATTATCACCCGTTTTGGTGGTCGTACCGATCACCAGCAACATTTCCAGCATTTACCCACACGAAGTGCTGCTCTCAAAAGCGGACACGGGTTTAGACAGCGACAGCAAAGCCCAAATCGCATTGATACGGCACATCTCGAGGAAACGCATCAAACACACGTTGGGATTTGTGACCTTGCCCTTAATGACTAACATTGACTCGAGACTCCGCGAACATCTGGCACTGTAATTATTTTAATTTACCCTAAGGTTTTACAATCTGGGCAGCGTCACGCCTGTTTGACCCTGATATTTCCCTTTGCGGTCGGCATACGTGACATCGGGGCGCTCACCTTCAAAAAACAAGAGTTGAACGCAACCCTCGTTGGCATACATTCGCGCAGGTAAGGGAGTTGTGTTGGAAAACTCGAGGGTGACGTGACCCTCCCACCCTGGTTCCAAAGGCGTTACATTTGCCACCACCCCGCAACGTGCATACGAGCTTTTCCCGACCGCCACAACCATCACGTTCTCTGGAATTCGCATGTATTCGACGCTGCGTGCCAGTACAAAACTGTTCGGCGGAATGATGCACTCATCGCCCTCGAAGTCAACAAAACCCCTGGGGTCAAACTCTTTGGGGTCAACCACGGTATGAAACGCGTTGACAAAAATTTTCCACTCACGCGCCGCACGCAAATCGTAACCGAAGCTCGAGAGTCCGTAAGAAATAATCTTGGCGTCGCCTTCACTGCGCACCTGACGGTCTGCGAAGGGTTCAATCATGCCCTCGAGCGCACGGGCGCGAATCCAATGGTCTGCTTTTATGCTCACGGGTTTAGTTTAACCGCTCACATCGACTGGACGCGAGTCTTGGTTTGACGTTGTACGATGTCTGTATTGTATGGCTAATCAAAAGACAGTTCTGATTACAGGCGCGAGCGGCTTTATCGGCTCTCACCTCAGCAAAGCACTTCTCGAACAGGATTTTCAGGTTCGGGTTTTGGTTCGTCCCAAATCGGGCAAGTTCAGCCCCTCGAGCGACCCGAATTTGATTCGGGTGTTTGGTGATTTGAAATCGGCAGATGTTGCTCGCGCCAGCGAGGGGTGCAGCGTCGTCTACCACCTGGCAGGAGCGACCCGCGCCAACTCTGAGGCAGAGTTCAATTGGGGAAATGCCGAGGGCACGCGGGCGGCGGCTGTGGGCGCAAAAGACGCTGGTGCAAAACTGGTGTACATCTCGAGCCTCGCGGCGGCGGGACCAGGCACGATTGAGCGCCCGCGCAAAGAATCCGACCCGCCAGAACCGATCACACCATATGGGCGCAGCAAACTCGAGGGCGAATACCGCGTGCTGGAGACCAAAGACCTCGAGTGGTGCATTTTGCGCCCGCCCGGGGTGTACGGTCCTAACGACAAAGATTTCTTGTTCGCGCATCAAGCCGCCAAATTTGGGTTTTTTCCGGTGCTCGGCGACCCAAATCGGGCGTACACGCTGGTTCAGGTTTACGACTTGGTTGAAGCCATCATCGCCTGCGGCGAAAACCAAAACTCGAGTGGCAAAACCTATTTTGCGGGCAGCCCGACCCCCGTCAGTTGGGACGGCATCCTCGAAACCCTGGCACGGGTGTACAAGAAGCCGTACCGACCACTTTCACTGCCAAATGTCGCACTCGAGATGGCAGCCCAATTGGGCGAGGCGGGACGCGCTTTTGGTCGGGTGGGCTTGATTAACCGTTCACGCCAAAAAGATTTGACTGCCATCGGTTGGGTCTGCGATGTCAGCGCCATCGAACGCGACCTTGGCGTGGTTGCCAAGACTACACTCGAGACAGGTTTTCTCGAGACGGCAAACTGGTACAAAAGCGCGGGGTGGCTGTGAAGAACGCCATCAGAATTATTTTGATCTCGCTACTCATTTCGGGTGGTGCAATCGCGTTGCTGCTCTTGACGGGCGACAAACTCGACCCGAGCGCCTTTCAAAAACTGCTGAACGTCAACTGGACCAAATTGGCATTGGTGATTCCATTTTTGCTCGCCTGGTGGGTTTTGCTCGGCGTGCGCATCAAGATTCTGGCAACTGCCCTCGACGTTGGCGAGCACATCAGCCTGTCTCGAGCGATCCGAGCGGCATTGTTGAGCCTTTTCGGTGCGTTCGTCACCCCCGCCGCCACAGGCTCGAGCTTCGGTCTGGGCTGGTACCTGTCAAGGTTTATTGACGTTAAAAAAGCCACTGCGATTGCCGTCTTTGGACTGGTGCTGGACTTTGTGTATTACGCCTGGAGCATGCCTGTCTCGTTTTTGATTCTGGAACTCAAAGGTATCAATTTGGGCATTCCAATCCTCGGAATTTTAATTGGCATCTCGAGCGTCCTCTTGATTGCCGCCGCGATTGCGGTGACGTTCAGCGCCGATTTGATTGCGCGATTGGTGTTCAGCATTTTCAGTCTCGGATTTTTGAAACGCCGTCGTTTTGCCGCTTTTGCCTTTGTTCACCGCACCGGTCATGTAATGGCGGAACTGCGGCAAATGCCACTTGGCACGCAACTGCTGCTGCATTTTGTCAATGCCCTGGCGTTCATGACCCACTTTGGCGCGTTTAATGTGGTGGCATGGGGATTAGGCATTCCTCATTTTGACCATGTCGCAATCCTGGCTTGCCAGAGTCTGCTGGTCAGCCTCAGTTCGGTTGTGCCAACGCCTGGCGGCAGCGGATACTTTGAAATTGCCTTGGGCAAAGTCTTTGCCGCCATTGGTGTTCCCGATGCTGCCAAAACTTTTTTGACGCTGATCTGGCGTTTTATTTCGTATTACCTGTATATTCTGATCGGACCATTTATTGGCGGTGCGGCACTGCTTCGGGCTTCTGAGAAAGCACCAAAAAGTCCGTTGTAAGTTTTCTCGAGATACAATCGAGTTATCCCTTCGGACCATTTCTCAGGTCGTAAACCCGCCCCTTCCAACTGGTCTGTCCTTGCGAGAATCTGCGCCAAGAGGCAATGGCAATCACCGCCCAGCCAATCATGGAAAAAGGCTGCTGAACAAACAAGTAAAGCGGGAAGCCAAACTCGAGGTCGGCGACAAAACGCCCGAGCAAACTAAGCGCAATAGCAACAATTGGCAGGGTGAAACTCGAGCCTGAAAAAATGGCGGCAACCAACCAAATCCAGGGTGTCAGAAACAACCACGCGAAAAACAAGATACTGACAATTAAGGCTGGAACGCTCGAGCCTAAACCGACAAACGCGGCTTTGGCAAAACCGTCAAAAGTTTCCTGGGTGCTCGAGTACATCTTGCATTTGACGCTGCCCAGACCGTTCAAGAGCACAAAGCGATTGTTTTGGGCTTTGACATTCCGTGCCAATGCCATGTCCTCGAGGATGCTGTGTTTGACTGGTTCAAACCCGTTAATGCTGGTGTAACAATCTTTTTTGAATGCCAGCATCTGACCGTTGGCGCTGACAATCAGTTTGTGTTTGGGATTGGGGATCAACCACACGGGCAGCAGCGCCAGAACGCTCCAGGTCATCCAGGGTTGAACAAGGCTCGAGAACCAACCTGAAAGGATTTGCTGCGGCCAGGCGCACATGGCATCTGCGTTGGTGGCTTGCATGGCTTTGACGCACAGGCTGATCGCGTCGGGTTGCCAGAGCGTGTCGGCATCGGTGAAGACCAGAATCTCTCCGCTTGCCGCCTGGGCAAGTTGACGGCAGGCGTTGGGTTTGCCAAGCCACCCATCCAGCAACTCCTCACCCTCGAGAACGCGCAATCTGGAATCTCGAGCCGCGTATTTTTGGGCAACGTTGAGCGTTTTGTCCGTACTGTGATCGTTCAGAATCACAATCTCGAGGTTTGCGTAATCTTGAGCGACCAGCGTGGGCAGCAGCAACTCGAGGTTGGCTTCCTCATTTCTGGCAGGAATGAGCAAAGACACTTTGGGTTGATGCTCGGGTTTGACGGCTTTGTAATAACGCAAACTGCGAAACAAGATCGAGTTGAGAATCGTAAACGCGGCAAGCACAGCCAGGGGCAGGATCAGGACATAAAACACAACTCAATCTATCTCAGAATTGGGGTTTACACTTGGCAGTATGAAAAAAGCCCTGATGTTGTTGGTTTTATTGACCGCCTGTTTTGCGTCTGGAGCGATCATACCGCCGAGCACCAATTTGGGCGCGTGTTCGTTGTTTCCCAAAAACAACGTTTGGAATGCCCACATCGACAAGCTGCCGATTGATAAGAACTCGAGCACCTACATCTCGAGCATCGGGATTGGGACTGGTTTGCACGCCGATTTTGGTTCGGGTTTGTACGAGGGTCAACCGATTGGGATTCCGTTTGTGGTCGTGCCCGCCAATCAGGCTGGGGTGGGTGTGACTTTTGGTTACGATGACGAAAGCGACCATGCGCTCTATCCCATTCCGAGCAATGCACCAATCGAGGGAGGCTCGAGTTCCAACGGTGATCGGCACATTTTGATCGTTCGTCAGGGCGAATGCAAACTGTACGAGGTGGGCAACGCCTACGCCAATGCCGACGGTTCTTGGCGCGTCGGCGCGGGAGCCATTTGGGATTTGAAATCCAATGCCCTGAGACCAAGCACCTGGACGAGTGCCGACGCGGCAGGTTTGCCGATTCTGCCAGGGCTGGTGCGGCACGACGAGGTGGCGGCGGGTGTGATCGCCCATGCCATCCGTTTTACCGCCCAAAGCACACAAACCGCCTTCGTCTGGGCTGCGCGACATCAGGCTGGAGCCTCGAGCGACCCCAAGCTGCCACCGATGGGCGCAAGGTTTCGGCTCAAAGCCAGTGTTGACCTCTCGGGCTTTCCCAGAGACGTGCGGGTGATTTTGCAAGCCTTGAAAACCTACGGTTTGATTCTGGCAGACAACGGCTCGAATTGGTACGTCTCCGGCACGCAGGATGAGGCTTGGGACAATGACATTTTGTCCAACATCAGCAAGATCAAGGGTTCAGATTTTGAGGCGGTGGACATCTCGGGTTTGCAGGTGAGTCCCGATTCTGGCGAGGCGAAATCACAATAATTCTGGATGAAACTTTTGCCAGTAGCGCTCGAGTCCTGCCACGTCTGAGGCGGAAATGCTGGCGGGGACGTAACCGCCCACAAATTCGTCTGATGCCTGCAACCCAGTGGCGTTGCGCAGCCGAGCCGCAATTTCATCCGCAGTCTCCTCTGCCTGCAATCCTGCCAGCGAAATCTGCGCAAACCTCTCGAGGTTCTCTGACAGCCTCTCAAAGTGTTCTGACACGTCATCAAACCGTCCAAAATGCGCGAGGTACAAGGTTTTGGCGGCGCGAGATTTGAGAAGCTCAATGCTGGTTCGCCAGTGCTCGAGGTTGATGTCCGGCGGCGGTGTCGGTGGAACGGGCGCTTGATTTCCGACGCGCACGCCTGCCACGTCGCCAGCAAAAACAATGTCCCCCTGTTGAAATGCCAAATGATGCACGGCATGACCTGGGGTGTACAGCGCTTCAATCTCGAGAGCACAAAGTTCGAGTTTTTCGCCTCCATTCAGAACCTCGAGGTTAGAAACTGGTTCGATGTTTCCCCAGATTTCGGTCATGCGATCACCAAAAATTTGTTTGGCACTGGCGAGCAACCGCGTTGGGTCTTGGAGGTGTTTTGCGCCCCTGGCATGAACAAAAACTGTTAAACCCAAATCTGTTGACAACCGACCCGCCGCGCCAGCATGGTCGAGATGAATGTGGGTCAAGAGCAGGTATTTCAAATTTTGAGCATCGACCCGCTCGAGTTCGGCGTACAAGTTTTGCAAGGTACTTTCGGGTCCACAATCGACCAGAATACTGCCCTGCTCGGTTTTGATGACGTGCGCCGCCAGTGCGTTACTCGAGCCGCGCAACTTCAAATCGAGCGTGTGAATTTCAAACATGGACCCAGTTTATGATGCCTGCATGGCGTTCGAGATCAGACCAGCAAGGCTTGGAGAGATTGATGCCGCATCAACCATGTTGATCCAAGCCGCAAACTGGCTGGCACAGTTGGGCGAGATGCGTTGGAAGCCAGAGCAGTTTAGCCCAGAAGTTCTCGAGCCACTGGTACATTCTGGCGAATTGCATTTGGCTTTTCGAGATGACTCGGCTGTTGGCACGATGTACTTGCAACCCGAGGATCGAGCGTTTTGGTCTGATGTTCCAATGGGTGAAAGTCTTTTCATTCACAAACTCGCAGTCGGTTTGGAAACTCGAGGTATTGGCGTTGCTCAGGCGTTGATCGAATTTGGCAAACTCGAGGTGCGTCGTCGTGAACGCAAATACTTGAGGCTCGATTGCCGTAACCATCCCAAAATTCGTGCCATTTACGAAAACGCGGGATTTGAGCTTCGAGACATTGGCGAATTTACCAACACGATTTTTTGTCGCTACGAAATGGCGGTATACTGAAAAATTCACATTGAAGCTGTCATTTCATCTGAGCGCCATGCAAATTGGGTAAGTTTAAGCTCGAGAGAGGCTTTTGTTGCGACGACCACGACAAAATCAAACCCTGCGCCTGATTCTTCTCGCAATTGCCCTCGGCATTGCGCTCTGGCAGTATTTTCACCCGACAACCACCACGACGCCAAACGGAACAAACTCGAGCCAAGCCTTGAACGCGCCAGGAAAACCGAATCCGCAAGTGACTCCAGGTGATGTGCTCACCACTGATGCGAACGTGGTTTGCGTCAGTGGCTACACCAAAACTGTGCGCAACGTTCCCGAAAGCTTGAAAGAGCAGGTCTTTCAAGAGTACGGTGTGACCAACCGTCAACCCGGCGATTACGAGGTCGATCATTTGATCTCGCTCGAGTTGGGCGGCAGCAACAGTGTGCGAAACCTTTGGGCAGAATCTTATGTTTCCCGACCACTCAATGCGCACGTCAAGGACAGACTCGAGAATGTTTTGCACGATTTGGTTTGTGCTGGAAGATTGAAATTAACGGCAGCACAGCACATGATTGCCAACGACTGGACTGTTGCCTATGAGAAATACGTCGGAACGTTGCCGAGGTGAAATGATGACGCTCGAGAATTTGAAAACCATTGTGATTGCCGCCGATGGAAAAATGCACGAGGCTGCATTGGACGCTCGAGAGCAGGCATTGCTCGTGGCGGTGGACGGGGCGATTCGGGCAAACTCAAATTTTGAAACCCAGCTTCCAGACGCGATTCTCGAGCATGTCGAATCGATGCGGGGCATCAAGGAAACCGATGATGGACGGCTGTACTTGCGTTACCGAACCAGCAAAAATCCTGTGCCGCTCGAGTTTTGGGGCTGTCTGGCGAAAACCCCGAGGGTGGATTGGGTGTCAGGTTTTGTGCATGTGACCGAAGATAATCTGGCGAACAATCTGGCTCAAGACGCGCAATCAGCCCAAATATCGGGTCAAGCGATTGCAAATCCAGAACCAGTGAAAACTTCAAGGCTCGAGTATCAACCGCCCGTCTTGAACGTCCTAAAAATCGACTAAAAGGCTAACCGACCTCGAGTTTGATGCCTAAGGTGCTGCGCGGCAAAAAACCAGGCAAATCGCTGTGCAAATATTGTGCGGCAGTTTTATTTTGGTTAAGACTCTGGGTTAAGAAGGTGGCAGCAAAATGTTGGATGATATCGTTGAGTTGTTTCATGTCCCACAAGGGTTCAAACCAGCGTTCAGAGGTCATGATCATTCCGAAAATAATGACCTGAGGTGAAATTTTTTTGCCGCAAACAGCCGTTTACGCCATGAAGCGCCACAAATTTATTCTTGACCACACATGCAATCTCAGTGTAGTCTTCACGCGTCTGGTGCTCGAGGCGAGTAGCTCGAGTTTAAAGTGGGGAAGCTGGTGAGATTCCAGCACTGTACCGCAACGGTATGAGGCGCGAAAAGCCTTGAGTCCGAATGCCTGCCAGATTCGCAACCATCCGTCTTGGGTTGCGCCTCTCGAGTGAAAGGGGTTGGTGGGTTTGAACTTGACTTGAATGTTGATGGCACTCGCTTGAGGTACGGGCGAGGGATTTTTGTTTTTTGAGGAATTTCATGTTGTCCAAAGCTGCAAATCCAATTTCCAACGGCTCGAGAGCGACTGCGGTGTTGCTCGGCATGGGCTTGTTGTTGTTTTGCACTTTGGTTTTTGCAATTTCCAACGGCACGCTCGAGATCACGCCAGCCACAACGCTAGCCGCGATTTGGAAGGGCATTTTGGGAACCAAACTCGAGGGTCTGGAGTTGATCGTCTGGAATTTACGTCTGCCGAGGGTGATATTTGGCGCGTTGGTCGGCGCGGGTCTGGCAGCTTGCGGCGCGGCGTTGCAGGGCTTGTTCCGCAACCCGCTGGCTGATCCGTACTTGATGGGCAGTGCCTCCGGTGCGGCGCTGGGCGCAACGGTTGCCGTGTTTGCCACGGGGACTGCCAGCGCCGGTTTTGCCGCCGGTTTGTTTGCCAGCGGCAGCCAACTTGTGCCAGTGCTGTCATTTGTCGGCGCACTTGGGGCTGTGATGCTGACCTTGGCACTCTCGAGGTTCGCCAGGGGAACGAATGCCCTGATCTTGTCTGGTGTGATTGTAGGCAGCATTTTGACCTCGATCAGCACCTACATTCAACTGCGCGACGCCGACCGAATGCGAGCCGTGTTCTCCTGGACGCTGGGCAATTTGAGTTTGGCTGGCTGGCAGGAAGTTTTGAATATTGTGCCGTATTGCGCTCTCGGAATTTTTTCACTGCTGTTGCTGGCTCGAGCTTTGGATGCGCTCCAACTGGGCGATGACACCGCCAGCACGCTGGGACTGAATGTGGACCGCATCAAATTGTTGACCGTCATTGCCGCCAGTTTGGTCACGGCGGCGGCTGTGTCCTTTGCAGGCATTATTGGTTTTGTCGGTCTGGTCGCACCACACGCCATGCGGCGACTTGGCGTGGCAAATCACCGCGTGCTGATTCCAGCCTCAAGTCTGGCTGGTGCGGTCTTGCTGGTGCTGGCAGATTTGGGCGCTCGGGTCTTGACCCGTCCTCAAGAATTGCCGGTGGGCGTGGTGACCAGTTTGATCGGCGGCATCTTTTTTCTGTTTTTGATGCGGAGAAAACCGTGAGCAAGCTGATGTCCGCCCAAAACCTCAGCTTTGCTTACGGTCAAGACACCGTGCTCGAGAATGTCAACCTCGAGTTCGAGGCTGGCGAATTTGTGGCACTGATTGGACCCAACGGCGCGGGAAAAACCACGTTGTTAAAACTTTTGGCAGGACTGTTAAAACCCCAGAATGGAAGCCTTCAAACGCCCGAACCCAAAAGCAAGCACATCGCATACTTGGCACAGTCCGAACCCTTGCCACTCGAGTTTACGGCGCTCGAGGTGGTGAAATTGGGACGCATACCGTTTCAAGGGTTTTGGGGTCGTGAAACCATCGCCGATTTGGGTGCGGTCGAATGTGCGTTGCGCAGCACCGACGCACTCAGGTTCGCCAACCGTCAAATTTCGGCATTGTCTGGCGGCGAACGGCAACGGGTGGCGCTGGCGAGGGCGCTGGCGCAAGACCCAAAAGTGTTGCTGCTCGATGAGCCGACCAACCACCTTGATCTGTCACATCAAGCCGAACTGATGGTTTTGCTGCGAAATGCCGTCGGCAGCATTTTGCAAACCGTCATCATGGTCGTTCATGACCTCAACCTTGCCGCCCTCGCCAGCCGTTGCGTGCTGATCTCGAACGGTGTTGTCATGGTCGAGGGCACACCCGAACAGGTTTTAAAACCCGACATTCTCGAGGATGTTTACCAGACCAAACTCGAGACGCTGCGCTCGAGCGATGGTCGTGTGGTGGTGATCCCGCGTTTATGAAATTATTTGATGAACGTCAGTGTGGCTTTGTACTTGCTGATGTCCAACGTTTTACCCGCAACCCGACCTGGTTGAAGGTCGGTCATTTTCAAGATCAAACCATCAAGTTGAATTTTGGGAGCCGTCATTTTCAATGCAATGCTTTTGGACTTGGTGGCTTTGGGCGACCAGTACAAAAACTGCAATTGGACATCGCCCGCCGTGATGCACTTGGCGTTGATCGGGCACCTCGAGTCATTTGTGACCTGCAAAAACAGCAGTTTCGCGCCGCTGGGTTTCAAGGATATTTGCGAACCCAAAGCCAAAATAAAAGGTTTGTTGAGACTTGCCGTGGGCGCAAAACCTTTTTGCGCTTGGGCGACAACACTGGTCAACAACACGACAGCCATCAAGAATTTGGTTTTCATGGCTCGAGGTTAAACGCCGAAATCTTGATTGACATGAGGAAATAAAAACAGTTCGTTCATTTTCAAAAATCAATCGGACATCCGAGGGTGTCAAAAAGGAACGCATGAAAAAAACAATTCTGGCAAGCTTCATGGTTATTGGATTCTCGAGCCTCGTAACCGCAACCGCGTATCCACTGACGCTCAAAGACGATCTTGGACGCAGCGTGAGGCTACTGGCGCAACCAAAACGCATTGTTTCGATGATGCCCAGCCACACCGAAACCTTGTTTGCCCTCAACGCGGGCAACAACGTGATTGGCGTGGACGAGTACAGCAATTATCCAAAACCCGAGACGGACAAACTGCCCAAAATGGGCAACGGTTTTGTGCCAAACCTTGAAGCAATTGCGGCACTTAAACCAGACTTGGTGCTGACCGACGAAAGTTCGGGTTCTAAACTGGTGCAGAACCTCGAGAAGCTGGGCATCACGGTGTATGCGGGTGTGGCGCAAACTTACAACGATGTGTTCGAGAAGATCAATGTGATTGGGAAAATCACCAACCATGAAAAGAATGCCCTGAAGCTCATCACCAACATGCGCACAGAATTGAACGCGATTCAAGCCAGTGTCGCCAAACTGCCCCGAGTGAGCGTGTACTTTGAAGTTGACCCAACACCATACGCGGCTGGCAGCACGGGTTTTATTGGCGCATTGATTGACAAGGCGGGCGGCAAAAACATTATTCCTGCCAAACTTGGGGCGTTTCCGCAAATCAGTCCCGAACTGGTGATTCAAAGCAACCCTGAAGTCATTCTGGGCGCAGATTTGGCAGACCTGTTGACGCGTCCGGCTTGGGACAAGATCAAAGCCGTGCAGAACAAACGCGTAATCAACTTTTCAGGCGAAATTAATGACGCTATCTCTCGTCCAGGACCGCGCTTGGCTGTTGCGTTGAAGGCTTTGGCAAAAGCCATTCACCCAGAACTGAGCCATTAGCGAACAGCCTCAAACGCCCGAGCAAAACCTGCGCGGTAGGTTTCAAACACCAGCATCAAAGCACCGACTTCGGTGTTGATCGTGTAGGCACGGCTCGAGATGGAATCTGGAAAACCCACGATTTCAAACAAGCCCCGCTCGAGTTCGGGCGTGCTGTCAACTCGTTCACGGCGTGTGAGAAGTTTCTCGAGCAAGTGACCGACAGGAGCAAGTCCATGCTCGAGGTCAGCCAGAAACCAAGTTGGCACGCGGTCTAACCTGGTGAACGTCAAATTATCCATGAACACCCGAGAATCTGAATGCAAGCTCGTCACGCGCTTCAACCACGATGTTCCACCCAATTCGCGCCTCACCTGTTCTGATACAGTTTCAACGCGGGCTTGCGAGTGAAGCTTTAAATTGACGCGAGAACCCGCGATTGCCTCGCACAATGTGGTGGTCGAACCGTCTTGAGCCAACAACAATTTCAACAGGTTTTTGGATGTTAGCGGAAAGTAATCGCGCTCGAGCATGAAAGCAGTTTAACGTGACCAACAAGATTTCCAAACTCGAGCTTTCAGAAACTCCGTGCGAAATCTTTGCTCGCTTGCGTCATCGTGCCAGCGCAAGTTTGCTCGAGAGTGCCAGTTTGATGCCAGGTTTGAGTGCTTGGTCGTACATCGCCTGCGATCCATTTTTGACATTGGAAACCAGAGAAAACCAAACTGAACTGCTCGAGAAAGAAGCGGTTCTCGAGACTTGGAACAATCCGTTTGATGCGCTCGAAAATATTTTGAATCGTTTCAACCTCGAGCCTGAATCACGTCCCGACGGCATGGGATTTGCTGGCGGTTGGATTGGCTTTTTGGGGTACGACTTGGTGCGGTGTCTCGAGAATGTTTCACCACAACACAAAGATTTCCGGAAGGGCGACCCTCGAAGTCGCCCTTCGCAAGACACCCAACCTGATCTGAGATTGCAATTGATGGATTTTGTTCTGGCATTTGATCACGGATCAAACACCTGGTACTCGAGCGCCACCAAACTCGAGGATAAAGCATGTCGAGAATGTATTTGGACTGAAATTCTCGAGCTTGCTCAAAACGGAAAAATTTCAAAAAACCCGTTCAAAACTGGAAAACTCGAGGCAATCACAAAATCAGAAATCTATCTCGAGGATGTTGAACGCTGCCTGGCATACATTCGAGCGGGCGATGTATTTCAAGTCAATTTAACGCACAGACTCGAGGCAGATTTTTGTGGCGATCCGTTCGGGCTTTACCAAGCGTTGATGCTCGAGAATCCTGCGCCGTTCGCCGCTTTTTTGTCGGGCGATGAAGTCAGTGTGGTCAGCGCTTCGCCAGAACGATTTCTGAAAAAAACAGGGCGTAAACTCGAGGCGCGACCGATCAAAGGCACGCGTGTTCGAGGGCAAACACCTGAAACAGATCAAGCGCAAAGGCTTGAACTCGAGCATAGCGAAAAAGACCGAAGCGAGAACCTGATGATTGTCGATTTGATGCGCAACGACCTGGGACGGGTTGCCAAATTTGGTACCGTGCAAGTCAGTGATTTGTTCAACCTCGAGCCTCACGGGGCAGTCTGGCAGATGGTCAGCACGATCACCGCCGAACTCAAACCAGACCTCTCAAGTATTGATGTGCTGAAAGCCACCTTCCCGCCAGGTTCGATGACCGGAGCGCCAAAAGTTCGTGCCATGCAAATTATTGAAGAACTCGAGCCTGTCAGGCGCGGCATTTATTCGGGCGTGATCGGCTATTTTGATTTGAACGGCGATTTTGATTTGTCGGTCGTGATTCGCAGCGCGATCATTGCCAACAACCGCATTCAAATTCAGGCTGGCGGCGCAATCGTGGCAGATTCAATCCCGACAGCCGAACTCGAGGAAACCTACGGCAAAACCCGAGCCTTGCGTTCCGTGCTTGAAAAGGAAAACCCATGAAACCCAGTTTCTTCAAAACCCGCGCCCACTTGCTGGTCTGCACCTCCGAAAAATGTGCCAGCAAAGGCTCGAGAATTCTGTTTCAAACCTTATGGAACGCTCTCGAGCGAGAACGATTGGCGTACTATTCTGGCGGTCATGTGCGCCTGACCGAGGCAGGTTGTTTGGGCGCGTGCCAGTTCGGTCCGAACGCCACGTTTTACCGACAACTCGAGCCTGGGAATCTCGAGGAAGGCTGGTATTACGGGATGGATTTTCCGAAGATGTTGAATCTGGCTCGGGTTTTGAATGACGGCAACAAACTGCCAATTGAAAATCGTTTTGATCAATAGAGGCAGGTCGCAGCCAGCAGCGAACTTACAAAAACCAACCCAACCGAGCAATTCGCTACTTGATGTTCGCCGCTTTCAACAAACTCGAGTTCCCTTCCCATTTCGCCATGATCTCGAGAAGGTCAAGTGTTACAAACTGGATTTTCCAAAGATTTTGAATCTGGCTAAAGCTCTAAATGATGGAGAACGCTACCGCTCGAGCATCGTTTTGACCAGCAGCTCTAACTTAATGCTTTTAACACTGCTTTTGGATTATTTGCAGCAATGCGAAGTAATGCTCTGGCTGCACCAGTTGGCTTGGTTCGACCTTGCTCCCAGCCTTCAATTGTTCTTTCTGAAACGCCAATCAAGGCAGCAAATTGAGGACGCGAAACATTCAACCCTCGTCTGACTTCTGCTGGCTCTATGCTGCTCATGATGGTTACTCGAGCAGGTTTGATTGATCCTTCACGAATGGCTTTCAATTCGTTCAAACTCTCTTTGAGTAACGCTGTATAATCTCGTTTTACCGCCATGATTTTGCCTCCAACGCGATTAATTTTATTTCGGTTTTGGTCAGATCAGACTTTTCTGATTTTGGGTAAACAAGCATCATTGCGATCTGATTCTTGACTGGTGAATGGACATAGATCACACGCAATCCTCCGCTTTTGCCGTGATTGGGCAATTTCCAGCGAAGTTTTCTTGCGCCACCTCCGCTGCGAATCACTGCACCACCGTTTGGGTTAATCATCAGGTAATTTTGCAATGCTCGACGTTGTTCATCGTTCAGAAAAGTGTCAATCAACTTTACGAAAACACTTGACTCAATGAATTCCATTTGGCAATACGTATTCTACGCGTTACACGTACCTTGGTCAAGGGTTTCCATAACCAAGTCACATTGCTACAACACCACAATTTTTGAATTTTGAGACAGCACCCCTACAAACTATTTGCTGTTCGCCGCTTCCAACAAACTCGAGTTGCCTTCCCATTTCGCCATGATCTCGAGAAGCTCCGCGTCGATTTCATCGGCGCGTCTGCCCAGCACGGCAAAATCTGTTTGCGCGGTTGGACTGCCAAGTTCTGCGGTGATATTGCTTTGTTCAGTCTCGAGTTGAAAAATTCGTTTCTCGAGTTCTTTGATTTCTGCGTTTAATTTCCAGGCGTTCACACGTTTGGGTGATGGTTTGACGGGTGCAAGCACTTTTTCTTCGTTTGCTTCAATCACTTTGGGTTTGTGTTTTTCCTTGAAATACTGCGCTCCTCCAGGGTAGCTGTAAAATTCGCCCTCCTCGAGCAACCAGATTTGATTTGCCAGGTTTTCAATAAAGCGCCTGTCGTGCGAAACCATGATCAGTGTACCTTCAAACTTGAGCAGCGCTTTTTCCAAACTCTCGAGCATTTCCATGTCGAGGTGATTGGTCGGTTCGTCGAGCACCAACAGGTTGTCCTTCTCTAGGGAAAGTTTTAAAAGCGCGAGCCTTGCGCGTTCGCCGCCGCTCAAGTTCGAGACGAGTTTGTACTGCGCGTCGTAAGGAAAAGTGTACGCACCCAGAATGTCGTGCACCTGCTGGTCGGATTCAAAGTATTCTTTGACCTCTTTGAACAACGTGTTGTTCGGGTCAACGCCGCGCAATTGCTGGTCGTAATAGCCGACTTTGACCCTCGAGCCTAAACGCTGTGATCCGCGAGCGTTGTCGGATGCCATCATGCCGAGCATGGTTTTGACGAGCGTGGATTTGCCCGCGCCGTTCCTTCCGAGCACGGCAATACGTTCGCCGCGTCTGACCGTAAAATCGAGGTCTTTAAACAGTTGGCGTCCGCCGAAGGATTTTGAAATATAACTTGCCTGCAACACAATCTCGCTCGATTCGCCGCACGGAAACGCGACTCGAGCCGTTTTCTCGCCTGGCGGCGGCGCATCCACCATGTCGGTTTCGTAACGCTCAACGCGTTTTTGCATACTGCGGGCGCGAATCGCATTTTTTTCGTTGCGTCCGCCCCAAATTTTCATTTGGGCGGTCATGGCTTCCAAACGCCCGAGTTCCTTTTTCTCGTTCTCATGGGTGTTTGCCAGAATCTCGAGTTCGGCGTCGCGGGCAATTTTGTAGGTCGAGTAATTGCCAGGATAACGGCGCACCATTGCCCGCGTGACCAAAGTGGTTTCTGTGGCGACGTTGTCCAAGAAAGCGCGGTCGTGCGAGACAATCAAAACCGCGCCAGGATAATTTTTCAAGAATCCTTCCAGCCACTCGAGCATCACAATGTCGAGGTGATTGGTTGGCTCATCGAGCAGTAGAAGCTCGGGTTGGGCGACCAATATTTGCGCCAAGCCCAAACGCGTGCGCTCTCCGCCGCTCAAACGGTTGGTGAATTCATCCTCGCGTCCAGTGAACCCAAGGCTCGAGAGCACAATGTCGCGCCTCGAGTTTTTGGCGTAACCGCCACGCAACTGGTAATGCTCCTCGAGTTCATGGTATTTCTCGAGCACCCTCATGTCTTCGAGGTGCGGCTCGAGGGCTTTCATCTCAGATTCGATGGCGTCCAGCTCGATGAATGCACCCTCGACAATGCTGCGAATCGTGCTGGTTTCAATAAACACTGGGTCTTGGGCGAGCATTCGGATGGACAACCCTGGCGCGAGCACGACCTTGCCACCGTTGGGTTCCTCGAGTCCTGCCAGCAGTTTGATGATCGTGCTTTTGCCCGCACCGTTGCGTCCGACCAGCGCGATCCTGTCGCCTGGATTGACCGCGAAGTTCACATTCTCGAGCACGAGTTGTGAGCCATAAAATTTATCGACAGTTGTGAGTCCGGCAAGCATACAAGCTCGAGTATATCTTGCCAGGGTTGGATTCCAAAGGGCAAGACAAAAGCGGACAGTTTTAAACTGTCCGCTCGAGATGATTTATAAAATTATGGAGTCGCAATGAGCGTGTAACTGCCCGAACCGCTGTATGCGTAAACGCGCCAACGGTACGTGCCTGCGGCGGCAGAGTAGGTGATGCTTTCACTGGCGGTTGAACCGAGTGAACTCGAGACGCTGCTCCAAGAGCCTGATGTGCTGCGTTTTTGCAGGTACAAGTCAAAGTCAACACCACCAGGACCCGAAAGTTGCCCCTTCAAATTGGTCGCGGCAGAGATCGTGAAGCCGCTCGAGCTTGGCTGGTACGAGTTCACGCCCGTACCCGAGAGCATTCCAGTGTAGGTTGTGCCCGTTGGCGGTGGTGGGTTGCCGCCGCCCGTGAGTGGCGAGTACAACAGACGGTTTGGCGATCCAGCGCCGACGCTCGAGATGGCGTTGGTGGTGGCGGTGCTGGTGATGGCGCTTCCAACGGCGGCGGCGCTGGCGCTTGGGTTGCCCTGCAAGTACAGGGCTGCCACACCGACCACGTGCGGGGTCGCCATGCTCGTGCCAGAAATCGTGTTGGTGGCAGTGTCATTGGTGTTCCAAGAGGATGTGATGCTCGAGCCTGGCGCAAAGACATCGACGCAGGTGCCGTAATTCGAGAAGCTCGAGCGTGCGTCGCTGCTGGTGGTCGAACCGACTGTGGTGGCAGTTGCCACCCGAGCGGGTGAGGTGCTGCAAGCGTCAACGTTGCTGTTGCCGGCGGCGATACCGTAAAACACGCCAGAGGCAATCGAGTTTTGCACTGCATTGTCAAGCGCACTCGATGCTCCGCCGCCGAGGCTCATGTTGGCGACGGCTGGGCTGACATGGTTGTTTGTCACCCAGTCAACGCCAGCGATCACGCCCGAGTTCGTGCCTGAGCCAGCGCAATCGAGCACGCGAACGGCGTACAGTTTGACGTTTTTGGCAACGCCGTAGGTTGCGCCGCCAATCGTGCCTGAAACATGAGTGCCGTGACCGTTGCAGTCGTTCGTGCCGTTGCCATCACCGACGGCATCAAAACCCGAGACGGCACGACCACCAAATTGCGTGTGGGAGATGCGAATGCCCGTGTCGATCACGTAGGCGTTCACGCCGCTTCCGTCTGACGTGTACGTGTAATTGCCGTCGATCGGCAGGGCGCGTTGGTCGATGCGATCCAAACCCCAGGTTGCACCCGTCTGGGTCGTGTCGGCGCTCATGGTTTGGTCGGCTTCGATGTATTCAACCCTTGCATCGCTGCGCAAACTGGCTAAAGATGCGTCTTGAACCCGAGCAGAAAAACCTGTCAAAGAACTGATGTAAACATGGTCAATCTCGAGGCTGGTGCGCGTAAAACCGATGGCTCGAGCGCGGTCTGAAAGGTTACTTGCCGCCATTCGTTCGACCAGGTTTTGATTTTCAATGCCTTTCTTGAGAACCACAATGTAACGGTTTGGAATGGCGGTTGGTGAATCAGTGCCGTAGAGCGGTGCAACTGTGCTTTCTTCTGGCGTGGCAATGGGTTGCCCGCACCCGACGAGTGTCGTGGCGAGAATGGCGGCAAACACAAACGATCCCTTGAGCGACATTTGTACCTCCAAAAACCGAATTTTTGTACTTCGCTCAAGATACTAACTTTTTCTACAATCTAAAGATGAGAGACTGGAGTTCAAAACTTCATCAATTTGAAGCATTTTTGATCTTATAAAGTATTTCGTCTCAGATACAAATTATCTCCAGTAAAAACTGAAACGACTCACATTCTCGGTAGCGATTTTGGAAATTGGGTTGTCCTGTTCATGACCCACCGTTTCATCCACCCGCAACAAAATCAGAGCACCGTCAGAGGATTTTTCTGGCAACCCCCAAGCCAACGGTGGCTACCGGTGATCTCGAACCCCATGCAAAATGTCGGTGACGGGTTGAAGGCTCGGGTTGGAATGGTTTTTGGACACAAATCGGTCTAATGTGCAACTTCAAAAACCCGATACAATACAGCGTGACTCGAGCGTTAAACAACAGCGTCAACCCTGTGGCTCGCAACCGAGATGAACTTCTGGCACAACAAATCACCTTTCACTTTTTGACGGGCGCAACATTTCCAGAAAACGACGCGCACATCTCGAGAATCGGTTTTGTCTCCAAACCGCCAACACCGTATCAGCATCCTTGGTCGCTCAAAGATGGTGAGGTTTGGTTGGCGCACGGATTGGGAACATACTTTTATCAGTTGCAGTCCAGAGGTGACTTCAAACAGGCTGGGGCAGCCGCCATCCTCATCACAAACAGCAGCGTGAGACTGTTACTTGGTGTCTCGAGCGTCGAAAAACCGACCGGCATCGCACCCAAATCTCGGGGTGAAAAACACACGCCAAACTCGCATTTTGAAGCCAAAACTTGGAGTCACCTCGAGATCAGCGAAATTGGGGCTGGCGATTTACTGCTCTTGAGACACTGGAAACTCGAGCCTGTGATTTTGCGCGTGCCCTGGGCGCGAAGTCTGGCTGCATTGATTTCGGGATTAAAGTTGATGGCAAAGCAACCTTTGGCGCTCGAGAACAGCGTGATTGACAATCAAAAGCCTGCTGAGTCTGGAAAACCCGAAGACTCGAGCAATTTGGTTTTAGAGGCAAAAAGAAAAACATGAAAACCCGAATCTTGATTCTACTCGCCGCGTGTTTGGTTTTTAACGCCGTCGCGCAACGTGAACCCAAACATTACCCGCTATTGAAAGCCTTCACCATCACCGTGCCACTCTCGAGCAAAACTCGCCAAGTTTTAAGGCTTAAATTTGATGGCAAAAACCCCAAACTCGAGGTAAGGCTCGGCAACAAAACGCAGTCCTTTGCGGTGGATTCGTCAATGATCAACACAGAATTTCGCGGCAGTCTTTTGCTGGACGACTTCAACTTTGACGGCTTTGGCGACATTGGCATTCCAACTGGCACTGGTTACGGCGGTGTGAATTATTTTTATGACATTTACACTTTTGACCGCCCAAGCCAGACGTTCAAAATCATGCCCATCCCCAACGGTGAGGAATGGTGCAATCCTCAACTCGAGGCAAAAACAAAAACCATTTTTACCAGTTGCAAAAGCGGTCCAAGGTGGTACGGCGCAAACTTCAGGTTTTACCGCGCCAAACCTTACCTCTACCAAAGCGGCGAAATGGCGTTTCTCGAAGGTTTTCCTGAAAATAAAAACCTTGACAACCTGCTCTGGAAGGTCATGACCTACAAACAAAACAAACGAATCCTCAAATCGAGGTGTTACCAGTACGAAACGATGCAAACCCCAGTGCGTCGTATTCCGCAAGCCAAAGTCTTTTTGCACAACGCACCCAAAGAAAGTGCAATCACCCAAAATTACATCATCAAAAATGATTTGATCTCGATTCTCGAGCTACGTGACACCGACAGCGGTCAATGGTTGAAAATTGCGTATCACAGCCGAAAACTGGGTTGGATCAAGCGCTGGATTCGGTTAGGGCAATAATCAAAAACTGGAAGATTTCTCTTCCAGTTTTTACAGCGGTTTTCATATCCGTTGACGCGCTCCGCGCTTTCACTCCTATGAAAACCGCTGTCTGTTGCCACTCCCCCTGGTCGCCAATGTTCGACGCTTCGCGTCAAACATTGTGCAAGGTGCTGTAAGTTCTCGCGTTTTAAAGTTGCTTTTCAACGACGCTCGAGACAGTCACGATCTTCAACTTTTGGCACAAACAACGCCGACAATTCGGACATCGAAACAATTGACACCTCGAGCAACGCAGACACGAGTTTGAGGAAATTGTTGTTTGGCATTTCCAACAGTGGCTGACGTAGCCCCGACGTTTTGGTTGACCAATCCGAACCCGAGTCGAACTGGTTTTTGAATCTCGAGCCTGCGAAGTTTTTAGTTGCGCTTCAGTCTCGTGTCGTCCCGAGTTCACCGCATCACAACATTGCTCAAGAATTTGAAAGTCAATGTCATGGCTCGTCAGGTGCGAAAAAGCGTGTCTCATGGTTTTACCCCGTGATGTGCGAAATTTAAATTTAGTCCCTCGAGAATTTCAAACTCGAGGGACTGTTACTGGCTCTAGAACGGCATGTCTTCGGTCATGGTGCTGCTAGCTGGCGCTTGCCGACCACGGCTGGCTTTTGGTGCGTTCTTTCCCATGGCGCGTTGTTGCGGGGCAGGTGCAACTTGCTGCGCTTCGGCTGGTTTTGGTGCTCGCATCAGCATTTCGATGCGTTGCGCCTCGATTTTGGTGGCGCTGCGTTTTTGTCCGTGCAAGTCCGTCCAGGAATCGTTGGTCAAACGTCCTGCCACCAGCACACTCTCGCCTTTGGTCAGGTTGGCGCAGAGTTGCGCCATGTCGCCCCAGACCGTGACATCGACAAAGTGCGTCTTGTTCTGCCAGACGTTGTTCTCGTCGCGCCAACTTTCATTGACCGCCACGCTGAGGTTGGTGACATTGTTGCCGTTTGGGGTCACTCGAGCCGCCGCATCTTTGGTCAGATTGCCCAGAATCGTGACCTCATTGACCGCATCGGGAAGGCGTAACCCACCAATCGCATCGGTGACGAGGGCGGCGTTGCGCCAACCGCTTTGCAGGGACTCGAGGCGGCTGGTCCGAACGCCAACTTTGGAGCGTTTTGCGCCGTCCTCAGTTTCCCAAGCTTGATACTCGAGCGTTCCCTCCAAGAGCACGGCGTCACCGGCTTTCAGGGTTTCGGCTAAGCTTTCGGCGCTCTTGCCGTAAATACTGCTGCGCTGATAGAACGGCACGTTGCGTTCCAGCCCATCAGAGCCGACGCTTCGGCTGTCACCGGCAACAGTGAATTCCAACACCGCGATCCCTTTTGGCGTGTACTTCAATTCGGGATTGCGTGCCAGTGTGCCAATCAATAAAACGCTGTTAATTCCTCGAGACATAATTGTTACTCCTTGATTCAGTGCGAGATTTCTTCGGGTTGACTTTATTTTCGGCGGGCACTCGAGGTGCTTGCTATTAAGGTAGCACAGATTTTTATGTTGTCAACTTAATTTGCACATTGACGTGAGGAACAGCAAAATTTGAGATTTTATCTTCAAGTTCGCCCTCGAGATTGCCCCGTTGCAATCCCGCCCGCGATCAGGTGCGCGTGACGCAAGGGTTCTGGGATATGACCGTAAATGGTTGTGCTTCTTAAAACCGCTCGTGCCTCTTCAAAACCAAGTCCGACGCGTTGGATAAAAACTTTCTCGCAAGCATCCATCTCGCCAAGGCTTTTGATGGGTGACCATTTGCGTTTTCCGCCGCGCACTTTGGTCAACAGCGCCTCGCGGATGCCATCCATGACAGGAAAACGCCGTGCGACAATCAAAACAGGAATCTCGAGGGTCTTGAAAAGCCAGTGTGCGTCAACCACATTAAAACCTGCCATCGCAAAGCCTTGCAGCATGACCAGTTGAACTTGCGGCGCATATTTAGAACCCGAGACGAGCCGTGCGATTTCCTTGGCGCTGTTCGCCCCGTCACGGCGAATTTTACCGCGCAGCACACCCTCGAGCCGAGTACCACAAAACACCGTGCCGACGGTGCTGATGTCGCCGCGAGGCGCGAAAACGGGAAGTCATCAAAACCGATGATGTGCGAGAGTGCCATGACCTGATTTTACGTCAGGTGTTAAGCTTTTGGGACAATGAAAATCGTTCGTTATCAAATTGAAGATTCAATCAACTGGGGCATCCTCGAGGATGAAAGCATTCAACCCGTGACCTTCCCAAACCTCGAGCCTCACGGCGCGAAACTCAGTTTCTCGGGCGTCAAACTTCTTGCGCCAGCCAACCCGAGCAAGATTGTCTGTGTGGGCAGAAATTATGTGGCGCACATTGAAGAATTGGGCAACAAATTGCTGTCCGAACCAGGCTTGTTTTTTAAAGCTGCCAATGCCTTGACCTTCTCGGGCGACACAGTGCCTTATCCGTCTTGGACAGAATCATTTCACTTTGAAGGTGAGCTTGGGCTTGTCATGAAATCTCGAGCATCAAAAGTCAGTTATGAAGATGCGCTCTCTCACGTGCTCGGCTGGACGTGTGCGCTCGATTTGACTGCACGAGACAAGCAAAAAACCGATTTGCAATGGTTCAGAGCCAAGGGAGCGGACAAATTCTTGCCGTTTGGACCACACTTGGAAACCAACCTCAAGCCGCAAAAAACGCGGGTGCAAACCCGAGTGAACGGCGTAACCAGACAAGAAGGCACGACCGACAAAATGATTTTTGATGTTGCGTTTGTGATTCATTACGTCTCGCAGTTCATGACACTCGAGCCTGGGGACGTGGTGATTACCGGCACGCCCGAAGGTGTCGGCGAATTGCACGTGGGCGATCTGGTCGAGGTTGAAGTTGCTGGCATCGGAATTCTAAAGGCACAGATCGGTGAAAAAGCATGAAGGTTCACGCCGTTGACCTCGAGTTGATGGGGACGCCTGGCGTGGTCGGCGCGTATTTTATTCCGTCTGAGACTGGGCATGTGTTGGTGGATTGCGGACCTGGCGCGACCCTCGAGAAACTTTATGCGGGCATCAAAAAACTGGGTTTTGAACCGTCAGACGTGAAGCATTTGTTGCTGACGCATATTCACCTCGATCACGCGGGCGCGGCAGGAAGACTGGCTCGAGAATTGGGCTTGCAGGTTTACGTTCACAAAAACGGCGCTGGTCATTTGTTGCGCCCCGAACGTCTGATCGAATCGGCGACAAGAATTTACGGCTCGATGATGGACGTGCTGTGGGGACAGTTTGAAGCCGTCCCAGAAAACCAACTGACCGTTCTCGAGGGCGGTGAGACGCTGAATATTTCTGGACTCGAGTTTCGAGCGTTTTACACCCCAGGACATGCGATTCATCATCTGGCGTACTTTATTGATGATGCCATTTTTTCCGGCGACGTTGGCGGCGTTCGCTTGCAAGGCTCGAGTCATGTGGTCGCGCCAACACCCGCCCCCGACATTGACCTTGAGGCGTGGCGAGAAAGCATCAACACGCTGCGGGAATTGAATGCAAAACGGATTCTGGTGTCGCACTACGGTGAATTTGGCGACCTGGAAGCCCATTGGAAGAACCTCGAGAAAAACATCAACGATCTCGAGCAACTTTCGCTCGAGGTGATGCGCGGTGGCGGTGGGCGCGAAGAGATCGCCAAACGCATCGAAATTCTTTCGGGACAGGAAATCTCGACTGCCAGCGACAGCACCATGAACACCCGCTATCAACTTGCCACGCCGTATCTGATGGCGGCAGATGGTTTGATACGGTACTGGACACGTAAACGACCCGAAGCGCTGTTATAGGAAATCTGGTTACTCACAGACCGTGCAAAAATTCAAATGACAATCAGAAACTGGGGCATCAAATGCCATCATTCATAAACGCAAAATGGAAATCACCAAGTCGTGACACATCTCAAAAAATTTTAATGTTATTGGGTGATGTTTGGGAACAAGAAAAGCAAGTTCCTTTATGCTGTCCCGAATGCAATTCAATTTCAATTCACGTTTTCTTTCATACTTTTGGAGCTTTTACGCTTAAAGCTAGCAGTTGGGTGTGGTGCGATACTTGTTTTATATTTGAACATTTAACCACAGTTAATCCACCTTGGTGGATTAATGTAAAAGATAGTGAAAAAATTGAGGATTTTAGTCTTGATTTTTATAATGAAATAAAAGATTTTTTAGACGAACACTTAAATCGCCTGTCAAATGCTTCATGATTGTCCACATTTTGTACTAAATGTTTCACAAAATATCGCTCCCCCAATGTAAAACCTCGAGCCGAGAAATCTTCGGCTCGAGGTTTTTGAAGAATTTAACCAATCCCAGCCTCGAGTTTGGCGATCAAACCTGACCGCAACTCGAGCAAACCGTCGGTAATACTGACACGGTAAACGTGCGGGTTGAGAAGACGTGCCGAACCTTCGGGCAATTTTGCCAAATCCTCCCGAGCGCGGGCTTGCAGTGTATCGAGCGAGACAGGGCTTGAAAGTCGAATTCCGTCTTGCATCACGACACTGCGAATATCCTCGAGCATTGCATTGGGTATTTTGGCACTGCGCAACGGGTTGGTTGGGTCGGTCACACGGTCGCCAGTCTCGAGCCTTTCGGTTTCAATGGCGATCACGTCCATCGCAAATTCGCCACTTGGCGTGTTGGCTCGCCAGACGCGTTTGATGCCTGGAATGTTGGATTTCACGCGGTCTGCGGTGAGTTTCATTTTGGGCGCATCCTCGAGTTGCACCAGCTTGTACACGCCACCCAATGCGCCGCCGCCCTCGCCGCCGCCGGTTGCCAGTTGTGTGCCGACCCCGTAGACGTCGATGCGTCCACCTTCCCGGATCACGGCTTCGATCACGTGCTCGTCGAGGTCGTTGCTGGCAACAATTTTCACGTAGCCAAGGTTTGCGGCGTCCAGAGCGCTGCGAATTCGTCTGGAAAGGTAAGCCAAATCGCCCGAGTCGAGCCGCACGCCGCGCAATTGATGCCCTGCCGCCTCGAGTTCTTTGGCGACCAAAATGGCGTTCGGCAAACCACTCTCGAGCGTGTCGAAGGTATCAAGCAGCAGTGTTGCGCTGTCTGGAAAAGTGTTGGCATACGCCCTGTAAGCCTCAAGCTCGCTATCGAAAGCCTCGACCCACGAGTGCGCGTGCGTGCCCGTGACTTGCATTCCAAAAACCTGTCCTGCCTCGACGTTGCTGGTGCCGACCGCCCCGCCAATAAATGCCGCTCGAGCTGCGGATAGTGCCCCATTAGGACCTTGCGCCCGACGTGCTCCGAACTCGATCAGGCTGCCGCCCGTGTAGCCCGAAGTGCTGTGGCTCGAGTTTGCGGCGTGAACGCATCGCGCGGCTTTGGTGGCGACCAGGGTTTGAAAATTGAGGATGTTTAAGAGTGCCGTCTCGACCAGTTGTGCCTCGCCCAACGCGCCCGTCACGGTCAAAAGTGGTTCATTTGGAAAGACCACCCGTCCCTCGGGAATCGCCGTGACTTTGGCGTTGAATTTCCAGCCTCGCAAGTATTCGAGAAACGCGGCGTCAAACATCTTCAAGCTTTGCAAATACTCGAGATGTGAATCTGTGAAACTTAAACTCTCGAGGTAATCGAGTGCATTCTCTAAACCGGCAAAGACCGCGTAACTGCCACCAAAAGGTGCTCGCCGAAAGTACAAATCAAAGGTTGCCTGTTTCTCGAGCAAGTTGTGTTTGAAGTACCCTGCAAGCATGGTGAGTTGATAAAGATCGGTGAAAAGTGGATTGCTGTTCATGGTGTGCCTTTCGGGTTTTTGCATTCCAATGCGGGCGCTATTTTTTAGGCAATGTTCGAGACAATTTCCACACCGTTGCGTTTGAGCTGAAACAAGAACATGGCATGGTACAAGTCTCCTGGATGATCTGGCGAATCCCAGGTTTGCACGCAATTTTCTGGAACAATGATTCTCTGCCCGAGTCCTTGCGCCAAAGAGCGCAATTTGACACCGATGGCGAGGCTGTACAAACACAAGTCTGTCACGTCGCCAACACAAATAATGTTCTTAATTTGCGGGCGCTCCTCGAGCCATGCCACAAGTTTGGTGCTTTCCAAACTCGAGATGCTGTTTTTTTCAAAATGTGCGTAATTCTTCCAGTTTGGCAGCGCCTCGAGTTCGCTGGCGGCATCAGCCTCGGGTGTGCCTTTGATACAGTGCGGCGGGTATGCGCCAAATTCTTCGGCGTCTTCTGGGTGGGCATCTTGAATGAAGGCAATGTCGCTGATGCCTCGAGCTTCGGCAGCTTGAATCAATTTTACGACGCTGGGTATAATTGCTTCGACACGTGGACTTGCCAAAACACCAACCCGACAGAATCCTTCGATCACATCCACGCTGAGAACGGCAGTCTGTTGCGGGTCGAGTGTCTCGAGTTTTAGAGTCTCGAGGTTGTGAAGCCAGCTCTCGAGGTCGGTCAGGTGTTGTTGGCTGGTGGTTGTCAGGTTCATGATCTTTCCTATTCTGCCTGTTTTTGGCAAGAAATCTACTTAACTACAATCAGCATATATGCGCTGTGCCTCTATGTCAAGTTGCTCGGGATTGTGATTTAGATTTGTTTACATTCTGTAAACATTTAATACACTTTGTCAAAGAAAAAGGAGCCACCATGAAAGCATTCGTGACCGGCAGCACAGGATTTCTCGGCAGCAACCTGGTGCAGGCACTTCTCGAGCGTGGATATGAAGTCAAAGCATTGGCCCGCAACACACAAAAAGCCAAAAAAGTCCTCAGGCATCTCAAACTCGAGATTGTCGAGGGCGATCTTGACAACATTGTCGCATTCGCACCCGCGCTGGCGGGCTGCGACGTGCTGTTTCACACCGCCGCCTACTTCCGCGAATACTACGCACCCGGCAACCACTGGGCAACCCTCGAGAAACTCAATGTCACCGCAACCATTCAACTGCTTGCCGCCGCCGAAAAGCACGGCGTCAAACGTGCCGTTCACACCAGCTCGAGCGGCGTGATTGGCATGAAACCAGACCAGCAACCAGGCGACGAGAACACGGCACCACACGCCAGACGACTCGAGAATCTGTACTTTAGAAGCAAGCTGAAATGCGACGAAGCCATTGCTGGGTTTTTAAAGCAATCCAAACTCGAGGTCATCACGGTTTTTCCAGGCTGGATGCACGGACCAGGCGATGCCGCCCCGACGGCTGCCGGACAGGTGGTGCTCGATTTATTATACCGCAAAATACCAGCCTACCCAGACGGCGGCACAACCGTCGCAGATGTGCGTGACGTGGCAAACGGCATGATTCTGGCGCTCGAGAAGGGCAAGAATTTAGACCGTTTTATTTTGGCAGGGAAATACATGAGCCTTCAAGAAATTGGTGCCGCCATCGAACGGGTCAGCGGCGTGCCAACCCCCAAACGCGTCCTGCCAGCCAGCATTTTCCTGGCTATCGCCTGGATGTCTGAACGGGTCTCGAGCATCACCAAACAACCCAGCAGCATGACCGTCGAGGGTGTCAAAACCTTGCTGCCCAAAGACGTTGCCAGCAGCGCCAAAGCCATGCGCGAACTTGGCGTGACGTTCAGGCACTTTGATGAAACCGCCACCGACGCCGTGAACTGGTTTCAACAGACTGGACAGGTTGCGACGAAATCGTAAACTACAACCCATGATCCCACCTCTCAGTCTGCGCGAACGCCGCCGCGAACGCCGCACCTTAGAGATTCTCGAGGCGGCGCTCGAGATTTTCAGTCTGGACGGTTACAGCAATGCCTCGATGGACAGAATTGCCGAACGCGCCCTGTTAACCCGCGTGGGGTTGTACAAATACTTTCCTGACAAACAACATCTTGCCATCGCACTGCGAGAATGGAAACTCGAGGAACTGGCAAACCGCATTCAAACCGCCCTCGAGTCTCAGACCAGCTTTGAGCAGCAAATACGCACCATTGCCGAGGAGAGCATAGACTTTCAAAACGAACACCAAGGCTTTTTTCGCGTGCTTTTTGACGCCAGCGTGCCCGCAGATTTATCGCTCAAACCGTTTTTGTACGCCGTGGCAAGCGTGCTCGAGGCAGCCCAAAAAACTGGCGAGGTTTACGGCGACCCGCTCGAGCTTGCGGGCTTGCTGGCAACAATGGTTTTTGAACCCAGCATCAAACAACATTTTGTGATCGTACCAAAACCGTACACCGCGCCAAAACACCTGCCCGAATTGATTTGCAAGGTGTTCCTGAACGGCATTTTAGCGCCCTCAACAACCACCAAACCAAGACGAAAAACCCGAGTTTGAAAAAGAAAGCCTGATGCTTAAAGGCACAAACCATCACCAATCTGGGAAGCATTGAACCAAGTCTCGATCTGAAATTTAGTGCTTCAAGATCAATCCGAGCGCCACACCTGCCAGCATCAGGGAACTCGAGTTGAGCTTGTAACGCACCAGCAAAAATCCTGAAACCAGCGTCATTGCTGCCGTCCAAACATCGACGATGGCGGTTCGTGAAAGCTCGAGCGTCACCGCCAGCATGAGGGCAAGGGCAGTGGCGTTGACACCGTCCAAAAACGCACCGGCAAGTTTTGATTGTCTGATGCCCGAGATGAGGTTGTGCGTCAGGGCGGTGAATACAAATGCTGGGGCGAAAATGGCGATGGTGGCAAGGATTGCACCTGGAACACCAGCAATCAAAAATCCGACAAAGGTCGCGCTCGAGAAAACAGGTCCTGGCGTGATCTGCCCAATCGCAATCGCGTCCACGAGCTGCGCCGAGGTCAGCCAGTGTAACCTGTCCACAAATTCTCCCCGCAAAAATGCCAGCAAAACATAACCGCTGCCGTAAAGCACCGAACCGATTTTGAGCATCGACCAGAACAGCCCTGGAAGCGTCACAGGGACGCTCGAGACGAATCCAAGCGCAACAAAAGGCGGAATGGCTCGAGTCAGCTTGAAGCGTTCCAAGCCGACCATCAGCAGTGCCCCCGCGAACAACAACGGCAACTCGTTCACGCCGAGCAATGCCAATGCCAACGTGAGCAAAGCGATAACCCGCAATGTCCAATTCTTTAACGCAACGCTCGAGAGTCCCCCAATGGCTTGCAAGACCACCGCGATCACCACTGGTTTCACACCGTACAAGATGCCTGCAAATTCTGGTTTCATGCCAAAACTCGAGTACGCCCAAGCAAAACCAAGCGTGATGCTGGCGGCGGGCACAATAAACCCAAAACCCGCCGCCAACCAGCCGCGCCAACCCGCCCGCTCGAGTCCAACGTGCATGACCAGTTCGGTGCTGTTAGGACCCGGAATCAGGTTGACCGCTCCGAGCAAATCCAGAAAACGCTCATTGGAAATCCAACCTCGGCGCGTGACGACCTCCTCGCGTAGCATGGCAATGTGCGCCGCAGGACCACCAAAAGCCGTAAATCCAAGTTTTAATGCCAGCCACAACACCTCGAGCCAGCCAGATTTCACATCCTCGAGCATAACCCACGCATGTCAAGCCCGAGTATGGCATCATGAGCGCATGAAAGTGCTCGCCATGATGATTGCAGGAGGCTTTGGAACGCTTGCACGGTACGGACTTGGGTTGGCGTTCAAAAACTGGTTTGGTTCAAGCTCGAGCTTCCCGCTGGCGACCCTGGTGATTAATGTTCTGGGGTCGTTTTTTTTAAGTTGGATGACCTCTCTGGCACTTCAAAACCGAGTCAGCGACGACTTGCGTTTAATCATCGGCACGGGATTTTGCGGCGCATTCACGACGTTTTCAACTTTTGAACTCGAGACCCATGGGTTGTTTGCCAAAGGCGCGAATCTCGAGGGGTTGATTTACGTTTTGGGGAATTTGGTGCTCGGGTTTTTGGCGGTGCTGCTGGGAATTTTTGTCGCACGGGAATTCTCGAGTTCTTGATAAATTTAAAGTCATGGTTTGTTATTTAATATAGTGCCATGTAATATAGTGTCATGACGCAAATTCAATGGAAACTCAAACCTTACCTCGAAGAAAATTCGGTATCAACCCATAAACTCGCGCTCGAGGCAGGCATATCACCCCCAAATCTTTACACGTTGATTCGAGGTGAAGGCGCAAAAAATGTCTCGAGGGAAACCCTGGCAAAGTTGATAGGCGCGTTGCGTCGCCTGACTGGGCAACCCGTCACACCAAATGACTTGTTCGAGGTGATTGAAACACCCGAACCAGAACTCAGCAGTGTAAGCGCAAATCTCGAGGATACGGCAAAAGCTTTACACGCCGCCGAAAGCACGGTCCGCACAGAAGAATTGAACGCTTGGCTTCAGCAAACCAGTCTGGCGGTACAACCCTTAAGAGGCAAACATGCCAGAAGCTAAATTTCAAATCCGAGAAATCCTCTGGGCGACACTCCCAGTTCGGGACCCACACGGACATGAGCAAGAAGGCAACAGACCCGTGGTGGTGGTTGGAGTCCCAAGTCGAGTGCAAAACATTCCATACGACGTCATTCAAGTCATTCCGATCAGCAAAACCGCGTTTACGGGCGTGCTGTTTCCAACCATCGCGGCTGGACACGGCGGTTTACCACTCGAGAGTACCGCACTGGTGTATCAGTTGATGGTGCTTGATACGGCACGAATCAAAGGCAGACTGGGAAAACTGAGCGTTAAAGAATTTAAACCGATTCAAACGGGAATAAAAGCTTTATTTTCTGACGCGCTCGAGCTGGAATGATGGCAAGAAGATTCTCGAGTTTATGAGTATCACGATCTAGATACCAGTTTTATCAGCACTTCGAGAATCTTCTACACCGTATGGGTCGTAAAACTGACCACTGCTGGCAATAGCTCGCCACGGGCGGGCTTTGTTAAGAGCAATATCCAATTCGGGTGCTGTCTTGTCCATATCGTTAAAAGCCAACCCCTGATTGGTTTTCAGATGGTTTAGCGCTTCACCGTCAGGAGCAATCAAGCCAGACATCATCATATGGGCGCATTCTGAAGGCACAGACAAACTCAACCAATAATTGTGAATGGCGGCGTGCATACGGGCTTTTGTGTAAAAAATTTTATCAATTGGGTAGGCTGATAACAGCAAACAATCTACGCCAAGTTGGTCATACTCCATGAATAGCGCAGGAAAGTTGATCTCGACACAGATGACACAGCCGAATCGAAACCCGTCAACGTCAAAGACGACAGGCTCGTTCCCTGGCGAGTAAAAACGGGTCGTCTCCGTGTAAGAACATTTGCGTTTGTCATAACGGTTCACGATTTGCCCTTCATCGGAAATGATGTACAAACTATTGTGTGGAAGGTGCGGTTGCGTCAACGGATGAGCAGAACCAAGAACCACCCAAATTTTAAGTTCTCTTGCCAAAGCTAGAATGACCTCAAGTTCTTCACGAACAATATGCCAATCTACCTCGCTCCAATCCTCAATTGGATTTTTAGCGTATCCTGACAACATTCCTTCAGGGAATTGAACCAGTTGCGCCCCTCCAAGAGCCGCTTCACCCATGAACTTACGGACCTCGCTGCCATTCTGTCGAGCATCGCCCGTAATCGGCAATTGTGCTGTAGCAATACGAAACGTTGTCATCAATTCATTTTAATTTCAAACTCGAGCAAAAACCTAAGCACAATAGCTTAGTTCAAAGCTGTTTTCCGAGAACCTCGAGAATCAAAAGAACCCGCTCATCACGGGTTCTTTTTGGTGCCAAAGGGCAGAATTGAACTGCCGACACTACGATTTTCAGTCGTATGCTCTACCGACTGAGCTACTTTGGCGCGATACCAGCCGTACAATCGGTACTGTACGGCTGGGACGTTCTGGCGGAT
>JANXTZ010000075.1 GCA_025352125.1 Deinococcales bacterium | reverse complement strand
GGGCGAGGATAAAGGCAACAAGGAAACGTTGTCTGCGAATGTCCCAGTTGAGGTTCGCTTTGGTAAGTTCAAGGAGTTTGTTTGGAGTAGACTTCATGGGGTGAATTCCTTTCTATGGTTCGTTCAGCACGATTACCGTAGCAGGAATTCACCCTTCGTTTTTTAACTCAGACGTTTTGACGTGTACTTAGATGTGGGTTGTACTCTTTAACAACTGTACCTGTTGAATCTTGTTTGCCTAACATAGTTGCTAATGTTGCTTATGAGACTGGATTTGGCTGTTTGCCTCCAAGGTAAATCTTGGGGTAATTGACACTCGCTGGTTTTGACCAGTTTATGGGGAATGGATTTGCTCTTGTTCCCTCATCCGCCGCAGGCTCGAGATCATTCGTATAAGGTTTGCGGCTCGAGGTGCGAATTCCGTTAGAAGCAAACTATTCGTAATCGATTCGGTTTTTGGCAACTTCGTAATGCATTAGAATCCTCGAGAAAATCGGGTTGTTGCGTTTCACCGTTGCAGCTTCATGTCTTGCTTGTATGCGAAACTCGAGGTCATCTGATTTTTTCAAGAATAGTTGGGATGGGTTTAAAATCCACTATTCCAACCAAGTCACGATCAAAAAAGTATTCTTGCCCAAGGTACTTTGCGATTTCTTTTTGAATTTGAATGACAGTCTCGAGTGGTTGAGTTTCATCGTCAATTTGAAAACCGAAATAGTTTTCACTCTCAAAATACTCGAGGTTTGGAAAAATTTCTTTCATACCCTCGAGTTTCGCTCGATTGAAGAAAGAGATGATTTCAGAACCGAAAATTGTGAAAGAGTAGATTCCTGGAAGATATTGACGAAATTCCTGACGAGAAACACCTAATGCACCTTCTATTCTACCACCATTTTCAAGGAATTGAATGCTGCTATGCTTTAAGTCATATTCTTCTTCTCTGTAACCAGTAATATAAATGAAATTAGTCTGATTTTCCTTGCTAACTATAAATTCTCTCACTGTTTTTGAACTAATAATTTTTTCTATATAAAAAGTCCATTTATGTATATTTTTTGTGAATAAATGAAACCAAACTAAAGTATTATTTTCACCTTGAATAAAAAGATCACCATTTTCAGAGTAAAAATCGGAAATTAATTTATTTTCAACCCCCTCAAAGTCAATTGAAGGATGATCCACGGTATCATAAGCCTTTGGTTTTACTATTCTTCTAAATTTCTCGCCTATGAATTCATTAAATACGGATAAATCACTGATGTTTGAGAAAGTGTAAAAATCAAATTTATACTTGAATTCAGTCATCATTTATCCTCAAGGATTGGATATACATTGCCGCCAGAATTTCTTACTGCATCCCGCAAAGGTCCATAAATTTTTGTACTTTTGCGAACTACAAGATCAAATTTACACTCATCTTCCACTTTTTGAAGTCCAGAATTGGTCTGAAAAAAAGCATCTTTTGCTCGAGCAATCTGATCAACACGGCGTAATTGACTGGTAAAACTAATTTCTATAATGTCTTTTATATCTCCTACAACTTTTCCAGGACTATAAAAATCAGGAATTACAGTTCCCTTATCATTTCCTTTTGTGATTTCAAATGTTTGATTGTTCTTTGTTACACTGTTACCAGAAGCTTTATTGTACAAAGCTATTGAATCCGTTTCGCCACTTTTCCCCAGTTTTCTCGAGGCTCGACCACCAATATATTCTCGGAATCCAAGTTTATTCAAACCAGCATTTTCCCTAATCTCAAAATCTGTAACGTAACGTTCATCCACGCCAGGTTCAATCTTCTTTAATTCCTCGAGTGAAGGTATCGGGTCACTCTTTAAATCCTCAAGATGTGATGCTACTTTGTATTGGTTAACGGCGGTAATGATTGTTTCAGAAGCAATCAGTTGATAATCGAAACCCAGCCCTTTTGAAACAACGTTTACGTCTTTAAATATTTTGTTATTTGATTTGGTTTGATTGGCAACTTCTCGAGCCGTGTCAAGTGTAAAGCTAGTATCGCCTTTTAAACCCTCGAGTTTTGTTTTCTCTATTGCCTGCAAGTATTTAATTCCTGTTGCGACTTCACCATCATGTTTATCGTCACTGGTTTTGTCATCAATGAATGCGGTGATTCTCGAGGTTTTCGCTCCAAATTTAGCGGCAAATTTCTTGAAAACAGATAGTGATTTGGGTTCTTTACTGGTTGATGTTTTTGCATCTTCAGGTTTATCTGAAGATTTAGGAGTTGCTACTGGTGGCGTCTTTCTTTTCCCGCTAACCAAACCCTTAAACCAAGCAATCACTTTCGCAATGGTGTTTTCAATCGGTTTTCTGATCTTGTCGAACAGTGCTTTGATTTTCGCTGCAATCCCGTCCAAATGCGCGACTCGAGCCAGAAACCCCACACCCAAGCCGAGAAAACCCACCAGGCTGGCGCTGACTTTGGTGGCTGCCGCTTGAACATTTCCCGCCGCAATCTCTGCCAGGCTCAAGGTGATCGCGTCTATGGTTGCCGCGATGTCTTTCATTTTGTCCCAGATAAACTTGATGGTTTCGTAGAGTTTGATGGCGGCTTGAATAATTCCCGCACCGGGTACGAACATGCTTCCGAGGGCAATGATGCCTTGTTTGATCACCGTGTTCAAGACATAGCTTTTGATTCCACCAAGGATGGTTTCTTGAAGCGCCGCGCCTTCGTAATATTGTCTGGCGGTGGCTGCAAAACCGTTTTTCTGGATGCTCGAGAAGGCATCTTTGGCTTCACCAGAGGCATCAATCGCGGCTTGTCCTCCTGGCACGGCATTGACGAGTCTGGTTTTGAGTTGTTCGGGCGTGCCACCAATCATTTGAAGTCCAACATGCAACACACCGGTCGCATCCCAAGTTTTGGGCAGGTCAATCCCGCCCATTGTTCCCGTGAAAAGCTTAACCACACTTGCCTCAAGGTGTTGTGGAAGTTGTGCGCTAAAGCTGCCAAAGCCCTGACTGACCGCCTGTCCCAAGTGCTTGACGAACGCACCAGGGTCGTTTAAGACTTCGCTGGCATTTTTGCCGATGTTTTGGATGGTCTCGAGCACCTGCTTGCCGCCAGGTAACTGCGCGATTGTGGTTTTGACAACATCTTCGGCGGCGTCTCGGACGGCATCGTAAGCACCGCCAGTGATGCTGCCAGATTTGATAACGCTGTGTAGGCTTTGAGCGAAAGCAATACCTGGAACCCATAACCAAAGACCCTCTAAAGCTTTGGTTTCCTTCCAATTATCGCCACTTGGGTTGGGAATTGATTTTGGATTGACATGGTGCAGTACGTTGACGTAAAACCGCAAATCTGCATCGCGTTTCACTGCGCTCGAGTAGTATTTTTCGGCAATTCCTATCGGGGTTTGATTTGTTTGAATGTAATGAAGGCGAGCATCTGGGTCTGGTGCGAGCGTGATCATATCTTTGGCAACAAAACCGATATTCTTGCCACCTCCGTTCACAAATTTTTCGGTATCCGAATCGAGCTTTTCTGCCTTTGGACTGTAAAGTTGACCTAAAATCAGATTGTCTGATTTTAAAAGAACTTTACACCAACCTCCATCGAGTTCTTCTAGCACAACAAACCTGGTTCCTGGTTGCAATGTGGAGATGGGCTTGGCGCTTGGGTCTGGGGTTTGTTTGAAATCGACGCCAGCCGCAGTAATGACACCACCAAGTCGGTTGATGGGGTTTCCAACAGGGATTTGAGTTTGGTTCGTTTGGGCTGCATTTGGCTTTGAATCGCGTTGTAAAGCCAAGCTCGAGCGTTGCATGGTTTGATTTGGCGTTGTAGCTGGTTTGGTTGCATCAGGTGCTGGTTTTGTCAAATCGGGAGCGGCAAACAAGTTGCTCCAGGCGTTGTTGGCAGTTAAAACCTTGGCAAAATCTTCGGCAATTTTGGCAATGTCGGCGGCGCGGTCTGTGCCGTTCACCAATCCTCGAGCGCCCACAAAGTCGGTTGTTTTGTCGTTGACGTAAGTGCTCAAACCTTTGCCACCTTGTGCAAAGCTGTCGTTCTGCATTCCGCTGACCATGATCTTGGCGGCAAGCTCGGGTACAAGGTTGACGTGCGTTGGGTTCGCCACCAGGTCAATCGGGTGCTCTTTCGTGCCGTAGGTCACGCCATCAAAGCTGTACGTAAAACCCTGGTTTTGAATTTGGGTTCCAAGCCGTTTGTAATTGTCGCGTCCGGTGATCTGCACAAAGCCGCGCCCTCGGTAATTGGCGGCGTCGCTCGAGCCTTTGACATTGCCGAGCTTGCCGCCGTAAGCGTCATCGTAGTACGTGTCCAGGTTGTCGGTGTTGCTTGGGTTGGCATTGATTCGGTGACCGTTGACATGGTTGCTGCGGTAGGGAATCTCTTCGACATGGGTTTTTTTGGTTTTTTGGTCTGTGACCTTTTTGTGCTCGGTCTTCAAAGGGTTGTGGTCTTCAACCAGTGATTCACTTCTCGAGAATTGTTTTGTGCCAAACCGCGACTCGTGCTGCGCGGTGGCGAGAATGTACGCGACCTGATTGGCGTTTTTGATTTGGCTGGCGAAACACTGCCTGAGGATGACGGGAATGTTGTTTTGGGCATCACTTTGGTATTTTTGCGGTACGACTGGCAGCAATGCCGTGGTCAGGGTTGCCAGTGCGCTTTCATCAAGGCTGACGGCTGGAGCTGCAATTGGGGGTGCGCCTTGAGGGTCGCGTTGCAGGGGTTGATGTTGCGGCAGGCTCGAGCGCTGCATGGCTTGGAGCTTGCTGCGGTGGGCTGGCGGCTGGCTGGCGATCAGTGGCGAATTGGGTTGCGCCTGATTCTCGAGGTTCTTGAATTTGGGATTCGGATCGAATCCCGCAGCGAGTTCTGCGCCTTTGACTTGGGCGGCAGTCTCGAGGCTGGTGTCGCTGTCAATGCCAGGTTTGACCTGCCCTGAGGCTTGCTGAATCGTGTGCGTGGTTTCGTGGGCGATCAACTCATAACCAGTTTTGGTGTTCGGCTCGAACGCGCCGCTCGAGAAGAAAATGTCGTTGCCCGTGGTGAAGGCTTTGGCTTGAACCGACCTGGACAAGAAATCGGCTTCGCTGTCCGTGTGGACTCGCACGCCCGAGAGGTCGGTGTTCAAACCAACCTCGAGTTGTTGGCGCACGTTTTCTGGCAACGGGTTTCCGCCGCCAAGTTTGGTTTTGATTTTGTCAGAGATTCCAGAGTTTGGGCTGGTTGGATGCGCCTCGTCTTTTGCCAGTTGCAGTGCCTGGGATTGCATTGCGGGGTCTTCCATGAAAGCGGTTCGTTGAAGCTCAACATCGGCTTCGCCTTGCGCCACAAGCCTCTGAATGCGGGTGTAATCCGATTGGCGCGGGTTGATGCCGGTCAGCAAGCCGCGCATGGCAATGTCGCGGTCTGCCTTGCGCTGAATATTGAGGACGGCACTGGCGGCATCTGTTGGGGTCAAGCCACTGGAGAGGCGTTGAACGCTGTAGGTTTTGCCGAGCGCAAAAGCCTGCTGGTCGGCTGGTTTGAAGACATTTGCGCCATCCAAAAATGGTGTGTCTGGGTGGTTGTGCTTTGCCCTTAACATTGGCAGTTCGGTGTTAAACCATTCGGCTCGAGCGTTCAGATCATTTTTTGGTTGACTGGCTCGAGCTTGTTGCGATTGCAAGCGAAGCTGATTGTTCACCAGGCGTTGCAGTATTTCGGGCTGGACAGCCGCTTGATACCGATCTCGAGTTTGCGCCGTTTGGATACTCGAGCTTTTGATTTGCTGTTGGGTTTGACGTTGGACTGGATTTTTGACAAAACCCGAGAAGAAACCCTGCTGTCTGGCTTGGGTGTCTGCCAGACGCTGAAGGCGTGATTGTTGCTCCAATGCACGGGTTTGATCTTGCCGCCTTTGAACCCGAGCCTGTTCTTGACTTTCGGCTCGAGCCTCGCGCCCCAGGCTGGCTTGTTTGGCTCGACGCTCGATTTGCGCTCGGTCTTGCTCGAGTTTATTTTTGGCGCGTTGCAATTGAGCGGGTGTGGCAGCTTTTGCTTGCACAGGTATTGTTTCTGAAGGTGCTTGCTTTTTAAAAGACGTGACCGCCCCAGGCAGAATTTGAGGTTTTGCCTGCTCGAGTTTCATAACCCAACTTTACAATAATTTGATTGCCCAAGATTGAAAGGCTAATGAGTGCAAAGGTAAGTGTCCATGCAAAAACGTCAGGAAAGGTGAGCAGCCTTTTCTCACTCGAGTTTTCAAACTTTAAAGACGTTTGACGTTTACGGCTTTGTGCCATTTCCCCAGCTTCGGCAAAAAATCACCTTAAAATCTCGAACACCATGTGCTCGAGTTCATGCTCAAAAATGCCATCCCACGCGGTTTTGACCGCATTGAATGACCCTGGCATGGCGAACAACAAACACTGCCCACCCTTTGCCAGTCCTCCGGTGGCTCGAGATAAAACGGCTGCCGCACCAACCTCGGCAAAAGACAACATCCTGAACAATTCCCCAAATCCAGGCAGTGGTTTCTCGAGCAAGGACTCGATGATTGGAATGGTGTTGTCGCGCTTGGTGATGCCCGTACCGCCCGTGGTCAGCACCACTTGCGTCACGTCATCCTCGAGCCAGTTCAACAATTGTGCCCGAATCGCGCCACCATCGTCTTTGACGATCTCGTAACCTGTGACCGTATGTCCTTGCGCCTCGAGCGCCTCTTTTAAAAACCCGCCCGAACTGTCCGTCTCGAGGGTTCGCGTGTCAGAAATGGTCAGCACCGCCACGCGGATGGTTTTTGGTGCGGCGGCGCGGTGGGATTCAGTGCCAGAGGTTTGATCGGTCATGCCGTTATCGTACCCCGTAGGAAATGGTTTCGGACCATCCCCTACGAAAAATCGTCACTCGAGATACGTGTAGCCCACCAGTTCCTCGTCGTAATGCTCGAGAAAACTCTCGCCCTCGGCGGGTCCTAGAATGCCCGCCTCAATGGCTTCCTCGACATCTTCGCGCACACCCCTGGAGAGTTGCGGGGCGCTGTAGCCCATGCCCTCGATCAGACGCCGTGCCTTCTGTCCACGCACGAACAAGTCCAGTTCGTAATCGCCGTCGCTCGAGACGCTGACGTGGGCTTCGTTGACTTTGCCAAAAAGATTGTGGGCGCTGCCGAGCACGTCCTGATACGCGCCCATCAGGAACACGCCCAGATAATACGGCTCGCCTGGTTTGGGTTCGTGCAGGGGCAGGGTTTTTTGCACGTCGCGCAGGTCAATAAATTTGTCAATTTTGCCATCACTGTCACAAGACACGTCTTCAATGGTGCCGCGCCGCGTTGGGCGTTCATCGAGCCTCGAGAGTGGCACGATTGGGAAGAGCGCGTCTATCGCCCAGTGGTCGGGCAGGCTTTGGAAGAGGCTGAAGTTGCAGATGTACTTGTCTGCCAGCAGTGCCGCCAGGTCTTCAAATTCGTCTGGGACGTATTTGGAGTCGGCATCGGCAATCACTTTCAAGACTCTGTTGGCGATGCGGTTGAACAGCTCCTCGCCCCTGGCACGGTCGCGCAAGCTCAAGTAACCCAGGTCAAACAAGTTGTGCATGGTGTTCTTGTCGTCCACGGCATCAAAGTAACTCTCGCGGTAATTTTTTAAGGTCACCGCCTCGAGAATCTGTTCCATGTCGGTGATCAGTTGGTGCTGGTCTGGATATCCTGGCTCGAGTTCTTCGGCAAAGCGCGTGGGTCCGCTCACCTCAAGCACGGGCAAGATCAAAACAGCATGATGCGCAGTTACGGCACGACCGGATTCGGTGACAATAATTGGAAATGCTGACGGCTCGAGTTCAGCGCCCTTGCAGGTTTCCATGATGCTGTAAACGATATCGGTGGCGTATTCGGGCAAGGTGTAATTGGCACTGGCATAAAAGGTGGTTTTGCTGCCGTCGTAATCAACCGCCAGCCCGCCGCCGACGTTCAGGTACTTCACGCCGACGCCCAATTCGTACAGTTCGGCGTAAGTTTGCGCGGCTTCGCGCACGGCAACTTTGATCTTGCGAATGTCGGTCAACTGGCTGCCGACGTGACAGTGCAGCATCACCAGACAATCGAGCATTTTTTCTTGCTCGAGCCGCCGCACGACCGCCAGCAATTCGGTGGCGTTCAAACCAAATTTGGCTTGGTCGCCGCCCGATTCCTCCCACTGCCCCGAGCCTTTGGCGTGCAGTTTAAAACGCGCACCAATGCTTGGGCGCACGCCGATCTCTTTGGCGACCCGCAAGACCCGCTCGAGTTCTGAGTATTTCTCGAGGGTGATGACCACGTTCTTGCCGAGTTTCTTGCCCCAAAGTGCCAGGCGCACGAAGCCGTCGTCTTTGAAGCCGTTGCAACAGAGCAGCGCATTCGGGTGCAAATCTTGCGCCAAACACAAGGCAAGTTCAGCTTTGGAACCCGCCTCGAGACCGTGTGCGAAAGGTTTTCCCGCCTGTGCGATGGTCTCGACCACCATGCGGCGCTGATTGACCTTGATCGGAAACACGCCCTGGTAATGGTTGGGGTAGTTGTACTCGAGGATTGCGTCTTTAAACGCCTGGTTGAGTTGTTCAATCCTTGATTGCAATATTTGCGGAAACCGCAGGATCACCGGCAGGCTTTCAAAGCGTGCCACGATGTCATCAACGATTTTCAGCAACGGTGCGCCTTTAACGCTGCCGTGCGGGGTGGCTTCCAACAAGCCCTTCTTGCCAACTTTGAAGTAACCGCCAGACCAGTTTGGCACGCCGTAAACTTCCGCCGCATCGACTGCGTTCAATCGTTCAAGTGTTTTCAATGCCGTCTCAACTCCCTTGATTTCAGTTTTGGCAACCCAGTCTCTCGAGTTGCGAGCACGAGTATACAAAAACTGTGAAGCGAAGGGGTCAGGCGTTGAAGTTTGTTGGCTCAAGCGTTGAAAGATAAACGCTTGAGCCGAAGGTGAATTCAAAAAATCAGGCAGTGTTTCTATTGTTTTCAGTCGTGCTCGAGGTTCAACGAATCGCATCAAACCTCAAGCCCGAATTTCTATTTGTCTTTTTCTATTTGTCTTGCACGCCGTTCGTGTATCCGATGATCGGCGCGACGTTCGTGAACGTCGTGTTGACTCGGAAGCTTCCTTTTGCCTCGTTGGTCGTGAAGCTGTTGTTGCCAATGTCCTTGGGCGTAAAGACGACATTGATGATCTCGAGGTACACGCTGGTCGCGCTGTAGGTTTTGACCCTGACCGTGCCGGAGGTGGCAATCCACTCGTGAGCAGTCTTGGTCGGTTTGCCGGGACCGCTCGTGTCGTACCAGTCAGAGAAACCCACAGTCGCCTGACCGTTGACCTCGTTTTTGGCAACCACCGTGTAAGCTTTGGGTGCAATGGCGTCTCCAGCGTCGGTCAGTGAAACTTGCAACTTGCGGAAATCGTAACGGTTGATGCTGGCGTTGTACCCACCATCGTCCGAGAGCAACGTGGTCGTGAATCCGTCTTTGCTGGGAATTCCAGAAAAGCGGGTTTTGAACAGCACCCCGCCGGGTTTGGTCAGACCGACAAAGCTGGCTTTGTTGAACGGTGCAATGTTGACGTTGGCATCCGCCGAAACCTGATCGAAATTCAGGCTGTCGCCACTGACGGCGGGCGCGACAAACAGCGCGTACAACCCAAATTCGTTGATGATTTGCGTCAGCGTGTTCTGGTCGATGGTCGGGACGTCGCCCACGATCTTCCAGCCTCCGGCGACCAACTGGTACAACCGCAAGCCCGAGGGGTCCGCCCTGGTCGTCAGCCTGCTCGAGAGTGGGGCAATTTTGGCTGGATCGAACGTCAGGCTCAGTGTGCCGCTCGAGAGCGTTGCGCCGTCGCTGGCGCTGATGCTGATGGCGCTGCCTGGAACTATCGCCTTTCCACTCGGATTGATTCCCGTGGCGGTGCTTGCCGCGATGGTCACGGTGGCATCTTTGCTCAGACCATTGCTGGGAATGACCAGTTTGGATTGCTGATCGGTGCTGAGAGCTGTGCCGCCGTCCGCCGCTTTGATGTCACCCGAGCCAACGGTTGCTGTGCTTGGGCAGGCGGTGAGCGCCGCGAGAATTCCGATTGCCAGGATTGTTTGGATTGTTCGCATGGTTGCCTCTAGGTTCGAGGTGAGCGCCTCGAGTTCAGGAAGTTTAAAAACTTGGCGTAACAGTTGCCGTAACAATTTTTTTAACTTGTGCCCCACGATTTTAAGGAGCAAAAAATTTACATCATCAATTCTGGCGGAACTTCGCCCGTTTCGCGCTCGAATAGATTTCTGGCTCGAGCTAAAACCTGATTGACCCTGAACGCATTCCCCGAGATCAATTGCAGGTAACGCTCGAGAATGCCCACATCGAGCGGTTCGAGGTGATGCAGTTTCTCGAGCAGGTTAACGTTAGGGGTTTCAAAACTGAGTTGAAGCGCGGTGTCACGAAATCGCCGCCACAGTTGAGCGCGAATCAGTTCAAGCTCGGGAAGGTCAATATTTGGTAAAAATTCGCCCTTGTACCAACCCAGTGCCGCGTCAAAATCCAGACGCTCGAGGGACTCGAGGAAGAACACCACGTCGGCTTTCAGGTCGCGCAGTTCGTACATGCCGTCCTGGTTGTGAATGCTGGCGGCACTACCAAGGGCTTCTCGCAGGCGTTTGACGGTCATGCGAAATTTGCTTTCGGTGTTGGCATCGCCCGTCTCATCTTGCCAGAGTGCGTCAATGATTTGGGCTTTGGATATTTTCGGATTACCCTCGCGCAGATGGGCAATCAGCAAGACCGCCAGCAACTTGCGGGTTTTGCTGGCTTTCCAGGGAGTGGTTTTGCCGTCACGCTCGAGACCGAATGCGCCGAGGGTGATTAGGGTCGAGTGTTCAGGATTTGCCGTGGCTTTGCGCGACAATTCGGTTTTAACCCAGATTGGCTCGAGAATCTTTTTCAAGATCAAAACATGACCTCGAGCGTCAAGTTGCTCGAGGTCATGAATGGCTTGCTGGGCTGCTTGTGGTTGATTGGTCATTAAACTCAGCGCCAGTTTTGCCTCGAGCGCCACGGCTTGATTTTGTCCAGATTGTGCCAGTTCTTTGGCTTGAATTAGGTCAGTTTTGGCTTGTTCAACACGGTTTAACTTAAATTCTGTCAAGCCGCGTAACAAACGCAACTGGGCTTTGAGCGTGTCATGGTTTTCAGGGTTTTCGGCGGTCTTCAAGATTTCCAAGGCTTGTTCAAAACGACCCGCCAACAAGGCAATTCGCGCCCGTTTTGGGCTTTTGTTGATGTGAAATGTAACTTGTGGTGTGTCAATCAACTCGAGGGCAACTTGCAGGTTGCCGCGTATTGCCTCGAGGTGCGCGGAATCGATCAGGCTTTCCGATTCGCGTGAACCAAGCAAGATTGATTGTTTGTGGTAAGCCAAAGCCAAGTCAAAGTTTCCACTTTGCCATTCAAGATCGGTCAAACTCGAGAGTGCGGCGGCTTCGACCGCAATTTCTTTTGCCCGGTGCGCCTGTTGATGCACTTGAAGCAGTAAACCTCGAACCTCGGCATATTTTGCACTCGCCAACATTAAAAAACCGAGGTTGTTACGGGCAAACATCACATGATGAAATTGTCCCTGGGTCGTAAACAAATCGATGGCTTCGTTTAAAACCTCGTTTCCTTGTTCCCACAAACCAAAATGTGTGCAGCAACCACCAAGGTTGGACAAAGTGATGGCAAGGTTTTGAAAATCATGAAATTCGCGCAGCATGTTTGCGGCTTGGATGCCAATCTCGAGTGAAGCCCTTAAGTTGCCTTGCGAGTAAACAATGTCTGAAAGGACATCGAGCACTTTCCCTTGCTGGGCGCAAGGTTCTGGAAATTGTTTTAACAACTCCAAAACCACATTGTGGGCTTCCTCAAGACGCTCGAGGTGCATCAGGGCGAGAGCTTGGTTGAGGCTGGCACTGAGTTGAGAATCAACCTCGAGTAATGCTTTCACTTTTTGGGCGGCTTCGAGCGCCGCGCCAAAATTTCGCAATCGCATGTGAACGTGAAAAGCCAAGTCCAGCAACGCCACGTTTTGATTTGCTTGTTCGGTCAATTCCAAAACACGTTTTGTCTGACCTCGAATGAACAAGGCTTTTGCCAGCCAGGCTTGAACCTGAACACGGGTCGAAGCGGGAAGCTCGTGAATAAGAATACTTTCGGCATGTTCAATCACGTCTTCGTGGGCAAATCGTTGCAACGCCTCCTCGAGCGCCGCCTGAGAAAACCCGAGGGCTTGTTCGGAATGGCAAGTCCTGGCGTGTCTGGCACGTTCGCCGATACTCGCAGCTATGTTCACTGCGTTTCGGTGTAATTGTTCAAGCGCTGCCGTCTCGAGTTGCGCCCTTACAAGCGGCGGGTACAACGGGTGGGCAACGGCGTAAACCGTTTGACCCGTGACCAGGTTTTCCCTGACCAAACCCATGTACTCGAGTCGGTTGGCAACTTCGAGCAACGTACTTTCGGTTTGATGACAAAGTTTTGCCCAGTCGGTCAGGCTGCATTCGCGCTCGAGCACACTTAATGCTGCCAGCGCCTTCCAAACCCGTGAATCGCGTTTTGCGTTGGCAACTCGAGCCGTTAAAATGGCGTTCAGACTTTTGGGAATGGCTTTGCCTTTGGGGGGTTCAAAGACCCAACTGATGCCCAGGTCTTCCAGTGCGCCACCGTCTTGCAAAAACCGCAGCAGCTCGAGGGTGTGCAGTGGGTTTCCTTCGGCTCGGGCGTACAACCAGGCACTGAGGTTCTCGGGCAGGTAATCACTGTGCAAATGCTGGCGGGTTAAGGCGCCCACGCCCATTTGGTCGAGCTTGGAAATAACCAGGCGACTGGGTTCTAATCCATTGGCAAGGGCGGCATCTTGAGCAAATCCCTCGAGTAAATCGGTTTCGGTCGGGCGTGAGGTCAGCACGACCAGGACTGGAGCGTGTCCGATCATGGCACGTCGGTAAAACGCCCGAAGTGCGCCAAGGTCGTCCTGGCTGGCGCTGTGGGCATCCTCGAGCAGCAGGGTCAAGCCTCCAACACGTTTTGCCAGTCGTTCAAGGGCAAAGGCAACCGCGTTCCAGAGTGCGTTCTGATCCGCAAAATCTGGCGCTTGGGCAACTTGTGCGTACCCTGCGCTTGGCGCGATTCGTCTGACAGCCTCGAGAAAAGCGCTGTCACGTTCGATCTCGAGTTGGGTTTTGCAAGCGCCGAGGATGGTGTTGAGCCAATGTTTGCCCTCAGCCGTCAACACCAAACCCTTTGGCATTGACGCAAATGTTCTTAAAATACGGCTTTTACCCAAACCAGCCGCACCCTCGAGCAACACGGCTCGAGCTTGACCCTTGCTGGCGTCTGTTAAAGCCTGTTGCAAACCAACCAGGATGTCAGACGCGGTACTGCTTTGCTGCATGACAGAGATTATAACGAATCAACAATTTTAAGTGTTGTCTGCAACCCAAGCTCGAGTAACCGAATGAGTGGACTTTGGGAGTACAGACAAGTTTGGTTGAAGCAACCTTCGTCAAGAATTCATCATTGAGCATCAGAATAACAGCTGTGAAGTACGGGTTTTTGCAAAAACCAATTCTCATTCCACGCTTTGACGCATTTCGCGTTAAACTCGAACCAGGTTGGTTTGTTAAAAAGAATCCAAAGCAAGTGCCAACCGAACTTTTGGACTCGAGGAACTCTTTGGTGAAGGTACGCGTCGGTTGGCAAATTCGGGCACTCAGCTTCACGTTGTTTTTGAGCGTGATAGCGTTCTTGGTTCTTGGTTTGATCACCGCCGCCAACAACAGCGTTTCGCGCGATCAAAGCAACACCGAACTGGCTCGGGTCAACGAATTGTCGCGGGTGGCACTGCAAGCCAAATCTTTGGCAGCCGAGTTGAACGGCTGGCAAACCGCTTATGCGTTTGAGATCATCCGTGGTTCGCAAAAAGCCTTGCTCGACACCTCGCCTGCCAGGGTAAAGTTCTTAAGCTCGAGTCGGGCGCTCAGTCAGCAGTTGTCGTCGCTCGAGCTGAGGGCAGAGGTCTTGGCTGTACTGGAACGTGAGCAATTGCGCATTGCCAGAAGGCGCTTCCAAGAATTTATTGCGCTGGATCAGACCATCATTTCGATGTACCGAACGGGTGACGCAAAATTGACGCAGCAAGCCTCCGATCTGGTTTTGAACAGCGAAATTGATTTGTTCAAGGTTTTGAACGTTTCGATCACCACCCTGGCAGAAAACATTGCCATCCGCGCCGAAAGCGAAGCCATCCAGCGCCAGCGCACCGATCAGGTCTTGTTCACCCGTTTGCTGTGGGTTTTTGGCTTTGCGCTGGCAGGTATTTTGATGTTTTCAACAATTGCCTGGAATTTCTGGCAGCAACGCACCAAATTGCTGCAACAACTCGAGGAACTGGCGCACACCGACAGCCTGACCAATTTGACCAACCGTCGCGCCTGGAACGAAGAATTCCCGCAACGCCTCGAGCGGGCAAAACGCAACGGGCAACCCATCACGGTCGCCATGATCGACCTCGACCATTTCAAACGCTTCAACGACACGCGAGGACATCTTGAGGGTGATGCCCTGCTGCGCGAGATGGGTGTTTTGCTGCGCAGCAGTTTCCGCGTGAATGACTTTATCGCCCGTTACGGCGGCGAGGAGTTTGTCGTGGCGTTTGAAAATTGTGACCTCGAGCAAGCCCAGGTGTTGCTCGAGCGCCTGAGCACGGTGATCCCATATGCCCAGACGTTCAGCGCGGGCATCACGCAGACCGACGGTTCTGAAATGCCCGTGGTGGTGCTCGACCGCGCCGACAAAGCCATGTATTCCGCCAAGCAAAACGGGCGCAATCAGGTGTTTGTCAGTCCGAACAACATCACGCTCACCCTCGAGCCGAATCAAATTATCCTCGAGCCGTAAGCTATGAAAAAACCACTGGTGATCGTGATTTCTGGCTTGCCCTGCACGGGCAAAACCGCATTCGGAACACGTATCGCTCGAGAATTCTCGGTGCCGTTTTTCTCCAAGGATGCTTTTAAGGAAAGGTTGTTTGATGACCTGGGTTGGTCTGATCGGGCGTGGTCGAAAAAACTCAGTTTGGTCAGTTACAAGCTTTTGTTCTCTATACTCGACGTGCAACTTGCGGTGCGGCGCTCGAGCATCATCGAAGCGAATTTTGATCCCGAGTTTCACACCCAGATTTTGAATGATTTTGGACAAAATTACAGTTGCGAATTCTTTCAAATCCATTGCCATACACAGCCCGAAATCTTGCTCGAGCGTTTCCGGGCGCGTTGGGAAGGTGGTGCACGCCACCCTGGTCACGCGGACAACGTGACCTTGCCAGAACTGGAACAGTTGATTTACCAAAAACCTTTTCGCCTCGAGCTTGCGGGGACAACTTGGAATTTGGACACCACAGACCTTGTAAATCTCGAGACGGATGATTTGTTCACGGCGCTTCAAGAATATTTTTGACTTATGCTGGTTTCATGACCAGCTTCCCCATGCTCTGCGGTTCAATCGCCAGCCACCCAAGCCGCGTCGGTCAGGCGGTTCACAACGCCGTCTTCAAACATTTAAAACTCGAGTTTTCTTATGTCGCGTTTGGCATTGACGATGTGGCGGGCGCGGTGGCAGCCATGCGCAGCCTTGGCATTCGCGGGTACGGCGTGACCATGCCGCACAAGGTCACGATCATGGAGTACCTGGATCAAATCGACCCTGTCGCCCAGGAGGTTGGTGCGGTCAACACCGTGGTCAACGAGGCTGGCGTGCTGACGGGTTACAACCTCGACTGGCTCGGGGCGGTTCTGGCACTCGAGGAGCAGGGCATCAACCTTGCGGACAAAAGAGCTTTTGTGATCGGTGCTGGCGGCGCGGCTCGAGCGGTGGCGTTTGGACTGAAAAAACGTGGGGCGCAGGTCAGTATTTTCAACCGTACCGTGGACCGTGCTCGGGATTTGGCAACCGAATTGGGCGTGACCTTTGGCGGCGATCTGAACGCCCTCTCGAGCGATTACGAATTGCTGGTTCACACGACCTCGGCGGGTTATGTTTCGCAGCCTGGGGTTTGTGTTGTGCCAGAAAACATTTTGCTGCCCGAAAAAATAATCATGGACGTGGTCGCCGAACCACTCGAGACGCCTCTCTTGACGCTGGCTCGAGCCAAATCTTGCACTGTTATTCCTGGCTACCGAATGCGGCTGCATCAGGCGGCGGCACAATTCGAGTTGTACACTGGGCAAAAACCGCCACTCGAGTTCATGGAAACCGTGCTGCTCGAGGCGATGGGTTTGAAAGTTGAAACCATCTCGAGCGCCAAATTGTAAAGAACAGCATGGGAGTTGACGTGAAGCGATTGATGGCGGTGCTGGTGCTTTTTTTGGCTTGGGGCAACTGCGGTTTTGCCCGTACTTTTCCGCCAACCGTGCCACGGTTTGAAACCGCACCCTGTGTCTTCAGGCTCTCGACCGAACTTGCAAAACTCAAAAAACGCTGTGGGTTTGTGGTGGTGCTCGAGCGTCACGGTGTGGCTCGAGGGCGGGCGATTCGCTTGTTTGCAATGGTCTTGCAACGTGCGGCACAAAAATCTCAAAATGCTCTGATTTACCTGAACGGCGGACCTGGAGCCTCGAGTGCCTTTTTGGGAACGGCGCTGACGGGCGAATTGGCAGCCACGTTCACGTCTCGAGAGGATTTGATTTTGTTCGATCAGCGCGGCATCGGCTTCTCGCAACCCGCGCTCAATTGTGGCGGCGATATGGTCTTGTGCCGCGAACTTTACACTCGAGCTGGTTTTGAGATTTCGGCGTTCAACAGCGTCGAAAATGCCTTGGATGTTGGCGATATTCGTGCTCAATTGGGTTACGAAAAACTGGATGTCTACGGAATTTCTTACGGCACACTGCTGGCACAACATGTCATGCGTCTCGACGAAAATGTTGTTCGCAGCGTCACCCTCGATGCGGTACTGCCGGTGGGTGTGAATGCGCTGGTGGACAACATTGCGACCAAGGACCGAGCGCTGCGCAAAGTGCTCGAGGCGTGTGCGTCAGATGCGCGTTGCAATCAAGCATTTCCCAGTTTGTACTTTCAACTCGAGCGAGCGTTTGAGGTCGTGCGCAATGAACTTTTGGAGGTTGCCATTCGGGGCGGCGAACGCAATGGTGGTTTTGACCTTCAATTGGACGAGTACATGGTCTATAACTTTTTAATTTCTTTCTTGTACGAAACCGATGCCAATGCACGAATTCCGTTCCTGATTCATGCCATTGCCAATAAAGACTCACGGAGCCTCGAGCAAATTCTCAGTCCGTATTTTGGGATTCCTGGTGGTTCAAGCGAAGTCAATTCTTTCGCTCAGGGCATGTTTTTTACGGTTGTCTGCCGCGAAATGGTGAATTTGAATTCTGCCGAATGGGCGACCACCTTGGGGTTTGACGTGCTGCCAATTTACCGAGAACTCTCGATCAAGCCCAGTTCTGGCGTGGTCAAAAACTGTCAGGATTGGAAACCAGGCGTCGCCAGTGCCGCTGACCTCGAGCCTGTGAACAGCAAGATTCCAACATTGATGTTCACAGGTAAATTTGATCCCGTCACGCCGCCCGAATACGCCCGTACCGTTGCCAGTCACCTCGAGCGGGCGCAGGTGGTGGAGTTTGTGGGCGGGCACGGTGCGTTGATACCAGGGGCGAATTTAAGTTGTGGCGCTCAGCTTTTCCAGGCGTTTCTCGAGCGACCAGAATTGAAACTTGATACCACCTGCTCGAGGCGTGCGATGTACTGGGCGGGTGTGCCTGACGATCAACCGCCTGCCTCAAGACCAAACGTGAGGTAATTTTTACAGGTTCGAGGCTTGATTTTGAAAGGCACTTGACATCTCGAGAAAGTAACAATATATTAAATATGTTACTTGTTATCAAAACAAGAACGCAGCTCAAATCAGGAGACCTCATGAACATGACGGGCAACACCATTTTGATTACAGGCGGCGGTTCTGGCATCGGACGCGCCCTCGCCGAAGCATTTCACGCCAAAGGCAACCAAATCATCATTGCGGGTCGCCGCCAAGCGCTGCTCGAGGAAGTCACGGCAGCAAATCCTGGCATGAAGTCGGTGGTTTTCGATATCGGAAAAACCGATCTGATTCCAAGCTTCGCCCAAAAACTAAAGACCGATCATCCGACGCTGAATGTGGTCATCCACAACGCGGGCATCATGCGGGCAGAATCTCTGCTTGAGGGCAAAATTGCCGATGCTGAGGCGACTTTGGCAACAAACTTGCTCGGACCTATCAGCTTAAACGCGGCACTCCTTCCATTTCTGGTGGCGCAACCACACGCGGCAATCATGACGGTTTCGTCTGGGCTGGCGTTCATTCCGCTGGCGGCAACCCCGACCTACTGCGCGACCAAGGCAGCCATCCATTCGTACACGCAATCCTTGCGCTACCAGTTAAAACAAACCTCAGTTCAAGTCCTCGAGCTTGTACCGCCGTATGTACAGACCGAACTGATGGGTGCGGGGCAAGCCACCGACCCCAACGCCATGCCGCTTCAAGACTTTGTTAATGAGAGCCTGAGCATTCTCGAGACTTCGCCCGAAACCACCGAGATTTACGTGGAACGGGTCAAACCGCTCCGTTTTGCCGAGGTCAACGCGAACTATAATGCCGTGTTTGAGCGTCTCAACAGCCATTGATTGTTGTTTTGAGATTCGTTGCAAGCCATAAAACGTGACACTTTTTAAAGGTTAAACTACCCTCGAGATGCCCCGAACTGGACTAAGTCAACCCGAACTGAGACACGCCATCATCGAGGCGCTTGAAGTCAATGTGCGGCGTTACGGGCTGGAGCGCACCCGTTTGGTGGACGTGGCAAAAAGTGTGGGCGTCAGTCATTCGGCGCTGTACAAGTTGTTTGCCGACAAGCAAGCTTTGCTTGATGAGGTTTCGGATCGTTGGTTGCTGCACATCGAAGCCCAACTCGAGACGGTAATCAAGCGCAAAATCAAAGCCGGCAGCAAACTGCACGAATGGTTTGTGCTGCTGCACCAATTGAAACTCAAAAAAGTCCAAGCCGATCCTGAATTGTACGCCGCATTCAACATGGCATCCTCGAGTACGCGTCCATTTGTTCAACGTCACTTGGCGGTCAACACGGCACAACTCGAGCAGATTGTCCAGCAGGGCATGGACGCTGGCGAATTTAAAACTACCGATGTCAGAACATTAACACAAACCTTGTTTGCCGCCACGCTCGCCTTTCATCATCCTAAATTGGTACTCGAGAATCTGGACAAAGATCGCTTGAGCCAACTGAATGCGGTGCTCAAAGTCTTGCTCGAGGGAATTGCTGCGTAGTTGCGGTTTTTAAAAAATGAAAACTCGAGCGCGGTTTAACCGCGCATCTCGAGTAAATTGCCGCTCTCGTAGCGTTTTAAACCGGCGTAAAACACGACCACACCCAAAGCTGCAAAAATCAAAGTACCAAACAATACCAAAACAGTTTTCTCGAGGTTTAAATCCCGAATGGCTTCGACGGGCAGCGCTCCAACAAAGGCGGCGGGCAGCAGCGTGAAGGTTACAAATTTGGCTGCGCCCTCAAACAGGGCGCTCGGGTAGGTGGAAAGGCTGATCAGCGCAAACTCGAGGGCGGTGGCGAGGTTGCTGGCGCTGCCCAGAAAAAAGGCGAACGAACCCGCAATGATTCTGAAAGCCGTGAACAAAACCATGATCGAAACCGTGAACAAGACAAACAACAGGCTTCGCTCGAGATTTGGGTGAACCAGCGCAAAAAATGCGATGTAACCGAACAGCACATCACCCGAGGCGCTGGCGCTCGAGCGTCCAAGGATGAAATGCGTTAGCAGTGATCTTGGGTAAAGCATCCAAACGTCCAGTTGCCCCTGGGTGATGAGCCTTGGCAGTTGTCCAGCGTTGCCAAAAAATGCGCCAGACAAGCCCACGCCTGCGGCTGTCACTGCCCAAACGGTGATGACATCGTTCGCCGTCCAACCGCCCACAATCTTGAATTTTGAAAAAAATACCGACCAGAACAACACCCAAACACCGTCATTGATGAACATGGCAAGCACTTGCGACCAGAAGGCGGCGCGGTACTCGAGCATGGCAGACAGGTTGAGGCGAAAGTAAGACGCCCCAAGCGAGGCGTAATTTTGAAATCTCGAGATCACATCAACCTCCGTTCGAGTGAATGCGTTTTAAACCGGCGCGGTACAGTAAAAACACGATCAGACCCAGCACAACAAGGCTCAAACCCTGGCGCACGATCACGCCCCAGAACAACTCGAGGTTTGGACAAACGAACAACCGCGCTGGGGCGTAAACCGCGCTCGAGAATGGCAACCACTCGACAATTGGTTTGGCAAAATCTGGGAACAACTCGAGCGGAATCAACATGCCGCCCAGAACCATGGTCATCCTCGAGTAAATCAGGGTGAAACCGCTGGTGTCCTCAAGCCAGAAGGCGCTCAAGCCGACCATCAAGAAGCCGAGGGTATCAAGTAAAAGCGCGATTGGCAGAACGAGCAAAAACGAGCCAAGTCCTTTGATCGAAAATGGGATTGTGCCAACGAATATCAGTGCCAGCAGGCAACCCGTTCCCGCGATCAAACCAAACAGCACCAGGCGTTCACCGAAGCTCGAGGTCAGTTTGGCGAGCGGATACTCGAGGGGTCGCAGCAGTTGCACGCTCAAGCTTCCAGAGCGTACATCTTGATCAACCTCGCTGGCGATTTTGGGGCGTGACATGACGACACCCTCGGCGATTGCCAGATACCAGATCATTTGCCCGAGGCTTAAATCGCCCAGTTTGACCGCTCCAGCGCCCGCAAAGGTGGCACGCCAGAGTTGCAAGAAAATAAACAAGATCACGCCCAGAAAGACCAGCCCAAAAAGCTGCTCGCCCAAATACGCAAAGCTCGAGCGAATCGCGGTCAACCCCAGAAAACTGTACTTGCGAAGCTGGGTCACGCACTCACCTTTGCCTGCCCGTAAATGTGGGCGATCACTTCCTCGAGCGGCGGGTCTTCAATCGAAATATCTGCCACTGGAGCAAGTTGTAAAACAGCGTTCATGACGCTTTCAATCGGCGCAATTCTGGTATCCACCTCGAGCTTGAGGGCGTACTCGGTGCGTTTGAGAATTTTCACGCCGCGCATCGTCAGGTTTGATGGCGGCGTGGCGAATTTCACCTCGAGAATTTTTGAACCGATGTACGCCCGCCGCATGGCACTGACCTTGTCGTCGAGCACGATCTGCCCGTGGTTAATCACGATCACACGTTTGGAAACGTGTTCGATATCGCCCGCATCGTGGCTGGTCAAAAACACGGTCAAGCCCTGAGATACATTCCAATCGAGCACCAGATCGCGCAATTCTTGTCTGGCGATCACGTCCAAACCAATGGTCGGTTCGTCCAAGAACAAGACTTTCGGGTGGTGCAACAAACTCGCGGCGACCTCGGCTCGCATTCGCTGCCCCAAGGACAATTTGCGCACCGGCGTCTCGAGAAACGCCTCGAGCTTGAAGCGTTCCACCAGTTCATCGCGGCGCTTTTTAAAAGTTTGTTTTGGAATGTTGTAAATTCTGGAGAGCAGCTCAAACGTGTCGTTCGGCGGCAAATGCAACCACAATTGCGAGCGCTGCCCGAAAACCGCGCCAATCTCAAATGCCAGTTTGCCGCGCTCGAGCCAGGGAATTTTGCCAAGGACTGTCGCTTTACCGCTCGAGGGGTGCAAGATGCCCGTCAGCATTTTGATGGTCGTGCTTTTGCCTGCACCATTTGGACCAATGAACGCCACGCTCTGCCCCTCGAGTACCTTCAGGCTGATGCTGTCCACCGCCAAAACTTCACGGCGTTCGCGTTTTAAGAATCCTGTGGGGACACTGAAATCAAACACCTTGCGCAAATCCTCGAGTTCGACCGCCACGTTTGCCATTGCTTCCTCCCCAAATAAAAAAGCCCCCGAAGTGTCTCGGGGGTTAAAGTCTGCGTTTCTCGAGCGACGACAGCTTCAACCCCCAGAATAAACTGGAAGAATAAAGGCGGTCATTTGATGCCCGAACATACCC
>JANXTZ010000053.1 GCA_025352125.1 Deinococcales bacterium | reverse complement strand
TAAACTGGCGTTAGCCCGAAAAGGCTTGAAAATCGATTCAAGCGCAAGTGTTGGAAGTGTCAAACCTGACGCTCGAGTGAAACCAAGATTTATTGTGGTGGTGGTGGCTTACGAAGTTGTGGCGGTTGGTGTTACGGCGGTTAGCTATGCTTCGGCTGTGATTCTCGAGCAACTTTCTAAACAACGTGGTGCGACACTGCCAGAGGTGGATTTTAGCGGTTTAACGAATTGGTTTGCTGAGGCTGGGCATAAGGTTCAGTCGGCTGTTGCAACGGTGACAAATTACGTTACAATAGCGGTACACGCGAATGGAAATGCGACTCCGATTACAGCGCCTTTTCCGCGAATTCAAGCACCAGTAATATCCCCCACTTCACCTTGTCACCTACCAAATTATACTCCGCCAACAGGACAGGCTTTACAAGATTTAAAAAATACTATTCGATCTATTGATTTTAATACAGCCAAGACAGCACTTAAAGTCGTTTCAAATGCTCTTTGGAAAAAATTATTTGGTTCAATATTTAAAGAAAATTACCTTAACGCATTTGGCATAAACGGTACTCGATTATTTAATCAAATCAGCGGCACCTTTGAAAATATTAATACTCCATCAAGTTATAACTGGTTAAAGAATGAAGCTGAATATAATGCTGAAAAAGTAAAATTTGGTAGTGTTGGAAATCTTCCACAACGCTATCAGGCATTTGGTCATTTAAGAACTTTGATTGAGTTTACAAGAGGTATTCTTACACTCCTGAAAAATTCTGGGGATGTGCGTCAAGGTAATATAGATTGTTACAATCCTGATGAACTTGATGCCCTTCATGCAATGTTAGACCTCATAAATGAATTAATAGATTTATATAACTCAAAATTATGAATAAACACATTGAGTTTAGCACTCCTATTTTGGTCACTTATTTATTCTGTCGGTGTTTAGATAGAATTTATCAAGGCGATTGGAGTGAATTAGGTTTAAACGGTTATCGCATTCATGACCATTATATTCCTATAGATAAATCAGTTATTGAAGATGATAGATTTGTTTACACTTTTTTACATGACTATCTTGCTTCAATTTACGATAAACACCGTGATACTTTTCTTCTTTTGTTAATCGCAGATTACCTAAATTGTCTCACGAAATTTGAGGATTTAAGTAGAATGTTTCATAATTTCCCCTATATTCTTTTCATACTAATCCCAGAAAACGAGCTATCAGATTTTATTTCATTATTAGATGAAAGTTCAAAACAATATTTTCGAGATAGTTTGGATATTGGTATGCTAGGAAAAACGCACTTATTTGAATAGCAGTATTTCAAAGCTCGAGAAAATCTAATGAAATCCCAAATTTTCCTGTTCTTCTCGAGTCTCCTTTACTGCATCACGTCTTGCAGTCAACTTCCATCAATTCCCGATTCTCGAGACATAAAACCTATAGTTTCTCGAGAGGTTATCGATCCACAAGCGTTGTATCAAAGTTTTGTGGACGGTTACGTGACCGATGAGAAAACAAAGTCACCAATCCAGAACGCTCGGGTGAGCTTGAACAGCACCACCCAAAGTCTCGAAGTCGTCACGGACAGTTCTGGTTATTACTTAATCCGTGGTGTTCCACAAGGTCGCAATGCGTTTAGAATCGAAGCCGAAGGGTACGAACCCGTCTACCGTATCGCGCAAGTCAACGGCACAGCCCAAACGGTGACGAACAAACTCGCGGAACTCGAGCCTAAAAGTCAGTTCGTGACTAATATTGGACCGAACGGCGGGATTCATTACGCCAGCGCCGCCGGCAAAGACGGACCATTCCTGGTGATTCCGCCAGGAGCGCTCGAGCGTGACGTCCCGATTCAATTCACGCACCTCGAGACTGCGAACACCCTGCCAGAACTGCCTCAAGACGGGTATTACTTGGCATTTGCTCACCTTGCGCCGACAGGGTTGGTGTTTAAGAAACCAGCCACGCTCTTCTTACCTCTTCAATCTGGTGAGGTTCTACCCGTTGGACAGAAAATCTTGATCTCGTACTTTGACGCTCGAGAAGCCAAATGGGTGCAAGACATTACGAGTGGGGTGATCTCGAGCGTGAATGGGAAGTTGTTCCTCGAGTACGAGATTAACCACTTCACTTGGATTGGTGGACAATGGTTTCCAGACAAAGTAAAAGGTTGTGTCGTTGACCAAGACGGTAAGCGACTTCCAGGCATCACCACGAATTGGGGTGTCACAGATGACAACGGTGATTTTATGGGTACGACAACCCGATCCGATGTAGGAAGAACAATCAAAGGATACGCAATATTTCCTGATGGAAAACAATCTGAAGATGTAAGCACCGATTACAGTGGTAGTACAGACGTGACCTTTCCAACTTGCATTGTTTACAAAACAGCCGTTCCGACTCTTGAAGGGGCTGACTTTGAAGAGGTTCAAGAAGGTGGAATTGCACCATTTTCCACACCAACAACCAGCACTCGAGCCACCAGAGCAGGAGGTACAAAGGGGTGTGAAGACAATGCTCGAGTTCCAACGGATACCAACGGTGTTCCTGTGTTTGTCTCGAGTCAATTGTCTTGTGTTGGTTTTAGGATAACGAAGTTTAAGACGGGTCAAGTAGACCCTTCAACCATCAAATACTTCTTCAGGGGCAACGAAATTAAGACGTTTAACCTGATTCAAGATCCGCTTGATAAGGAAACGGAACACATTACGTTCGTACCACCCGCGACAGCGTTAAGAGCTGGTTTGAACATCGAATTTCGAGTTGAAGGGTACACCAAAGGTAAACCAGAAACCCGTAAG
>JANXTZ010000013.1 GCA_025352125.1 Deinococcales bacterium | reverse complement strand
TTACGGGGTGGTTTTGCCGAGCAAACGACATCATGCAGTGGGGAAGGAAACAGGTGAGACGGCGCATGTGGAACGGTTTAACAATACGTTGCGTCAACGATGTTCAAACTTGGTGCGGAAGACCTTGTCGTTCAGTAAGCGTGAGGATCGGCATGAGTTGCGAGTGCGTGGGTTTGTGGATGTGTATAACGCGCCGTTAGAAGCTATGGTTAGAATCAGTCAAACTTAGGACACTACCTAATGAAGAAGGTTGGCTAAAATTGTCCGAATTTTCTTGTACTGTGGTCTGTAAAATTCCATCACTCGAGTTGAAAATTTTGAAGTTTTCATCGCCAAATCGAACTGCTATCTTTAGCCCATCTGCGCTGATTGAAGCATTTAAAATCTGACTGTACATTGTGATTCTTCGAGAGGTTTGAATATCCCAATTCAATACAGTCTGATCTGATGATTGAGTCCAAAGTTGATTGTTGAAATAAACCATTGAAACAACATCACTGATATGACCAGAATATTTTTGAATCATTTTGTGCTGCATGGGCGCAATCCGCACTGCCATTTTGCCCGCTGCTGCCAGGATTTCACCATTGTCTTGTTTCCAAGAATTTGATACTGCCCAGCGAAAACCCGCACTTGAGAGCAACTGATTTGTTTGAACATCCCAAATTTTAATTGTTGCATCTCGAGCCGCACTGACCAACCACCACTGATTTGGTTGTTCTGGATTTTTAATGCGCCAAAGTAAGTTGACTCTACCTTGATGCGCCAAACCCCCATGTAGAATGTTCGGGTCTATGAGCAATTTGGTTTCTTGGCGCGTTTCGACGTCGATAACACGAATTCCACCACCATACGTTCCAGCATAAAGTGTTTTGCCATCTGGTGAAAATAAAAGTGATGTGATGCTCGAGTAATATGAACCAATGAAGTACAAACCAGATTGATCTTGCGATTTTACATCTTTGTACAAATCATCAACTCGAGAATTTTTAATAATGGTTTGACGACCGTTTTGAATTAATAGAATGTCGGCTTGATTTTTGAGAGTTGTTGCGGTTTTTAGTGGTTCCGCTTGTAACTTGCCATCATCTGATTTAACAGGAAATTCTGGTTGTTTATCGGGTTTGGCGTCTTGAAGCGCTTTTTGAATCTCGAGCGGCACGGGTTGAGTTTCAGGAAAAGTCAGTCGCCCATTGTCCCAAGCCAATGCCCAGGATCGGAACATCAAAACGAAAATGCAAAAGGACAAGGTTTTTTTGGTCATGCGTTCATCGTAAAATTGTGATTATTTGAATCATGAAATGACACGTTTGGCAAGTTTTAATTTGCTTTGATTTCACTCGAGTTTTTCTCGCTCGAGTCCCCAAGTGGCGCAAACAAGAAATTCAAATCCTCATTCGTCAATGCCGTGCTCGAGGTTAACCCTCCCTCGAGAATCCCGCGTGCCAGTTCGGCTTTCTTTTCTTGCAGCAGCAAGATTTTTTCTTCCAAACTGCCCTCGGCAATCAGTTTGTACACGAACACGGGTTTGTCCTGTCCGATACGGTGGGCGCGGTCTGTGGCTTGGTTCTCGGCGGCTGGATTCCACCACGGATCAAAGTGAATCACGGTGTCGGCGGCGGTCAGGTTTAAACCCACGCCGCCAGCTTTCAAGCTGATCAAAAAGACTTTGTTCTCGCCCAACTGAAACGAGTCAATCTGATGCGGACGGTCTTTGGTTTCGCCGGTCAACTTCGAGTACGGCACGTTCATGGTTTGCAATTCAAGCTCGAGCAACCCCAAAAGCGTGGCAAATTGCGAGAAGATCAAGACCTTGCGTCCCTCCTCGAGCATTTGCGGCAGGTTTTCTTGCAGCCACTCGAGTTTGGCGCTGTTGGTGGCTTTTCGGGCTGCCTCGAGTTTGAGAAGCCTCGGGTCACAGCAGGCTTGGCGCAATTTGAGAAGCGCATCCAGGATCATGATCTGGCTTTTTGCCAAGCCTTTTTTCATGATCTCCTCGCGCACCTTGTCGCTCATGCTGGTGCGCAGGGTTTCGTAAAGGTCGCGTTGTGAACCGCTCAGCTCGAGGCGTTCGATGATTTCGGTTTTGGCGGGCAGTTCACTGGCGACCAGGGCTTTGCTGCGGCGCAATAAAAACGGTTTGACCCGCGTGGCGAGCGCATTGCGGCGCAGGTTGTCGCCTTTTTTCTCGATGGGATTGCGGTAAAATTCTTTAAAACTTTTCTCGTCGCCCAAAAACCCGGGCATCAAAAAATGAAACAAACTCCAGAGTTCACCAAGGTGATTCTCGAGCGGCGTTCCAGTCAGGCAAAGGCGGTGGTTGGCTTTGAGGCTGGCAATGGTTTTGGCGGCACCGCTCTTGGCGTTTTTGATGTTCTGTGCCTCGTCCAGCACAAGCATGTGGTACTTGTGCTTTTTCAGATGCTCGAGGTCACGCAGCACGAGCGGGTAGGTGGTCAGTACCAAATCAAATTCACCAATTCTGGCAAAGTCATCAAACCGTCCTGCGCCGTGCAGCACAAGCACTTTCAGGTTTGGGGTGAAGCGTTCGGACTCGAGCCGCCAGTTGGTCATCAGGCTGGTTGGGGCGATCACCAGAATCGGCAATTTGGCGCGTTTTTCTTGTTTCTCGAGCGCGAAATGCGCCAGGGCTTGCACGGTTTTGCCCAAGCCCATGTCGTCGGCGAGGATGCCGCCGAGTTCGTTTTCGCGCAGGAATTGCAGCCAACTCAGACCTTGCAATTGATAGTGGCGCAAATCGGCGGTCAGCGATTTGGGAACGTCCACGGTTTTGATGCCCTCAAAATTCTGGAGTTTCCTGCCCAGGTCGAGCATTTTCTTGTCACCAAACCAACGAAGTTCAAGGCTTTTCTCGAGTTCGGCAAGTCGCGCCGCATCGAGCATCGGCAGGCGCAGCTTGCCGCCCTCGAGTTTGTTGCCCATGTACAACTCGAGCAGCACGCCCAGAATGGCGCGAACGCGAGCAATCGGCAGTTGCAGCAAACGTCCGTCTGGAAGTTTGGGGTAGAACATGGTGTTGTCGGGCAGTTTCTCGAGTTGTTCGCTGGAAAGCGTGGCGGTGTTGTCGCGCAAAAGCTGCACCAGCAGCGGGATCAAACTGACGCGGTTGCTGTCCACGATCACGCCAAGCTCGAGTCCGAACCAGCCCGCACCGTCTTCTAGGTTGCCGTAAAATTCGCTGGCTTGGGCAATGTTGAACCTGAAATTGCTGTCGTACTCAACCTTCCAGCCAAGGTTTTTGAGGCGTGGAATTTCGTCGGTCACGAATTTGAGCCACTCTGGATCGCGGGCGGTTTTGGGGTCGCCCAGAATCGCCAAGTGATTTTCGCGCCCTGGCGACATCCAGTACGACGGCACGACCTTCGAGATGCCAACAAAACCAAAGGCTTGCAAACTTTTCAAGGCGCTTAACTCCGTGCGCTCGTCCCTGGCGCTCGAGTACAGCACGCCGTCACGGAAGACTTGCAAGCGGCTGCCATCTCGCGGCATGACCCGAGTTCCACCGTACTCAAACTCGAGGGTCAAGGACTCGAGGTTTTTATTTAAACCCGACCAATCGAATTTGACTTGGTTGGAGAAGAGTTTGATGACGGGCACGCACGGTTCTTCGCTGATTCGCTCTTCAAAAATCCTGGGGGCGGGCAGCGTGCCTTTGTACTTGGCATCGAATTGACTTAAAAATGCGGGCACAAGTTCTGGTTTCAGGGCGGGCACATTCAAAAAGGTTTTTGCCACTCGGTTGGAAATTCCTGTCTCGAGCACGCCAAGCTCTAAACTTTGGGTGTCCACAAACCACGGCGGCGAGAATGGAAGTTCGAGCGTCGCGGCAGGTTCGGCTTCAAAACCTCCGCGTTGCACCCCCCTGGCATCCACGCGCCACAAGGCTTTCGCGGCTCGGGCAGCACCAAGTTTGAAAGCCTCGCCCTTGACTTCGTGCCAGTAGCAACGCCCAGTCTCGAGGAGTCTCTTGATGAATTCTTGGGTCAGTGGCGCATCCTCGAGCGCTCCCGACGGGGCGTAACCGAGCGGGTCACGGCACGCCATGTACATGCGCAAGAGTTCACTGTCGCGCTGTGCATAGGCGGGCAGGTTGTCAAAACGTCCTTTGAACTCGAAGGGTTTGAGTTCGCCCAAACCCGATTTGTTCAGTCTTGCCCCAATAAACTCTACGGTGACGCTGGTGATGTTGCTGCGCGACGTGTTCAACTCGAGCACGAACAACATCGTGTGCTTGAAATTTACGTCGTCGTGTTCGGGTTGAGTGTCGTGCTCGAGTTTGCCAAACCAGGTTTTGATTTCGCTCGGCAGAGGTTCGGTTTTGGGTTTTCCCATTTCAATGTTATTGATGCCCTGTTGTACAGATTGGGCTTGCGTCTTTTTGTTTGGTTTTTCAGCTTTGCTCGAGACCTGGGCTTGCAAGGTTTTCAACATTTGCTCAACACTTGCCATTTTTGAACCCTCAAGTGGTTCAAAAGCCACAGCTTTGATAAACCCTTGACGGTCAAGAAGCTCGAGCAACACGGCGGCGCTGTGCTTGCATTCAATTTCGACTGGGCATGAGCATTCGTCATCTACCGAGAACGCCCCGTCGTCTTCGTAAACGGCAATATTTTGCTCGTACAGTTCACCGTTCGAGCCACGAACTTTGCCCACGATCAAACCATCTTCGGTGATTTCGCAGCGTTTTACTTTTTTATCGGCACGAATTTTCCGCGCCCTGGTCAAGACCGCGCCGGTGTAAAAATCATTGATGTCTTTTTTGGTGAACTCCATACAAACTCGAGTTTACCGTGTCACATGAAATCTACCAAAGGCTAAAAGACTCAGTGTGCTTTTTGTTGATCCAGCATTGCCCAAAATTGCTTGTAAGCCACTTGCCAAGAACCGGCGGCTCGAGGTTTAAAATGGCGCAACCCAAACGAATTTTGCACCACCTGGCGCAATTCGGACCACGCCAGATCACCAGTGCCAACGGCTTGAACCAAAATATTACCCGTCAGGGTTGCATCTATTGGACCGGCAATCACCTCGAGTTGCGTGGCGTTTGCCGTGAATTGATTCAGTAATTCCACCTGGCAACCACCGCCGACCACATGAATTTTTGCAACTCGAGATCCAGTCACGTGCTCGAGTTGTTCGAGCACCAGACGGTATTTCAGCGCCAGACTCCCGAGGATACAACGCACAATGGTCGCTCGAGTTTCGGGGATGGCTTGGTTTGTGTCACGGCAGTAATCTTGCACCCGTGTTGGCATGTCGTTCCCTGGCGCGAGAAACCGCGCGTCGTCGGGATCGATCAAACACAGAAATTCAGGGCTGTTCTCAGCCTCGAGGTACAAGTCCGCCCATTCGGGATTGCCCCAAGATGAACGGCACTCTTGCAAAATCCACAAGCCCATGACGTTTTTCAGCAATCTATTTGTGCCGTTAACGCCAGCCTCGTTGGTCAAATTTGCATCGAGTGCCGCGCTCGTGATCACAGGTTGTTGCGTCTCGAGTCCCACCAGCGACCACGTGCCGCTTGAAATGTATGCCGCGCCTTCCTCAAACATTGGAACGATTGGAACGCTGACCACCGCCGAAGCCGTGTCGTGCGTACCTGGAGCGATCACACGGACGTGCTCGAGGTTGGTTTCTTTTGCAATTTCGGGCAATAAATTCCCGATCACACTGCCCGCTTCGACAATCTTGGACAGTATCGTGCTCGAGATTCCAAATTTCTCGAGCACCTCAAACGCCCAGTCCCCAGTTTTGGGATTGTAAAACTGTGTCGTGCTGGCATTGGTACGCTCGCAAGTTTTAACGCCCGTCAACCAAAAATGCAGCAAATCGGGCACGAGTAAAAAATGTCTTGCCGCCTCGAGCACCTTGGGCGCGTCACGTTTTAACGCGATTAACTGATACAAGGTGTTAAACGGTAAAAATTGCAAGCCTGTCGCCTCGAACAACAATTCTCGAGAAAGTGTTTTGAAACTGGATTCCATCACGCCGTTGGTTCGCGCATCACGGTAGCCACGCACGCCGTCCAGCAGCAAACCGTATTCGTCCAGCAGCGCAAAATCGACCGCCCAAGAATCCACGCCGACACTCGAGACTTTCAAATTTCGTTTCTGTGCTCGAGCGGAGGCGAGTTTTAAACCCTGCAAAATCTCGCGCCACAAACCGAGCACATCCCAGTACAAACCGCCCGAAAGCGGTGTGACGCCATTCCAGAAACGATGCACGACCTCCACCTCGAGTTTGTGATGCTCGAGAAACCCAAGCCCGATGCGCCCACCGGAAGCTCCGAGGTCGATGGCGATGTGGGCGGTGTTTGACATGGGTTTCCTTAAGTTGAATTCTTGAAAAATTGCTGTAGCGCCACCCTCATCCCCAACCCTCTTGACCCTTACTACAGCACCTAACGGGCTTGGGTCGCCTTACTCCCGCCAGCGGGAGAAGGGAGACTTCAAGTTTATCTTGTCTGGCTCGAAGGTTTTGAACTTGCTAATTGCTATCTGCTATTTGCTCTACCTCACATACGCCGTTGGCACGCCACCATCCACGGTCAACACGCCGCCGGTGGTTTTGCTCGAGGCTGGACTGGCAAAAAAGTACACGGCTTGGGCAATGTCCTCTGGGAAAACGTTGACGCGCAGTGTGGTGCGTTTACGGTAGAACTCGTCGAGTTCTTCGGGTTTGATGCCGTAAGCTCGAGCACGTTCCTCTTTCCAACTCGAGTTCCAGATGGCGCTGCCCGAGAGCACGGCGTCTGGCAGAACAGAATTGACGCGGATTCCGGCTGCGCCGCCCTCTTCGGCGAGGCAACGTGCCAGGTGAAGCTCGGCGGCTTTGGCGGTGCTGTAGGCGGCGGCATTTTTTCCTGCGGCAATCGAGTTTTTGCTGGCAATCATGATCAAATTACCGCCCAGGTTTTGTGCTCGCCAGAGTTTGAATGCCTCTCGAGAGACCAAAAAATAACCGGTCGAGAGGATGCTCTGGTTTTTGTTCCACATCTCGAGTGTGGTTTCTTCGATTGGGGCGCTCGAGGCGATGCCAGCGTTGTTCACGACAATGTCCACGCCGCCGTACTCCAGCACGGCTTGGGCGAAGGCGGCTTGGACTTCAGTTTCGCTGGTGACATTCATGGACACGGCAATGGCGCGTCTGAAACCCCGGGTTTTGACGATATCATCGGCAACGTCTTGCGCCCCTGCAAGGTTGAGGTCGGCAATCACGACGTGTGCGCCCTCCTGTGCCAGACGGTGCGCGATGGCTTTGCCGATGCCACTGGCAGCGCCCGTGATCAGCGCAACTTTGCCCTCGAGTGATTTGGGTGCGGGCTTCAAGCTGAGCTTGTACAACTCGAGTTTCCAGTATTCCACCGCATACGATTCGGCGGCGGTCAGTGAGACAAATTTCCCCTGGGCGTTTTGCATCACCAGAATCGCACGGTGGTACAACTGTCTCGAGACTTCAGCGCCCATGGCATCCGCACCGGACGTAACCATGCCGATGCCAGGAATCAGGGTCACTCGAGGGTTGGGGGCGAACATGGTGTCGCCACCGGTTTTGTTGGCGTTGAAGTAATCAGCGTAAGCTTGGACAAACTTTCCAGCACTGGTTTTTGCCTTCTCGAGCAGCGCATCAACGCCGTCCTGGGGTTGCCAGTCAATAAACAAAGGCACGCGTTTGGTGTGAACCAGATGGTCTGGGCAGGCAGCCCCAACTTGGGAGCGCTCGGGTGCGCCCGCAGACCCGACAAACTCGAGTATGGCTTGGGAATCGTCATAAAGCAAAATGCTGCCGCGCTCCAAACCGAAAGAGCCACGCAAGACCGGCATCAATTTTGCCACGATGGCATCACGTTCTGGTTTGGGTAAGGCTGCAACCACCGTGTCCGTGGTGACACGGTTGTTCTCGAGGTACACTTCTGCCTCAGCAATGATTTTCAGGGTGCTTTGATACGACTCGAGCGAGGTGTCGCCCCAAGTCACCAGACCGTGCTTGCCCATGACCACGCACTCGAGTTTTGGGTTGTTGCGCACGGCAGCGCCAATCTGTTGCGAGAGTGTGAAACCAGGGCGAATGTAATCGACCCAGGCGGCGCGTTCGCCGTAAATCTGGGTCATGATGGCTTGCCCGTTTTCGCTGCAAGCAATGGCGATAATCGCGTCTGGATGGGTATGATCGACGTGTTTGGCGGGCACAAAAGCGTGAAGCAGCGTTTCGATGCTTTGCCTTGGACGACCCACCTCGAAGGCGGTGCGATCCAAATACGCCACCATTTCCTCGTCGCTCATGCTGGGGCGTTCAAACAGGGGCAGCACCTCCTCAAGTTTTAAGCCCGCAAAACCTTTTTGGGTGATGTCGGCAATGTCCGAACCCGAGCCTTTGACCCACAGCACCATGACATCGCGTCCAACGTGGTCTTTCTCGAGCGATTTGGTGCTGGTGTTGCCGCCGTAAATGTTGACCAGGCTGCGGTCCGCGCCGAGCAACCTCGAGCGATACGCGAGGCTTTCCAGTCCGTCTGAGTCGGGTGCGTCGTTGTCGTTCCACAAGTTTTTAGGCATGACTCGCTCCTCGAGCTAGGGGAATGTTTGAATGTGCGGTTATTCAAACATTAAACCACAATTTCCTGTGCGTTTCAAACTTTCAGGCAACATCAATCAAACAATCACTCAAAACGGAGGTTCAGGTGATGGGTCAAATGTAAACCCGAGATTACTGCACCACACCAATGATGCCAGCGTAATCGCCCAGGCTGTCAAAGCTCGAGTTTGGCATGTACAAACCCGAAATATTGCCGTCCAAATACAGCGCGTTTGGGCAGTGCAGCACGTCTTTGAAAAATGCGGCAAAGTCGTAAAAACTGATCCAGCTCTGACTGATGACCAAATGAACACTCGAGCCGGTTTGAACACCCACGCCGTTGCGCACAAGTTGGTTGCTCGAGTTTTTTTGAAATTTGGAATTGATTTTGTTGTCTTGCACCAACATTGGACCGGATTGTGTCGCCTCGAGTGCGTTTGGTTGGGTGCGAATAAATTCTTGGGTGCTCAAAATTTTCGCGCCGCCCGCACCTAGCATGAAAACCCCGTTTGGCTGCATGTAAAAATTTCCAAACGCCTTGGTTCGAGCATTGAGTTGATGCAGTTGTTGCCCGCGCTCAACCTGCAAACCGAGCGGCGCGTAAGATTTGTCAAAAATTCCCCCGTTCATGGCTGCCAGCAGTTTGACACCGCTTTTTGCAAGTTGTCGCTCGAGTTTTTGAAAGGTTTTGAACGGTTGGTTTTGACTGTCTTTCCAGAACATTTTGAGCTTGACCTTTTTCAAGTCAACACTGACCACCGCGTATTTGTTGCCGCCAAACTCGAGTTGACGAATTTGCACGCCGTTGTCAACGGTTTTGGGTGCGGCGAGGCTCAAAATCGGGACGATGGCAGCCAGAACAAGAACGATCAATCCTCGAGCGAGATTCATTGCGGGTGCGCCGCACTGATGTCGTGAAGATCAGAAGGAACCGATACCCCAGGCTGATTTGTGTATGTGAAAGTTTGAGATTTGCGCATGGATTTTCTCGAGTATCATATGCTTTTCTTGACCATAAAATGCACCTTCTTGATCCCAAAATACAGCTTGGGGCGGGATTGCTTCGGGCATGGTCGCTTCTTGACCATAAAATGCACCTGACGGGCATGGTCGCTTCTTTGGTCCATAGAGTGCGGTATGCTGAGAACAGAATGAGCCTGGACTTGCAAACCACCAACCGAAACCGAGAGTGGGTTTTTGGTTGGGACACCACCCCAGGGATTGTCAGCCTCTGGACGGGCAATGGCGGCGAGGTGCTGGTCTGGCGACGCGAAAATGGCAAGCTGATTCTCGAGCATGACCGTTACCGCCCCTGGATTTTTGCAGAACACCTCGATCATTTATCGCACCTTGGCAACGCGTTGCAACACGACTCGAGTGACGGTGAGTTCACAGTGCAAAAACTGCGTGGAAACGGCAGGTACAAATATTTGGTCACGGCTCGAGATTCCAGAGTGCTGCGCGGCGCGATTCTCGAGGGGGCAAAACAGGCTGGGCTGACTGCCAACAACGTCGCTGAACTGGAAGGGTATTACAGTGTCGGTGCGGCGGAACAATATCTGATGCAGTCGGGACGCACGTTCTTTCGTGACCTCGAGTTTAGCGATTTGAAACGACTGCAATTTGACCTCGAGACGACCTCGCTCGACCCAGCCCTCGGGCGCATCATCATGATTGCGGTGCGTGACTCGAGCGGTTTTGAGGTTTTACTCGAAGCGCCCAGTCCCGACGACGAAGCCCAAGCCATCCGTGAGCTTGTGCGCATCATTCAGGAACGTGACCCTGACGTGCTCGAGAATCACAACCTGATCGGATTTGACCTGCCGTATCTGGAGCACCGCGCCCGAGAGTTAAGTGTCAGGCTCGAGCTTGGACGCGCCCCAGCGCCGACCTTGTTGCGCCGCGAAAATGTCAACGACCGTTTTGGCGTGAATGGTCGAGAACTGATTGACACGCTCGATGCCGTCTGGCGGCACGATTTTGTCACCCGAGAACTCCCAAGTCACCGACTGAAAGACGTTGCCAAACATTACAAACTTGCCGCCCCAAACCGCGAGTACATCACAGGCTCAGAGATTGCCCTCGAATACAGCCGCAACCCCGACCGCGTGCGGCGTTACGCCCTCGAGGATGTCCGCGAGGTGGACAGGTTGTCTCAGCGCCTGATGCCCGCCTCGTTCGCGCTTTCCAAACTTGCGCCGCGCCGCTTTGAACGCGTTGCCAGCGCGGGAACAGCCACCGGTATTCTCGAGCCGATGCTGGTGCGGGCGTACCTGCATGAAGGTTATGCGTTGCCAAAATCCAGTCGCGTCTACCTCGAGAAACCACACGAGGGCGGCGCGGTGGCGCTTTATGCCAGGGGCGTGGCAAAAAACGTGGTCAAAGCCGATATTGCCAGTTTGTATCCCAGCATCATGCGGGCTTTCAAGATCGGACCCGAATGCGACGAACTCGGTGCGATGCTCGAGATTGTGAATTCGCTGACCACCCAACGCCTCGAGTTTAAGCAATTGGCGAGAGATGCCGCTCGAGAAACGCCAGCTTTTGCCCATGCCGACGCGATGCAAGCCGCCATGAAACTGATTGTCAACAGCGCTTACGGCTATCTGGCGGCGGGTCGAATGGCACTTTTTGCCGACCGTCCAGCCGCCGACGCGATCACCTTGCACGGCAGGCAAATTCTTGAGAACGTGACGCGACAACTCAGCAAAGCTGGCATGACACTGATCGAGGCGGACACCGACGGCGTGTTCTTTGCGCTGCCCGAAACTTGGAATGAATTTGACGCTCGAGCTTTGGTCACGCAAATCAGTGACAGCTTGCCAGACGGTATCAAACTCGAGTTTGAGAACTTGTACAAGACCATGCTCTCGCATGAAATTAAAAATTACGCGCTGCTAACTTTCGAGGGCAACATGATCTTGCGCGGCGCAGGCTTCCGCTCGAGCCGCTTTGAACCGTTCGGCGCAAAATTCTTGGAGATTTCTGTGCGTTGCATTCTCGAGGGTGACGTGATTGGCGCTCGAAACGCGTATTTAACCGTCATCGAAAACTTGCAAGCTCGAGTCTATACGGCTGGCGAGGTTGCGACCCGCACGAAACTCAGCAAGAGTGCCGACAATTATGCCGCAAGCCGTCACAACCTCAAAGAAGCCGCCTACGAAGCCATGCTCGAGACTGGCAAAACCTGGCAAAAAGGTGAACGAATCCGTTTTTACCGCCTTAACGGCAAATCCAAACTCTTGCCCATCGACGAAGAAACCAGCAACCCGCTCGAGCTTGCCAAAGATTACGACGTGCCGTATTACGTGGCGCTGTTTGAACGCACCTACGTCAAACGCCTCGAGAAAGCCTTCACGCCCGACGTGTTCCCGCAAGTTTTCCGCTCGAATGTCCAGAGCAGTTTGTTCGACCCGCCGTTCGAGCATTTAAGCCTTAACTGGGTCACTGCAAAGGAGTCAAACCATGAACCGTGAAGCTCGAGAATTCCTGCGCCACACCGTCGCCACGCTCGCGTACCGTTGCGGTAAAACGTTATGGGATGTGCCAGAGAATTTTAAAGATGGTCGCTCGAGAATTGAGATCAATTTCTGGGATTGATGAACGTTTTTCTGGACATTTAATGTTATAATGTATATGATGTATATATGACCATGATTCGTAAGCAACTTTACATCGACCCTCTGCAAGACGCATTGTTAAAGCGTAAGGCTCAAGAGCTTGGACTGAGCGAAGCTGAATTGGTACGTCGCGCCCTCGAGATTGCCCTGAACGAAAAGCAAAAACCGATCAACTCAAATTCTTCGATTCTACAAGCGGTACTCGATGATGCTCGAGCTTTCTCGCGTTCACACCAACCAGATACGAATTATGTTTACAAACGCGGTGATGCTTATGCCAACGAACAGCGTCTCGAGCGTTGGGGTTCGGATCAAAGCTGATGCGTTGCCTGATTGACACAAATATTTTAATTCATACCATTGACAAGCGTGATTTGCTCAAACAGGAACTTGCCATTCGGCTGCTTTCTGTGCTTAACCCTGACGATACCGCCCTCCCAGCCCAAGTGCTCGCCGAGTACGCCAACGTCAGTTTAAAAAAGTTTAGGATGCCAGCCGATCAGGTTTATCAACATCTGCAAGCCTATCAAGCCAGTTTTGTGATCGTGTCGTTAACGCCAGCCGTGGTGCTTGAAGCTGTTCGCGGGGTGCGGGATCATCAACTTTCGTATTTTGATGCTCAAATTTGGGCAGCGGCAAAACTCAATCAAATTCCGATCATACTTTCCGAAGATTTCAACACAGGTGCGACCGTCGAGGGTGTGCATTTTGTCAATCCTTTCGAGCCAGGTTTTGACATTGAATCCGTATGATCTCGAGCCTGACGACACTTTTTCAAGCAATCCAGATTCGTAAAACACCCGCTTGGGTTTCGAGAAGAATTCTCAGGTGCACGAGAAATCAATCCCAACGTGTGTACAACCATAATTCTTGTTCGTGTGGAATTTCTTTAAAACCAGCGCTTTCATAAAGGCGGATTGCAGCAATGTTATCTGCATTCACTTGTAAACGAATGTGGTCACAAACGCCAGCAACATCTTCTTTCACGCGTTCAAGCAAGGCTCGAGCGAAGCCGCGTTGTCGAAAATCAGGATGCGTTGCGAGCGCTGTCACCTCAAGGCTGTTGCTGTCTCGAGCCTCAAGACAGAGTGCCGTGACTGGCATGTTTTCAAATTCGATGACCCTTAACCAGCCTTGATCTAAAAGTGTTTGCAAAAGTTCGAGCGAATAGTGCATGAGCGTACCCAGCACATGTTGTAGCTCTATCAAATTTGAGGTTCTGCAAGGTTGGAGTTTTGCGGTTGGACCTGAAGGGAGTGCAAGTCCAAAACGCCGAAAATGTTTTTCTGTGACCACTGTGGCGTAGATGCGAACAAGTGTCTCGAGGTTTGTATGCTCGGCTTTCAAATCAAAACGAAGTAACTTTGAGCCTTGAATCTGATGGCTTTTGAAATGCTCGAGTAACATTTCGAGAGCGGCTTCGCTGGACGCGTAAATCTCTGCGACATTCAAATCTTTTCCTGATGGGAAACAACGTAAAAAACCAATAGCTGTCCCAGCGTCCTCAAGCCAAAACCAATCATTTGGGGCTGGTTCTGGAAAATACTCAAATTCGTCTGCAAGCGCAAATTCGCTGTTGCCGTAAGACGCCAGCAGCAAAGGTTCAAGCGTTTGCAAATCGGCTCGAGCGAAAGGGCGGATTTCCATATGAGTTCCTCCAAACCTCTTCACGCTCGAGCACCTTTGGGATGCCAACTCATTTTTGTCAATCTGATGCTCTAAGCGCAACACAAGATTGTTGCTTTGTGCCAAAGCTCGAGACATGACAAAAATGTTACGCCTGGGGCTGCAAATCACGCAGTGCGGCATTCACTTCTTTGAGAATCGTCCAAACGCCGTTGGTGGTGTTTGAGACAATGGTGCTCTGAAGGTTTTGTGTTCGGTTCACACCAGACCGAAAAGAAACCCCAGCATCACCGCCCAAGATGTACACCTCTCGAGTTTGGTGTTCATCTTCATGAATCCAGAGTCCATAACCGTAATGGGTATTTTCGCCCTCAGATTCGACTTTGACCGACGGTTGAGTGTAGATTTCAACCAACTCTTTTGATAAAAGTTGACAATCAAAAAATGCGTTCCATAAAATGGATATGTCTTGAACAGTGGTGAACACACCACCGTCTGAACCACCAACAATTGGCAAATTATAAATATTGGTGCGCCAACCTGCCGCATCATTCAAATACCCCAAAGCTGTTTTTTCGGGCAGTTTGTTCAGCCAGAAAAATCCTGAGTCTTTCATGCCAATTGGTTTCAAAATTTCTTGCGTCACATAATCTTGGTATGTCATGCCAGTGATCTCTTCAATCACAAGACCCAACAGAATAAATCCGCCATTGCAATACGAAAATTTTGTTCCAGGCGTGAATTTCATGGGTTCATCAGGAAACGTTGGCAGATAATCCCGAAGGGTCTTTAAGTTGTACGTCGGGACGCTGAGCGCAAAATTTTCAAAGTCTGTGATTTTTTCTTCATCGTAATAATCGGGAATGCCAGACGTGTGATTGAGCAGGTGTCCAACGGTAATTTCTGCGGCATAATTTGGAAATTGATACGGAATACAGTCTTTTAATGGTGTTGAAAATGCCAGCTTTTTTGTGTCAATCAGTTTTCCAATTGCCAAGGCGGTCAGAAATTTTGTGCCAGAGGCAATACCAAAACGTGTACCTATTTCATTCTCGAGTTTGTTGCTGTGGTCAGCGTAGCCGCAGGCTTTTTCATACAGTATATTATCCCGCCAACGGATTGAAACAACGCCAGAAAAGGATTTTGCGCGGGTGAGGTCATCTAAAATTTTTGCGAACTCTATTTGATCCATGAAAACCCCCGACCAGCTTTTTTTCTGCTGAAAACCGCTCGCCGAGTTTAACAGTGCAAATGATGGGACAACAATTGGTGTTTTGGCGTACTGAGGACTTGACTGTCAACAAAATCCTGATTTCAGAATACAAAAGTAACTCGAGCGAACCAACAATTCACTGCAAACCAGAATCTGGTTCAAACCCTTCCAGGCAAGCCAGGTTCGACAAACACCGTTTTTTGATGGCTAAAGTACACCGCTCCCGCTCGAGCACCCTTGGGACGCCAAACGCTTTTGGCGAGCGTGTAATCGACTGGAACATTGGTGCTGCCTTTGGCTTTGCTGAAATGCGCGGCGATGCTGGCAGCCTCGAGAATGTCGGTAAATGGCACTTCACGGTTTTTGGCGCGAACGATCACGTGCGAACCAGGGTAGCCCTGAACGTGCATCCAGACATCCATGCTTTTCGCCAGCTTGTGGGTCAGAACATCGTTTTCTTTGTCGTTGCGTCCAACCAACACCTCAAAGCCACTTTTGGTCTTGAAGCGCATTCCGACGGCGGGTGGCGCTTCGCGGTTGTTGTCGTCGGCTTCGAGCAGTTTTTCGAGTTTGCTGATGTTGGCGGTCTCGAGCGTCGCCAGCAAGTCCAGAATTTCACGTTGGGTTTGAAGCAATGCGGGTTCGCGTTCCTCGAGTTTTGCAAAAACCTCCTCGCGGCGTCGCGCTCGGGCGTACAATTTGTTGGCATTCTGGGCGGTGTCAAGGGTTGGCTCGAGTGGAATCTGCACCTCGCCAGCGCCGTACAAATTGGGCAGGTTGACGCTAGAGATTCCTGTCGGCACGTCGCGCACGAATGCCAGCAGGGTATCCGCCCACTCTCGGGCTTGCCAAGCCTCCAATAAAGCTTCGCGGGCGCGACTGACATCTTCAAGTTGCTTCTCGAGCAATTTGGCGCGTTTCTCGAGCGGTTCGCGCAAAGTCCTGCGCAGGGCAATCAGGCGGTCTTCATTGGCGCGACCTCGGGCTTGGTCGGACAAGCTTTGCTCGCTCGAGAGGCTGGGGTTTGCGGTCAACGCCCTGAGTGCAATCAAGCCGCGTTCAAATTCTGTGCCCTCAAATTTTCCAGCACGGTACTCGAGTTCTTGCGCCAAACTCGGACCCAAGCCATCCAATTGTTTCGCCCAACCAAGGATTGGTTTGTCAATCAGTTTTTCGCGCAATTCGGCGTCGCTGGCGGTTCTGGGGTCTAGCTTTTCATACGGTGGCGGCGCGGTGTACTGTCCACCTGTGCGTATTTGTCGGTAACGGTTTCGGTCACCCGTAATTTCTCTTGCCGCCGCCAGAATCTTGCCCTCAAAACCCGTCCCAGGCTCGAGCATCAGCATGTTGGTGTTCCGTCCAGTCAACTCGAACAGCACCCGCACGGCAGGCAGCGCTACAAAACCTGGCGCGTCCGCAAACTCGAGCATCACCACACGGTCAAGTTTGAGTTGCGACACCCGCTCGAGCGTTCCCTTGACCCGACCATCGAGCGCCCGTCCAAACGCATTGACCGCACTGCCCTCGAGCTTGTCGCGGTTCAGGTACAAGGCTGGTGTTGGCGGACGGTATGCGAAGACCAAATTGAAAGGCTTGGCATTTTTTGCGACAGGCTCGAGCAACAAGGCGGCGGTGGTTTCGTTTGGGAACACCCAACCCAAATTGCGTGCCGGTAAAAGCACTTCCAATTCCTCGAGAATTTTGGCGATGAACAAACCTTCCATAGGCAGGCAGCATACGTCATGGCACAAGATTTTGACTCGAGCAAATGGCGTACCTCGAGTGAGTTTTCATTCAAAAACAGACAATTCTTCCAGCAATCCCTCGAGTTGTTCCCGTCGGCTGGTATCACACCGTTGCGCCGTGCCGATCACCAGCAGGTGCGCGAGGCTGGACATCAAACCCGAAGCGCCGTATTGACTGATGGCTTGGGTTGGGACACGCAAAATATGGCTTGCCAGCGGCAGCAGTGGCGATGCGCCGTTGTCCGTGACCAGCAAAATACTTGCCCCTCGAGCTTTTAAAGTTGTGGCGATTTGGGTGCTTGACCTGGCGTAACGCCGCGTCGAAAAAACCAGCACGGTGTCGTCGTTGCTGGCATCCAGTAGAATTTCGGGGCTGAACATGGTGCTCGGCTCGAGCAGCCTGACCTCGGTGCGGACGCTCGAGAGCAATTCTTGGGTCAAAATGGCGTGACCTTTGTTGGAACGTGATCCCAGAATCCAGACGCGCCTTGCAGTTGCCAGCACCTCACAGACGCGCTCGAGCAAAATGTCAGAGGTGCGGCTGAGTTCCTCGAGGTTTTGTTTCTCGCGCTGCCAGTAGGCGGCAAAAACGCCCTCTTTGATGGTTGGCACGGACGGCGCTTGTTGTTCGCGCAGTTCGCGGCGCAGGGCGCGGCGCAAATCTGGGTAACCTTCAAACCCGAGGCGCTGCGCAAACCGTGTGATGCTCGAGGGACTGGTCTCGAGTTGGCTGGCAAGTTCTGCGCCCGAAAGTAAAAGTGTTGCCTCGAGGTTTGCCAGAAAATGCGCGGCAATTTGGTGGTCGGATGGCGAGAATTCGCTGGTGTTGTGGTCAATGCGTTCGCGCAGGGTCATATGTTTTCCAATCTCGAGATTTGAGATGTTTGAAGGCTTTATTTTACGGTTTTTCGCAACGCTCGAGATTGCAAAATAAATTTCAAAATGATAGTCTAATCTAGCAAGAAAAATTGCAAAACGGCAAGTGCGCTCGAGGGACAGATGCTCCATTTCAAACGCATACAGCTTGCAATTCTAAAAGAGGAGAACCTATGAACAAGCGTTTGGGTGCGGTGGCAGCGCTGCTCGGTATCGGATTGTTGACCGTCGGTGTGACGGCTCAGAACTCCCGCTCGAGCACCCTGATATACGGTGGAGATTTCTCTGGGCTGATCACCCTCGACCCTGGTCAAAGTTACGAATTTGCGGGCAGTTTGGTCACGAACAACCTGTACGAAACGCTGGTGAAATTTGAAGGCGAGGATTTGTCCACGCTCCAGCCGAGCATTGCGACCAAATGGACGACCAAAGACGCGGGCGACGTTTGGAAGGTCACATTCAATTTGCGCAATCAGAAATTTGCCTCGGGCAACCCTGTCACCAGCGACGACGTGGTCTACACCTTCGACCGCGCGATAGCCATGAAAGGACCTGGTTCATTTTTGTTCACCAGCGTTGCCAACATGAAAGTCGGCAGCACCAAAGCGGTCAACAAGAACACGGTCGAGGTCAGCTTTCCAAAAACCGCCAGCCCAGCCGCGTTCCTGAACCTCTTAACCTTCAACATCGGCGGCATTGTGGACAGTGCAGTTGTCAAAACCCACGTTGTGGACAACGATTATGGCACCAACTGGCTCAAACGCAACTCGGCGGGTTCTGGACCATACGTTTTGAACCGTTGGGATCAAAGCCAATCTGTGGTTTTGGACGCCAACAAGAACTCGAGGTTGCTGCCTCGTCTCAGCCGTGTCATCTTGCGCGAGATCAAGGAAGCCAACACCCAAAAAATTGCCCTCGAGAGCGGCGAGATTGACATTGCGGATAATTTAACGCCAGACATGGTGAAAGCCAAAGCCAGTGAGAGCAAATTCAATGTTTACAAAGCCGATTCCTTAAATCTTCAGTACCTCGGCATGAACGTTGGCGATGCCAGCCCGTTCAAGGACGCTCGGGTTCGTCAGGCGGTGCGTTATGCGCTTGACCAGGACGGTATCATCAAAAGTTTGGCTGGCGGCAACGCCCGCAAGGTGCAAACCATTATTCCGGCGGGTTTGTTTGGTTTTAACCCTGCAACCCCGTACAACCTGAACCCCGAAAAAGCCAAAGAACTGCTGAAAGCCGCAGGCAAAGAGGGCGGCTTCGAGTTTGACATGCTGACGCCTCAGGGCGCGTGCTTGGCAGGAATTCCTTGCGCCGACCTGGCAGCCAAAATTCAGTCTGATCTCGCCAAAATCGGTTTGAAAGCCAACATCAAGCAACTGGTCGATTCCGAACTGTACCCACTTTACCGCGCCCAAAAAGCCACGATGGTGCTGGTTGACTGGTCACCGGATTTTCCCGATCCAGACGGCAACGCCACCCCAATGAGCGACTTCGGCGCAAAAAGCCTGGCGTGGCGCAATGTCTGGAACAACCCAACGGCGGGCAGCTTGGCGCAAAAAGCGGCACTCGAGCCAAACCCAAGCAAACGCGCTGCGCTGTACAAGCAATTGACCGAACTGCAACTCGAGGATGGACCATTTGCGATTCTGTTCCAACCCACCGTTTCGGTGACTTTAAGCAAAGCCGTCAAAGGTTACTTGCGCAACGCACAAAATCAGATTCGGTTTGAAAAAATCTCCAAGCAGTAGTTGATTAAAAATCTCGAGGTGGGCAAAGATGCTCAGCTCGAGATTTTTGTTTTACTTACTTTAAGCTCCAGCCATTTGAACGCAGTCAAAAAGTCACGCCAGTGTCAACCATAGTGATTGAAATAGCGTAGACTGAAAAAGTTATTCAAATGAGGAGGGGTGTATGCGAAAACGTATTGGGGCGGCAGTATTGGTGGGCATTGGTTTACTCGCGGTGGGCGTGGCTCAAAATTCACGCTCGAGTACGCTGGTGTACGGTTTGGATTCGAGTGATCTGATCACGCTCGATCCTGGTTTAAGTTACGAATTCTCGAGTGGTTTGATTCTCGATAACGTATACGAAACACTGGTCAAGTTTGACGGCGAGGATTTATCCACACTCAAGCCCAGCATTGCCACAAAGTGGAGCACAAAAGACGCTGGCGATGCTTGGAAAGTTACATTTAATTTGCGTAATGAAAAATTCGCGTCTGGCAATTCTGTAACCGCCGATGACGTGATTTACACTTTTGACCGTGCGATTGCACTTAAAGGCAACGGTTCATTTTTGTTTACTGACGTGGCAAACATGAAAGTTGGTAGCACCAAAGCGATCAACAAAAATACAGTTGAAGTCACGTTGCCAAAAACTGCCAGTCCAGCCGCATTTTTAAACCTGTTGACCTTTAACATTGGTGGAATCGTGGACAGCGTGGTGGTCAAATCGCACGTCGTCAACAACGATTACGGTTCAGCATGGTTGAAGACCAACTCAGCAGGCTCAGGACCTTATGTGCTTAACCGTTGGGATCAAAGCCAACAAGTGGTACTGGATGCCAACAAAAACTCGAGGTTGTTGCCCCGTTTGAGTCGCATCATCTTGCGCGAAATGAAGGAAGCCAACACCCAAAAAATCGCACTCGAGAGCGGTGAAATTGACATTGCTGGAGACCTCACACCAGACATGGTGAAAGCCAAAGCAACAGATTCCAAATTTGTGGTTTACAAAGCCGATTCCTTGCGTTTGCAATACTTGGGCATGAACTCTGGGGCGGGCAGTTTGTTTGAGGACGCTCGAGTTCGTCAAGCCGTCCGTTGGGCTGTGGATCAGGACAGCATCGTGAATTCATTGGCTGGCGGTTACGCCCGTAAAGTTCAAACTATTATCCCTGCCGGTTTATTCGGCTTTAATGCTGCTACACCTTACAGCGTCAACGTCGAGAAAGCCAAAGCACTGTTGACAGCGGCGGGCAAACCAAACGGCTTCGAGTTTGAAATGCTCGTGCCACAAGGTTCATGTGAGGCGGGTGTGCCTTGCTCCGACCTGGCTGCCAAGATTCAATCTGATCTTGCTAAAATTGGTCTGAAAGCCAACATTAAACAAATCGTGCAATCCGAACTCTACCCGATTTACCGCGCCCAGAAAGCCCAAATGGTGCTTGTTTCTTGGAGTCCGGACTTTCCCGATCCGGACGGCAATGCCACCCCAATGAGCGACTTCGGCGCGAAGAGCCTGGCATGGCGCAACGTTTGGAACAACCCAACCGCCAGCAAACTGGCGCAACAGGCGGCGCTCGAGACAAACTCGACCAAACGTGCAGCTTTGTATAAGCAACTGACCGAGTTGCAACTTGATGAAGGTCCGTTCGCCATTTTGTACCAACCCAAAGTGCCAATTACCTTGTCAACCTCCGTTCAGGGTTACAAACGCAACGCCCAGGGGCAAGTGCGGTTTGAAAAGATTTCCAAGAAGTAATTCCAGTTTAATTTGAATAGGGGAGCGCACAATGCGCTCCCCAAATCATAAAAAATCGTCATCAAGAAACTCGAGAAATATAAATGCTCAATTACACCATTCGAAGATTATTTTTTGTTTTATTCGTGGTTTGGGGCGTCTCGGTGGCGACTTTTTTTCTGTCGCAAGTCGTCCCTGGCGACCCTGCATTGGTGGCACTGGGTGACAAAGCCACCGATGAAATGATTGCCAATTTTCGGGTCAAAAATGGTTTGGATAAACCTGTTGTCGCGCAGTATTTTAGTTACGTCGGACGATTGTTGCAGGGCGACCTTGGGACAAGTTTGCGCACCGGACGCCCAATCATCGACGATTTGCGAGATTTCTTCCCTGGCACGCTCGAGCTTTCGATCACGGCGCTGTTGATTGCCGCGCTGATCGGCATTCCGGCGGGTATTCTGGCGGCGCTCAATCAAAATAGACCCCCAGATTTTATCATTCGGTTTCTGGCATTGATCGGCGGTGCGACCCCAATTTACTGGCTGGCAATCTTGCTGCTCGAGTTTTTGCACAACAAATTGCGCATCCTGCCCGGACCCGGGCGTCTGGACGCCTACCTGATCGCGCCGACTCGAGTGACAGGTTTTGTTGGGATTGACGCGCTGCTGGCTCGAGACTGGCAGGTTTTCGGTGACAGCCTCGCGCATTTGATTTTGCCCGCGTTCGTGCTTGGCGCGTTCAGTTCGGCGCTGCTGGCACGCATGACCCGAGCCTCAATGCTCGAGACGCTCAGTCAAGATTTTATTCGCACGGCACGCTCCAAAGGGGTGTCGCAAAGCCAAGTGGTCATCAAGCACGCGCTCAGAAATGCGTTTTTGCCCGTGCTGACCGTGTTGGGTGGCGTGTTGGGCGGTTTGCTTTCGGGCGCAGTCTTGACCGAAACGATTTTCAGTTGGCCCGGCGTTGGGCGTTACACCACCGATGCAGCCATCAGCCTCGACTTTCCGGCGGTCATGGGTGTGACCCTGCTGGCAGGCATGGCGTATTCGATCATCAACCTGGTGACCGATTTGTTGTATGCGCTCTTTGACCCGAGGATCACCTATGCTTAACGCTGCTAGGATTGCGTATGCTTAACGCCGCGCTGCCCGCCAAAAAGCAAGCTTCCAAAGCCAGTAGGCGTTTCTGGCGCAACCCTGCCGCCATCGTTGGGTTGGTGCTCATCACCTTGCTGGTCTTGATCGCAGCCCTCGCGTCGGTGATTTCGCCAGACCCCATCGTGCAAAATTTAAGCAACCGCCTGCTGCCACCCTCGAGCGAACACTGGCTCGGCACGGATCAACTCGGGCGCAGCGTCTGGGGTCGCGTCGCGCACGGTGCGGCGCTTTCATTGCAGGTTGGTGTGATCGTAACCCTGATTTCGGTCAGCGTGGGGGTGCTGGTCGGTTTACTTGCTGGAACGTTTGGTGGCATTTGGGACAATGTTTTGATGCGTGTGACCGATATTTTCTTTGCCTTCCCAAGTTTAATTCTGGCGATGGCTATCGCCGCCGCGCTCGGACCGAGTTTGACCAACACCATCATTGCCGTGGCTATCGTCAACTGGCCCAGTTACGCCCGTCTGGTTCGCGCCCAAGCCCTGGCACTGCGCGAACGCGAGTTTGTCGAGGCGGCTCGAGCCATCGGTACTTCGAGGCTCGGCATCGCGCTGCGTCACGTGCTGCCGAACACGCTTACCCCCGTTTTGATCCAAGCCAGTTTTGACATCGGGCAAGCCATTCTGACCGCCGCCGGTTTGTCGTTCATTGGTTTTGGGGCGCAGCCACCAACGCCCGAATGGGGCGCAATGGTTTCTGAAACGCGCAATTTTATTTCTGAAGCACCTTGGGCTTCCAGTGCGCCTGCCATTGCGATTTTGCTGGCAGTGTTGGCATTCAACCTTGTTGGTGACGGTCTGCGTGATGCACTTGATCCGCGAAATACCCACTGAGAATTCCAACTCGGTTTTGCTCACAATATTCATTGCGTTGACTCGAGTTTCGCTTTTCTCGAGTCAATACTTTCATGTTTGTATACCCGTCTTGAATCCAAAAAATTCTTTTTGTGCGTGCTCGAGCCGTATTTTAACCATTGAATTGGTTCAGAAAATGCTAATTTAAACTTCAATCGAATGCGGTTTTGCAAGCAAATCGGGAGAATCGCTTGCAGCGGGCGAATTGCTTTCGGCGCGAATCGAGTGCACGTGATTGCAGAACCCATTCAAGAACTAAAAGACATTTCCAAAACGTTACCGAGCGCCATCAGCACCAGACTCAATGCCCTCACCAGGCAACTCGAGGGCGAACGGGGAGCCTTCAATGCCCTGTCATTCATTGGAAACAAGCTCTCTGGCGTGCGCGATGTCTTCGATGCCACGGCGCTGCTCGAGGCGGTCTTGAAAGAGGCTGTGGTCTTGATGCAGGGTGATCGAGCCGCGCTGGCGCTGGTTGAAAAAATGGGTTTGCGGGTGGTTGCCAGCCGCTCGAGGGAAAATGACGCCGATGTGACCGTTTCGCACACCTTCCTCGAGCGCGTTGTCAACACCGGTCAGGCGCTGGTGTCAACCAACGTTCAAGAAGACCCGAACATGGATTCCAGCGCCAGCATTCTGGCACTCGAGATTCGCAGCGTTCTGGCGGTGCCGTTGCGTTCGAGAGACGAGGTGATTGGCGTGTTGTATGTGGATACGCTTTTTCACCATCGCATGTTTTCCGATATTGACGCGGCAGTCCTCGCAACGTTCGCCACGCAAGCCAGCGTTGCGGTTGTTCTGGCTCGCAGCGTGCAACAAGACCACGAACGCAACGTGGCATTTATCAAGACCATGCTGACCACACTGGACGCTCGAGACCCGTACACCGCAGGACATTCCAACCGCGTTGGCGATTACACCCTCAAACTTTCCAAGGTGCTGGGTTGGAAAGCCGCCGATCAGGAACGCGCCTTGTTCACGGGTTGGGTACACGACATTGGCAAAATTGGCATTCGTGACGAATTCCTGTTTAAAAAAGAACCCCTGACCATTGGCGAGCGCGAGATCATCGAAGAGCATTCGGTGATTGGTGAACGCATTCTGACCACCATGATGCCCGAAAATCAGGTGATTTTGGGCGCGGTCAGACACCACCACGAACGCTGGGATGGACGCGGTTATCCCGACAAGCTCGAGGGTGAGAGCATTCCCATGCTGGCGCGAATGATTGCGCTTGCCGACACTTTCGATGCCATGACCACCGCCCGCCCGTACAGCACGCCCAAAACCTGGGAAAATGGTTTTGAAATTTTGCGGCTCGAGGCGGGGAAGCAATTTGCATCCGATCTGATTGAACCATTCGTTCAAGCGCTCAGCGACGAGAATGTTGGCTCGAGCGTCGGAGGGCAAGTCATGCTTTCGCCCCTCAATCAAACCCAGAATCTCGAGGTTGTTTAAGCCTCAAGTTTTTGCTTGACCAGTTCTTGCACCATTTGCGGGTTGCCAGCGCCTTTGGTTTGCGCCATCACTTGACCGACAAAAAAGCCCAGCAAGCCCGTGCGTCCAGATTTGAACGCCGCAACTTTATCAGGACTTGCCGTCATGATCGCATCCACAATCGTTCCTAGTGCTCCCAAATCCGAAACTTGCTTTAAGCCCTCATGGGAAACAATCTCAAGTGGGTCAATCCCTGTTTCAATGCTTTTCTCGAGCACCGTTTTGGCAATTCGGGTTGAGATCGTGCCGTCAGAAATAAGTTTCACCAGTTCGCCAAGTTGAGCAGGGGAGACTCGGGGGGTTTCAGTTTCTCGTAAGTGCGTGCCGAGTTCGTTGACCACCCAGTTTGAAAGCGTCGAAGCATTCACGCCAGACTCGAGGGAAATGTCTAAAAAGTTCGAGAGTTTTGGTTCTCGCGCCAGAATTCGAGCTTCTGATTCACCAATCTCGAGCTTGAGGTATTGCTCGAGTTTTGTTTTTTGTTCGGGTGTGAATTCAATCTCAAGTTTCAGTGTTTTTACTTCTCGAGTTTCGGTTTTTTTGATTTCAGGTTTTACGGTTTCTTCCTGCGTTGACCACGAATCCCGCAACGAAATAATCCTGTTAAAAACCAATTTTTCCTTTCTCGAGTCTACAGGGTCACGCCAGAAATACCCAAGGCGCTCGAATTGATACCGAGCCTCGAGCGGGTCGTTCAACATGCTGGGTTCGACAAAACCGTGCGCGATCTCGAGGCTGTTGGGATTGATAAAATGCAGGAAATCCACCTCTTCACTGTCTTCATCTTCCTCGAGTTCTTTGGCTTCGGCTTCGGGGTGCGGCACTTTAAACAGCCGGTCGTACAAACGAAATTCGGCTGGCTCGGCGTTGCTGCCAACCCAGTGAATCACGGCTTTGGCTTTTTCACCTTCCTCGAGCAGCTTGCAATGCAACTCGAGAATATTTCCCGCCTCGTTTTTAAGAATTTGATGGCATTCGATCACGCCAACGCCACGCAAGAACACGCGTCCGTTCGGACTCAAACGCTTGAAACCTGGCACAGGCTCGAGCATAAAATCTTCACGGTCAATCCAAATTTCTTTTGTCAGTTTGACCGCTCGGGTTGCGGTTTCTGGGGTCACCCGAGTTCCATCTGGCAGCGGCACAAGACCATCTGGCGAGAGCTTGATGACATCATTCGGAAAGTACGGAATCTCGAGTTTCAAATCTATTTCAACATTGGAAAGCACAATTTTGAGTGGACGCATCACCGCCATCACCCGAGGCGCTGTTAAATTCAGATCGTCCCGAATCGCATTCTCGAGAATCGCCAAATCCACGGTGCGGTTCGTGCGGTTGATGCTGATTTGCGAGACGAACTTTTGGATGGCGACGGGTGTCACGCCGCGTCTGCGTTGCGCCGCGATGGTCGGCATTCGGGGGTCGTCCCAACCGAGCACATGATTGCCCTCGACCAGTTTGCGCAATTTGCGTTTGCTGACCACGGTGTACTCGAGACTCCTGCGCCCGAACTCGTACTGAACTGGTGGGGCTTTGTCCCACAAATTTTCCATCAACCACTTGTAAACGGCATTGTTATCAATAAACTCGAGCGAACAAAGGCTGTGCGTCACGCCGTCCAGTGCGTCGGTAATGGCTTGGGCAAAATCGTAACTTGGGTAAATGCACCAGTCGTTGCCCGTGCGGTAATGCGTGGCATGAACGATGCGGTACAAAACTGGGTCACGCAATTTAAAGTTTGGGTTTGCCAAATCAATTTTGGCGCGAAGCACATGCGAGCCGTCAGGAAATTCTCCTGATCGCATTTTCTCGAACATCTCGAGGTTTTTATGCACCGTTCGGTCACGGTAAGGGCTGGGCTGCCCAGGCTCGAATGCCGTGCCGCGAAGTCGTGCCATCTCTTCGGCGGTCACGCTGTCCACATACGCCAGACCACGCTCGATCAAACGCCCTGCATCGGCATACAATTGTGGGAAGTAACTCGAGGCGTAAGAAATTTCAGTTCCCCAGTCCAAGCCCAACCACGCGAGGTCTTTGGAGATTGAGTCAACAAATTCGGGTTTGTCGGTGTGCGGGTTGGTGTCATCAAAACGCAAGACAAAACGCCCAAAATAATCTTTGGCAATTCCAAAATTGAGAAGGCTTGCAAAGGCGTGTCCAAGGTGCGCGAAACCGTTTGGATTTGGTGGAAACCGCGTCACCACACCGACATAATGTTGCTGCTCGAGGTCGCGGTCAATGATTTGGGTAATGAAATTATGACCAATACGGCGGGAACTCGAGGTTGAGGTTTTGGGGTTGGTTTCCGTGCTCATCGAACCTGAGGATACCGTAAATGCAAAAAAGCACCAAACTTAAAGGCTGTCATGCTCGAGATTCTGGTTTGGCAAGTACAATTTTTTAAGCTGCCTCACCCGTGGATGTGAACGCAACACCGCAAGATGGGCAATTTCAAGCGTGGGGAAAATTTCAGTGCCATCAGGATATTGATTGGCACTTCCGCCCTCCAAGGTCAGTGAATCCAGTTCAAACTCCAGCAATTTCTCGAGCGTCTCGGGACTACAATAAATTTCTTCAAACTTCACGACCTTTAAGATTTTCGCCAGCGAGGTGTTTAGCATGGCGTTTACCGTCTCGAAAGACAATTCGGTATGCGTCCCCAAAGTAATATCCTGACAGGTGTCTAAATTGGGAAGCTCGAGCAATTCGAGTAGGGCGGCATTTAAGCCAGCCGCATCGTACCGGTAGATTGCGACGCGCCCCTGGTTGATTTGAACAGCCATAATTCAGTGTACATGAGCCAAAAACCGAGTACCATCAAGACCAATTCGCGTTCAAAAACCGAATCTTCTCGAGAAAATGCACGTTCTGTCCGCCCTCGTGGTTGTTGTACGGGTAAACCCGCATTTCCTTTGCGCCCTGCCAATGGTTGTACGCCGCATAAACCGTGCTGGGTGGGCAGATGGTGTCCATCAAACCAACGCTGAACAGTGCTTTGCTGCTGGCTCGAGCGGCAAAGTTCACGCCGTCAAAATACGAGAGCGTGTTGAAAACCGTCTCGAGTTGTGTGCGGTGAACTTTCACGTAGTTGCTGATTTCAGCGTATGGGAACGTGTCAATCATTTCGGTGGCGCGGCGGTACGCGCACAAGAACGGCACTTCGGGCATACAGATGTTGACGCTCGGATCGAGCGCGGCGGCGGCAAGCGAAATACCCCCGCCTTGCGAACCGCCAGTCACCGCGATTCTCGAGCCATCCACGGCAGGGTGCGCCTTCGCCGCCTCGATGGCTCGAACGGCGTCGGTGAAGACCCGGCGGTAATAGTACGAACTCGGTTTGAGGATGCCACGCGTCATGAATCCTGGATATTGCGCGTTGCCTGGTTCGGTTTCAATGTCGGGCGTGTGACCCTCGCGCCAGGTTGTGCCCTGCCCTCTTGTGTCCATGATCAAAAACGCAAATCCTGCGCTCGAGAATCCCAGATGATCGATGGGCAGTCCGCGCCCGCCGCCGTAACCGATGTATTCGACCACGCATGGCAGTTTGGCGTCGCGTTGTTTGGGCAGCACCAACCAGGCTTTGATCGGTTGACCCGCGAAACCGTTGTACGTCACGTCAAAAATCTCGAGCGTCTTGATTTCTGGCGCGACGGCTTCAAAAGTCGCGTTTAGCGGGAAGGCTCGAGCCTCAGCCAATGTCGATGCCCAGAACGCATCAAAGTCTTTGGGTTCGGTACGGGCGGGTTTGAAAGCCTCGAGTTGTTCGAGCGGCAGGTCAAAAAAGGGCATGGGTTAAGTCTAAACGATTTTAAGCTTGTTCAACCTCGAGCCTGAAATTTGTCCTGAAACTGGCATGTTACTTTGAGGCGTGAAAAGCGCACCGCCAGTCGGGGAAAACAGCGAAAAGGGCGAGAAAGTCCAAGCGATGTTTGATAGCATCGCCGGGCGTTACGACCTCCTAAACCGAGTGTTGTCAATGGGTGTGGACAGGGGTTGGCGCACGACCGCCACCCAGGAAGTTCTCGCCAACAACCCCAAAGACGTGCTCGATGTTGCCACTGGCACGGGTGATTTTGCCCTGACGATCAAAAAAATTCGCCCGACAACCAACGTCATCGGCAGCGATTTTGCCGCCAACATGCTCGAGATTGCCCGTGAAAAAGCCGTCAAGCAACAACTCGAGATTCGGTTTGAACAGGGCGACGCGCTCAATTTACCGTATCCGGACGCCAGTTTTGACGCGATTTCGTGCTCGTTTGGCTTCAGAAATTTTGCGGATTTCAAGCGTGGCTTGGAAGAATTTTATCGGGTGCTTCGTCCTGGTGGGCGTTGTGTGATTCTCGAGTTTCCGCCGCCGCCAGACAATTTGCTGGGGCAGGTTTACGGTCTGTACTTCCGGCATGTGCTGCCATTTGTTGGCGGGATCATTTCTGGTCGTCCAGAGGCGTACCGTTACCTGCCCGAAAGCGTGATTGCCTTCCCAAAACCAGAAGTGCTTGTCAAGCTGATGCTCGAGGTTGGATTTGAGGCGCGGTTTCAAGTTTTGACTGCGGGGTTGGCAGCGATTCATGTGGGTGTCAAAAAAGCTCTGTATTGAAAAACACCGCCCTGAAATGAAGGAGGTGTTGCTCGAGGAATGTTAATTAAAACTCAGATTTAGCGTCTTCCTGCATCATTGAATGCCTGAACGCCAGATGTGATGAACGACGGGGCGTAACCGAAACCAGATTCGTCGTAATAGCTGGCGATGCCGTTTGGACTCAGGCTTGACCACATGTCCTGAAGTTCCTGTGTGACACCCGAAGCGCTTGTGGTGGTCGTATGACCTGGCATACGCATGAAACCAATTTGAACGATGTTTGCCCAGTTGACTCGAGCATTCGCACTTAAGTTTGCAAGGTTGTTTTGAACGCTGTTGCGACGGTAATCGGCGGCTCCTTGATAAAACGCTGATCCAGCGCCGTCGTAAATTTCGCCCATGTCCACCACGTTCAGATTGGCGCTTCCATCGCTGATGGCATTGACCATTCCGGCATAGGCAGCACCGAGGCTGTACAAGGTATTTTCTGACTGACGGTATTCTGATGGTGAAACACCGTCCCCTGCGGATGCCGTGTGATACCACCCATAGGTCATGCCAGGAAAGTTCTGAGAAACGATTTGCGCTTGTTCGGCGTAACGGTCTGCCCAGGCGTTCAAACCGGCTGGGTCGGTGGCTTTGGTTGCCCAGCTGTAATTCCACATGTCTGACTGGGTGATTGAACTGCCGTCTGGGTTGTTGTACGGTTCTTGATCATGAAACAAACCGACCCAACCAGCCTCTTTTAAGCAACGTGCCAGCAAACCCATTTGCGCATTGATGTGTGCCCAGGCTTGGGTATCGGTCGGTGGTGCGGGGTAATTGGTTAAAATCAAGGCTGCTTTCTTTTTTGTGATGCCGTCGGCTTTGTGGGCTTGCACCAAGCAATCGTTGTAATCGAGGGTATAACCTGGACGAAACAATTCCCAGGATATGTTCTGAAGCACCAGGGCAACGCCGTCAAACGGTGCGGCATTCGCCCAGGCGATGTTGGCGTCCGTCAGGTTGCTGGTGTTCGAGCTACCGCTTGGCGCGTGTAAGTACCAGATGGTTTTACCGTCTTGCGAAACTGGCGTGACTGGTGTCGGTGTGACTGGTGTCGGAGTGACTGGTGTCGGAGTAACTGGTGTCGGTGTGATTGGTGTCGGTGTGATTGGTGTCGCTGTGACTGGTTCGCCACCGCACTCCACTCGAGCATTGACCCAATCGGCGTGATCGAACGCATTGCCGTCGCCGCCGTCGTTCACAATCAATTGCAGGGTTTGTCCACCCATCAGATCAACCTGGAGGTTTCTGGCGATTTCGCCGCGTTTCACCAAACCGGAATCAAATTTTTGGTTGCCATCAACCAAAACCTGAAAAGCCACCGTGCCGCCACCGAGTGCTTTGAGGTTGTATTTTGTACCGTCGTCAGCCCCAACCAACGCACTAAAACTCGAGCATTGCCCACCCAACGGAAACTCGAGCTTGCTGCCGGCATGAACGCCCAAGCCCTTTTCATAAATTGTGCCTGCAATTTGGAGTTTGTACTTGTCGGCGTGGGTCTCGGGTGCGATATCACCGTTGTCGCGGTCAACTTGAGGGTCGCCCCAACCGTTTGTGACGCCAGTGACAAGGGCAAATTGGTCGCTGACAAATCCAGTTTTTAGCGTTTTTTGTGAGGTTGGTGGTTCTGGTGTCGGTTCGGATACGGACTGCTCGCATTCCACCCTGGCGTTTGCCCAATCGGCGTGGTCGTACCAGTTGCTGCGGTCACCCTCAACACTGTTCTGGTTTCGATCTGCGACCAGGCTTAGGGTTTTCACTCCACGGACATCAAGATCAATCTCTCGAGTGGGGCTGTTGCGGTCTAAGCCACCCGAATCAAAAAGTTTACGGTTTTCGCTGTAAACCTGAAAAATGATATTGCCATGATCTGTTTGGTTGCGCACGGCATCGTCCAAGCCAACACTGGCTTTGAACCTCGAGCATCCCGCAGCCAGGTTAAAACTGATGCGGCTGTCGGCATGAACACCCAAACCCTTGTCGTACTGGACGCCCGACAATCTGATTTTTTGACCGTCGCCCGCCAGATCATCACCGTTGGATAAATCGAGTTCGACTGGTCCCCAACCGCTGGTCGCATCCTCCCAAGTTTGGTCGCTGAGAAAACCGCTGACAATGCTCGAGACAGAACTTGCGTTCACCGAGGAAGCCCAAGTTTTGCTTCCAGCCAGATACGGATTATTGGTGATGGCGGCTGGGGTGGCGTTGCATCCAGCCAGGGTGAGTGCCAGCACAATACCAGTGGCGTATTGCAGAACTCGGCTCGGGTTGACCTGATTCACACTGTTTTTCATAAATCTCCAAAAATCCACTACAAAAAATGAAATACACGCCCGAAACCCGAGTCCGAATGACTCGAGATGGGGTTATAAATGTGCCAATCCAACGCGGATTAACACAGACTCTAGTTTTTTTTAAAACCGATATTGTAGTAAACTTCACTTCTATTTACTGAACCGAGGCTGCCTTTAAATGGGTTGCGCTCGAGCGACGAACCAAAATCTTAAGCCATTTTTTTGGGTTACGCGTTCAAGCCGTTGCACAATTTGGTATGCAAGTTTTGTTTGTTCACCGCGCCAAAATGCAAACCCGAGCGCCAACACGTTGAATCGGCTTCTCGAGGTTTCGCACAGCCCCGTTCAAAATCCCTTGCGATCTGGCATCATCTCTGCTATTCTTCTGGGGTCGCACGGATTAACTCCTTCAGTGGAGGCAACCCCGCACCTTCATCGGTTCGGGGTTGTATTTTTTCTTCTGATTCCCAGCCAGGTTTTCCCAGAAGTGAATTCCCAAACTTCAGTCGCTCGAGCTTGCCGTGAGTCGTCGGTGGTAATTGATCTGACCCAGATGCCAGTTGAGATGCCCGTACAAGTGCAGCAAAAAATATTGGGTGGTCATCTGGTCGCCCAGCACTTCCTTGGGGAAAATCTGCTCGAGTTCAAGGCTGTCCAAACCGCTCAACACTGTTTCAATCATGCTTGAGGTCGCTTTGACCATTGCAATCAATTCGGCTCGAGGAACATCCTTGCCGTTGAATTCCGCGTCGCGGTCGCGCTTGTAATCTGTGCCGCCCAGGTCAACGCCAATAAACTGGTTGAGGTTGCCGACCAGGTGCAATGCCAAATTGCCCGCAGGATTTTTGATCTCTCGCACAACCAGCCAAAGGCTTGCCTCGCTGGGATATGCCTCGAGTTCGACGACCAGTTTTGCCAGGTCGCGTTGATAGAGCTTATTCAGGTCTTGGGTCATGGTTTTATTCTAGCGGATTTATTTCGTGCAATCTCAGACTGCCGTCCAGCCGCCGTCCACCAGCAGGGTATGCCCCGTGACCATGCTCGCGGCAGAGGAAGCCAAAAAGACCACCGCACCGAGCATGTCGTCCACCGTGGCAATCCTGCCCATCGGAATCCGAGACTCGAGATCGGCTTTGATCTCGGGTTGATTGAAGGTCTGTTCGGTCAGCGGTGTGCGCACGAAGGTCGGTGCGATGGCGTTGACGGTGATGCCATGCTTTGCCCATTCAAATGCCAGAACCCTGGTTTGATTGACCAGCCCCGCTTTGGCAGAACCGTAGGCGGCACGTTGGTAATAGCCCACCACACCCATCTGCGAGGCGATGTTGATGATGCGTCCGCCCAAGTCACCCGCTTTGGCTCGGGTAATCATGTGCCGCCCGACGGCTTGGCTCATGAAGAATGCGCCTTTCAGGTCGGTGTCGAGCACCAAATCCCAGTTTTCTTCGGTCACATCTTCTGCCCACTGCACGCGGTTGACGCCCGCATTGTTGACCAAAATGTCCACGCGTCCAAATTCTGCAACGACCTGTTCAACAATTCTGGTGCACGAAGGCACGTCGCGCACGTCAAGCTCGAGTGCCAAGCCTTTGCGTCCGTGGGAGCGAATCAACTCGAGGGTCGGTTGTGCCATGTCCAGCCTGCCCGGAAGTTCGGTGATGACCACATCTGCCCCGTAGGCGGCGAGGGCGGCGGCAAAACCCTGTCCAAGCCCTGAACCGGCTCCGGTGACCAGTGCGACGCGTTGCTCGAGTTGGAAATTTGGCATGTTCAGTCTGGTCATGGCTCGAGTGTAGCAGTGTTCGCAACAACTCGGAATGGTGCGGCTTGTCTGGAGGTTTGCTCGAGACCGATGGTAAAAGTCGAGGTGGTTTTGGATTGGTTCTGAAGCCTAGACGAAGCCTCGAGATGGTCAAATCAAACCTTGTACAATGCGTGTACTGAAACTGCATGAAAAATTACAAACTTGGTAAGCATAAACTTTGAACACCGAAATCCGCTCAATCGTTTGAGGGCTGGAAAAGTTTGTTTCTGACACAAAAACGGCATTGCCTTTAAGTCACTTGACATTTGTCCAAGTTGACCCTAACATAGCTCAAAGTTTATACAAGCCTTCTACAAACCGCGTATCAAATCAAGATTTTTCAAAAGGTCTGACATGAGCACAAGCCTGCAAATCAATCAACCAAACACCACGACATCCCAAGACACACCGCTGTTTACCGCCAGCGAGGTCGAACATCGCACAGCCGTCCCCGCCACCACGCTCAGACAGTGGGAACGGCGCTACGGTTTGCCCAGCCCAAAACGCACCCCGAGCGGTTACCGACTTTACAGCCAAAATGACATCGCCTGCATCGAATTTTTCAAAAACCGCATCTCGGACGGAATCCCAGCCTCCAGGGCAGCACAATTGTATGCCCTCGAGCAGTCCTTGCCGGCAGGCAACAACCAAGTGCACCAAAATATTCAGTACACCCGAGCCAGCAATCCAAACGACACGATCAACCGCCTGATCGAGGCGACCTTGCAGGGCGAGTCTGCCAAAAGCGACGCCATTTTGGCGCAAGCCCACAGCACCATGGCAGTTGAAGATGTGCTGCTCGAGCTGATCCAACCGACCCTGGTCGAAATTGGTGAGCGCTGGCACAGGGGCGAAATCACCATCGCCCACGAACATCAAGCCACCGCCTATCTGCGCGGTAAACTGCACGGATTGCTCGAGATGGCAGGTTCGCCGCGTCACGGTCCAACCGTGGTGGTGGCGTGTCCACCAGGCGAGTGGCACGAAATTGGGGCGTTGACGATCTCGATTTTCTTGCGCCGCGCCGGAATTCGCACACACTTTCTGGGCGCGAACACGCCGATTGTTGACCTCGCACGTTTCGCCCGCGAGATCAAAGCCAGCGCGGTGCTGGTTTCGGCTGGCACGGGCGAAGTGATCGAAAACATGCGTCCTCAAGCGCACCTGCTGCGCGAGGCGGTCGGCATTGTGATTTACGGCGGCAACGGTTTTAACGGCAATCCAAATCTGGCAACCGAACTCGGCGGCGAATATTACGGCGGCAATGCCAAAGTGGCGCTCGAGAAATTGATCTCGAGGTTTGCCTCATGACCCAACTTTGTGCGCCATTCGCTTCAATCTCGCCGATTCCTGTTTTGGACCTTGCTCCAGAAACGTCGAAATCCAAAAGCCGCGCCTCCGATGCCCACGCCGATGTCACCATCATTGGAGCTGGTTTCGCCGGTTTGACCGCTGGCGCCCTGCTCGCCAAGGACGGTTTCAAAGTCCAGGTGCTCGAGCGCGACATTCACCCTGGAGGTTGCGCCGCCAGCTTCACCCGCGCAACGCCACACGGAGACTTTCGTTTTGCCGTGGGCGCGACCGTCGCGGCAGGGTTGGAGCCTGGTGGAATTTTGCACGGTATTTACGCCAAACTCGGGCTTCATGCGCCAGGGAAAGCTTTGGAGCGCGTCATGCGCGTGCATTTGAACGCCCAGCCTGTCGAAGTATCATCCAACCGCCAAGCCTGGAAAACCGAATTGATGCGGGCATTCCCGGGGCAAGAGGCTGCCAAACTGAAATTCTGGCAAGACCTGCAAAGTCTAGCAGACACCATGCACCATGTCGCCAAACGTTTCCCCTCCATGCCGTTCAAATCTGTCTATGACGTTCTGGATACGGCTCGGGGAATCCATCTTGGCGTGCCAAAAGTTTTGCTGTCTCTAAACAAAACCGTCGCTCAACTGCTCGAGCGTCACGGTATCCAGGACCCAGCGCACAAGGCATTCATCGACGGTCAACTGCTCGATTCGATGCAGGTGGTTTCAAACGGTTGTGCCCTGCCCAACGGCGCGTATGCCCTCGAGGTCTACCGTTTTGGGGCGCAGTACGTGCCAGGTGGACTCTCGAGCATCGCCCAGGATTTTGCGCAAAGCATCACCGACAACGGCGGCACGGTGCATTACGCCACCCGCGCCCGCGAGATTCTGACCGAAAAAAACCGTGTGGTCGGCGTGCAAACCCACGCCCGGGCTTTCAAATCAGACATTGTGATCTCGAGCGCACCAGTGCCAGACACATTGACGCTGCTCGGAAATGCAAAACCAGCCAAACTCGAGCAAGATTTTGCGGACAAAGCCGAAATCTGGGGCGCGTTCACGCTTTACATTGGCATTCAAGAAAGCGCCCTGCCCAAAGACTTTGGCTGCTTTGAGCAGATCACCGATTTTAACGACGCTGGTATCCTCGAGAACTTTTTGATCAGCACCAGCCCCAATTGGGATGCCAGCCGCGCACCGCAAGGTTTTCGCGCCATCACGATCAGCACCCACGTCCGAGCCGCCAACTGGTTTGGTTTAAGCGACATTGATTACAAAGCCATGAAAGCCGCCTTCGGAGAGCGTATCTTGCAGCGACTCGAGGCACTGTTCCCAGGTTTTGTTGCTGGCATCGTTCACCTCGAGATGGGCACACCACGAACCTTCCAAGGTTTTACCCTGCACAGTTTCGGACGGGTCGGCGGCATTCCACAAACCATCTCGAGCGCCAACTTAAATGCGATCCATCACGATTCTGGAGTCGCGGGATTGTACCTGGCGGGCGAAACCATTTTTCCAGGACAGGGCACCCTGGGCGTTGCCGTCAGTGGATTTAACGCCTATCGCAGCAGCAAACGCCAGCTCATCAAAACCAAAGCGACGTTTAAACGAACGTCGGAAAGGGAAGTTCAAGTTGACCTTTAAACCGCCGAACAAAAAACCGTACCCAATTTTCGTGACCCACGCCGCTTCAACGCCACAGGAGGCATTTATGACACTCGTTGCCAACAACCGTCCGCATCAGATTCGTTACCGCCGTGGTCAGACCGTCTACTTTGAGGGCGATCCAGCCTTGAGTTTGTTCAAGGTCGAAACCGGCTTGGTGCGAATTGCCAAACTGACCCCCAAAGGTCGAGTCCTGACCGTGCGCCACGTGCTGCCTGGAGATTACTTTGGCGAGGAGGCATTCAACGGAATGCTGCGCGACCATCAGGTCGAAGCCCTGACCGACGCCACCCTGTCCAGCCTCGATCCGAACGGCATCAATGTCGAAAACCTGCAATCGGTCACGCGCAGCCTGTCCGATCAACTGCAACGCGTGATGGCTTACGAGTATCATTTGCAAATTGGCGACCTTCGTCAACGCGTGGCACGCTACCTGATGCAACTCGCCGCGACACCACTCGGCGGCATCGACGAACAGGGTCATCCTTTCGTCCGTGCGACCCACGAACTGATTGCCGAAGGCACCAGCAGCACCCGTGAGAGCGTCAGCAAAATTGTTACCGAATTGCGCAGTGAAAACCTAGTGCAAAGCGGTTACAGACGCATCACGCTTCTGAACGTGGCGATTCTCGAGCAACTTTCGGAAGCCACCGACCTCGACGATAAAGATTAATTCAGCTACACCATCAACAAGATGTTTTACAGTGTCTCGAGGCAAGACAAAGCTCGAGACATTCTTTTGGGAGGTCATCATGAAAGTACTTGTTACAGGTTCAACCGGTTACGTCGGACATTATGTGGTTAAGGCACTGTTGGCGGCTGGGCACAGCGTGGTCAGCGTCAGTCGGGATGCAGGAAAAACCAAAACCGCCTCGGGCGCAAAACTCGAGATTTTTGGCAACGTCGATTACCGCATGGGCGATGTCAGCAACGGCAACGGTTTGAAAGAAGCCATGAACGGTGTCGATGCCGTCGTGCATTTGGTCGGCATCATTGCTGAAAAGGGTTTGCAAACCTTTGCCCGTGTTCACGTTGAGGGCACACGCAACGTGCTCGAGGCTGCCAAAGCCGCAGGTGTCAAACGCTACCTTCACATGAGTGCACTGGGTGCGAGCGCGAACGCCATCAGTGGTTACTCGAGCAGCAAGTTTCAAGCTGAGGAACTGGTTCGTGCCTCGAGCTTGGACTGGACGATTTTTAGACCCAGTTTGGTGTTTGGTGTCGGCGACGATTTTTTTGGGCACGTTTTAAAGAACCTGGTGTCTCAAGCGCCCATCGTGCCGCAAATCGGTGATGGCATGTTCTTGTTCAGACCGATCTGGGTTGGCGACGTGGCACAGTGCTTTGTCCAGGCGCTCACCAAGCCCGACACCATCGGCAAAATTTTTGATCTGGTCGGACCCAAAGAATTCACCTTCAAAGAATTATCAGCTTTAATGCAAACCGTGCTGGGCTTAAAAAAGCCTGTTGTTGCCGTGCCGCTGCCGATCATGGACATCATGGTTCCGCTCATGAACATCGTGCCAGCCATCGCGCCAATCACCAAAGACCAGTACGCCATGATGAAAGCTGGCAACACGGGCAACCCAGAGACCATGAACCAGACCTTTGACCTCGAGCAACGAAAACTCGAGACGGAATTGCCAGCCATTCTTGAAAAATAATTTGGTTGACTCGAGTTGAAGATTTAAAAACGCCAAAGGCTCTGTAGAATCCTTAAATTTGTCATGAAACGATAAGGGCGCAGCTTACTGCATCCTTTTTTGCTATTTCTGACAAAGAACCGAGACCACCTAAATTGGAGTGGTGTTGTCCAACCTGCTTTTGTCAGGAAATGAAAATGACCAACATGTTTGACTTTTCTTGATTTACATGAACCCATTGTGAACTGAAAGGAAGTCAATGCCCACCACTCCCAGAATAACCGAGTATCAAACCCCGACCCTCGAGCAACACCCAAACTTTAGCAAGGTAACGGGCGTCATCCTTTTTATCGGGAATCAATTGACCCTTCCAGGTGGGGTTGAACAATGAAACCCAGCCTTGCATTCAGCATTTTGCTGCTCAGCTCGAGTTTACTGGCTTGCAACCAAACCAGCGTTCAAGTGAAATCCACCCAAGCCCTTGGTGTGGTCGAAATCGGGTTTGACACGCAAACCAAGAAATCAATGGTGAAATTCCGCCAGAACAAAGCGCTCGTCTCAGAAAGCAGCGTTGCGTTCACACCCAGCGCGTTCGCGGTCACGGGTGGCGGCTCGAGCAAGTATTTAACCGCGAAGTTTATTGTCACCAACTCTTCGGGCAGCGCCATTCAAGATTTAACGTTGGTGGCGTACCATCAAGCCAGCAACCAAGCCGATACCGCGATTAAAAATCTGGCGAACTTTGCCGGGCTAAGCAGTCCTCAGTTGGACGCTTACGCTCGAGCGGCAAAACCCATCAATGGCGTGAACGCAAGTACACCCATTGCCGTGAACAACGCCGTGGCGGACTTGCAAGGTTTCACCGAGGCAGAAACCTCGAGTTTACAAACCGATGCCTCGAGCGTGCTGGCTTCGGGAGAGTATTTGTTCCCGTATGGTTTTGTGGCTCGAGCTTCAAACACCAGCCGTCTCATCCCGAATGGCAGCAACACTGGAAACTTGACGGTGGGCGTGAAAGTCCCCGATAGCAACGAACCCGGCGCGAGTGCCACGCGGTTTCTCATGACGTTCGTGGTGTTCTCTCAACCCGTGGCTTCTCGAGTGACCGAGAGTTTGGAGGAGCAAGGCACAACGAATGCGAACACCCGCAAAACAGATTTTGCGGCTTCGGACGTGTTCGCGTTTGGCGGCTCGAGTTTGCTTTCAAATCCTGGAATCAAACGGGGTTGTGTGGTTCGCACGGCGGGTGACTCGAGCAGTCCGTTGGATTACCTGGTCAACTCGTTCAACCTGACAACGTTCAGTCCGAGTGTCAACGCGCCTTCAATCGCGCAAAACTCGAGTATCACCATCACGGCAGATCAGAATGTGAACGCGCCAAGCTCGAGTGATTGGTTGGTGCGAGGTTCGATTTCTGGTTTGAAGTCTGGCGTCATTTCTGGTGGTGGCTCGAGTTCGTTAACGTTTAATCCGGATTCGGATTTTCGGGCTGGCGAGTTGGTGAGTGTTACATTGAAGAACAACGCGATCACCTCGAGTTCTGGTGGTGCTTGTGTGCCTGGTGGTCGGAGTTGGCAGTTTATCGCGGGTGTGGGTACGGGTGTGGGCAGTGGTAATGGGACTTTTGGGACTAATACGGAATACATCACGGGTTCTCGTCCATATTCTGTTGTGGTTGGTGATGTGAACGCAGATGGCAAACTGGATATTATTTCAGCAAATTTTCGTACTTTGAGCGTATTGTTAGGTAATGGTGATAGTACTTTTCAAACTAATATAGATTATTTTGTGAGTAGTTTTATGCAATCAGTTACTTTAGATGATGTAAATATGGATAATAAACTGGATATTATCACACTAAATACGCGTTCTAGATATGTAAGTGTACTTTTAGGCAATGGTGATGGCACTTTTCAAGCCAAAACAGATTACAACACGGGTTCTACTCCATATTCTGTTGCCCTGGGTGATGTGAATGCAGATGGTAAACTCGATATTGTTACAGCAAATTTTGATGGTAATTCCTCGAGTGTCTTCCTTAGTAATGGTGATGGTACTTTTCAAGCCAGAACAGATTGCATCACAGGTTCTAGTCCACGTTCTGTTGCTTTAGGCGATATGAATGCAGATGGCAAACTGGATATTGTCACAGCAAATTCTGGTGGTGATTCCTCGAGTGTTTTATTTGGTAATGGTAATGGGACTTTTCAAGCCAAAATAGATTATAGTACGGGATCAAATCCATATTTTGTTGTGGTTGGTGATGTGAACGCAGATGGCAAACTGGATATTATCACCGCAAATTTTGGCGGTGATTCCTCGAGTGTACTACTTGGCAAAGGTGACGGAACATTCCAAAATAAAACCGATTACACTGCTGGTTTTAATCCAATTTCTGTTGCCCTAAGTGATATGAACGCAGATGGTAAACTGGATATTATCACCGCAAATTCTGGTGGTGATTTCTCGAGCGTGCTACTGGGTAATGGCGATGGAACATTCCAAGCAAAAACCGATTACACCACTGGTTCTGGTCTAATTTCACTTGCGGTTGGTGATGTAAACGCATGGTAAACTCGATATTGTTACAGCAAATAATTCTGCTAATTCCTCGAGTGTACTGCTTGGGCAGTAACCCAACCCCAACCAAAGTTTTACCCCGCCAAGCAGCAACACTTGGCGGGGTTCTTGCTGCTCGAGAATTTTGCGCTGACCGCAATTGTTCACCCAACAAGCCGCCACATGATAAGCTGAAAGCAAGATCATGACAACCTCAAATGCTCGGTTTTGACCCGCTCGAGACGGCTTGCGGTTTATGATGGGTTACGTGGAATTGTTCATCATCGGCTTCGCCTTCCTTTTTGGCTCGCTCATCGGTTCGTTCTCCAACGTCCTGATTTACCGCATTCCCCGCAAAGAAAGCGTTGCCTTCCCGCCCAGCCATTGCCCCAACTGCAACCATCAACTTGGGGTGCTCGACCTGTTCCCAATTTTTTCATGGTTGTACCTGCGCGGCAAATGCCGTTACTGCGGTCACCCGATCAGCAGCCGTTACCCGATCATCGAACTGATTTCTGGGCTTGGTTATGCCTTAATCGCCTGGAAGGTTTTCAGCAATTACAGCCTGGGCACTCAATACGGTTTTTCGCGCAATTACATTCTCGAGGCGCTGGGCATGATGTTCTTGTACACCTGCCTGCTGGTCGGGTCAGCCATTGACCTCGAGACCAAACTGTTGCCCGACGAATTCACGCTCTTGCCCTTGCTAGTTGGTCTGGCGCTCTCGGTCTGGATTGGCGGCGTTTCAGGCTTTTACAGGGCGCTCGAGGGGGCAATGTTTGGAGCTGGCATTCTGGCGTTTGTCGCCGGTTTTTTCGCCTGGGTGTTGCGGCGATTTAGAGAACCAAAATTCCCATCGTTTCCGGTGGGTTATTTGAACATTCACCTGGCGTTTCTGGTCGGTGCTTGGCTTGGACCAATCTACGGCGTTGGCGCGGGAGTTTTGCTCACCATTGTCAACCTCGTTTTCAAACGCGTGATTCCGATGCCAGACTTTCTGACCCTCGGCGGCGGCATCATCAGCATTTTTGTCTCGAGCAGCGTCTTGCAAAACCACAGCCTGACCAGCAGTGCCTACGGTGCATTGCAAGCCGCAGGTGGCATGGCGTTGCTGGCAGGTTTGTACTGGTGGTTGACCCCCGAAAGCGAGGACAACGATAGCGCAGACGGCGACCCTGTCGCCTTCGGTTTTGGCGATGTCAAACTCTGGGGCGCGGTGGGCGCGGTGTTGTTCTGGCAGGGCGCAATCTTCGGATTTTTTATTGGCGTCTTTGCGGGCGCGATTTTTGGCGTGATTCAAAAAGCCCGCACTGGCGATTCGCAATTGCCATTTGGACCCGGTTTGGCACTGGGTGCTTTGATCGCGTATTTCACAAACTCGAGTCCGTTTTTGAATTATTTGCAAAACGTTGGAATTTTGGGAAAGTAACCTCAAACCAATTTTTCTCCTGCCACAAAAACGTTTTTAACGCTCTCTTCCCTTGCCAAAGTAAACAATGCTCCCAAGCTTGCAGCCATTGATGGGGATTGACTTAATGTCCGCTCGAGCGTGCTGCCTCGGGGCGCTTTTAAAACTACAAAATCGGCTTGCTTTCCACTTGTGAAATCCCCAATCTGATCCTCGAGGTGCAAGGCTTTCGCGCCAGCCTTGGTCGCCAAATACAGCAGATGTGCGGGTGAAAGCTTGATGCCCTCAGCTTGCAGCATTTGCATCTGGTACGCCTCGAGTCCCTCTTTGAGAAGCGAGAATCCCGTGCCTCCGCCCACGTCCGACCCGAGCGCCATGTGCACCCCAGCCTCGAGGTGCGCCCGCATCGGGAACAAACCACTGCCTATGAAGGCGTTGCTCGAGGCGCAATGCGCGACGCTCGCGCCAGCTTTTGCCATGCGGGCAAGTTCGGAAGCTGTGGGGTGAACGCTGTGCGCGAACACGCTGCGCTCTGTCACCAGGTTGTGCCGCTCGTAACTCTCGAGGTAATCGGGCGCGTTGGCGAGTCGTTTGACGGTTTGTATCTCGAGTGGGTTTTCGTTGATGTGCGAGTGAAACAAAATCCCGGGTTGCGCCGATAAAAGCGCACTGCACACCTCGAGCATCTTGTCCGAGCACGACAGACTGAAACGCGGCATGACGGCGTAACGCAAACGGTTGTGGTTGTGCCAGCGCATGATTAATTCTGCGCCGCTGGCAAATGCCTGTTGCGGACTTTGATGCAATTTCGGGCGCAATTCACGGTCTGAAAACACCATGCCGCTGGTGATTCGCAATCTGGAATCTTGGGCGGCTTGAAAAAATTCGTGCATGGCGTTCTTAAAATGACTGCCAAACACCAAGGCGGTGGTTGTGCCATTTCTGACCAGATGCGTTAAAAAATCTTTTGCCACCTCACGGGCATAACCCGAGTCCGCCAACTTCTCTTCTTCGGGCAGGGTGCGCGTCTCGAGCCACTCGAGCAGTTGCACGCCCATCGTGCCAATGACGCTGACTTGCGGAAAATGCACGTGAGAATCGACCAGCCCAGGCACGATAAAACTTTCAGTGCAATCGATCACTTTGGCTCTTGGGTATTTTGCTTGCACGTTTGAGAATTCACCCAGCTCGAGAATCTTGTCACGATCAACCAACAAGCCACCGTCGTCAAACGTCTCGAGCGCGTCCAAATGCGTAAATGGATTGCGGGGCGTGTGCGCGAGGCTGGCTCGGTAGAGTTTCATGGGTTCAATTTACCGCGAATCTCAACTTGGACTCGAGGTTCAGATCAGGGTGCAAAATTCCAGAAGCGTTTCGTGCAACAAAATCGATTTAACAATTCCTATCATGATTGAGGTTTAAACCGAGCGTCCTGTCACCGCCAAGACGGACGCCAGAAGCTGCATTTCCGAATAGGGTTTCAGCAAAAACCGTAAATTGGACACCGTGTTGTTGTTGCGGTTGAAAAATCCGCCCTGGCGCGGTTCTTCTTTGACTATCGCAATGATCGGCGTCAGGTTCTTGCCCTTCACGCCGCGAAGTTGTTTGGCGGCTTCAACCGCATTTGCCCAGTCGAGCAAGATCGTGTTTGGGCGGCGCTCCTCGAGCAATTCCTTGGCTTTCTCGAGGCTGTCGGCGTGCATCACGCGGTAACGTTCGCGGGTCAGGGTCATGGTGTTTAAACGCCGCGTGGTGTGGCTTTCGGTCACGATCAGTACCCACGGGTCTTCGGGGCGCACATCGGCGCGGCGCAACAAATTTCGCTCGAGCAGCAAGAACAAGCGGCGGTAGGTTTCGCCCTCGGGAATGTCCAACTCGGCGGCGATGCTGGCGGCGGAGCGTTGACCATCGACCAGGTGCAGCAATTCCCACTCGCCGACGGACAGCGTTGGTGGCGGATTGCTCGCCTCGAGCGCGACCTCAAAAACGTCATAAGGTTTGACCTGACCGCGCCGCCATTCGTCGAGCCTGCGGGTGGCTTCCAAGAGCAACGCCATCGGGTCAAAAATGTGTTGGGTTGGCACTTGTGAGGCGTCTGGACCACGTTCTTTGAAATCAAACCTCGAGCGTTGATTGTCGTTCCAGATCAAGACTTCGGTGGTGGCGTCCAGGCATTGCGCCTCGAGTGCCCTTTTCAGGTCTTCCTCGTTGATGTTGCCCGAGCGCACCGCCATCATGCCCAGCGGCGTGTGCGGATTTTCTTTGTGTTGACGGGCGATCAAATTCTGAATCTCTTCGGGGTTCATCAGTTCAAAACGCACCAGGTACTCGCCCAGGTTCGCGCCGTCCTCGACCCGAGCGTACAAGACCTTGCCCATTTCAAAATGGATTCTGGCTTCGCGTTCGTCGAGTTTCACGGTCAACACGCCAGACTTTTGTCCGTTCGAGATCAGACCCAGCAAATCGGCAATTGGATAATCTTTTAAGCGACCTTGAATCATTAACAACCACGATACCAGCCATACCGAGCTTCGGGCGTTCCTTTCCATCACTGATGGATTGAATCACTTCAATTTAAAGGTTTTGCTCCAAACCACCAAGCCTTTTTCTGGAAAGTGTCTGTCGTAACGCAATGTTGAAACGGTATTGATTTTGGTGTTGAAATCGGCTCGCTCAAAACTCAACTCGAGCGCCCCGCCGCGCATCTCGAGTTCGGTATTGATATCGTCAAAACCGCCGCGTCCCGCAAATTTGAGAAGTTCGGTACTGGTGGCGCAATCGCTGACCATCACCGATTGCCGCCTGATGGCTTTTAAATTGCGATCATATTTAAACCACAGCACTTGCGTCACGCTGCCCGCCCCACAATAGCCCTGGACGTTGCAGCCACTGTTCAAATTGATTTGCAACGTCACATACCAAAATCCAGCCTTCAAAACCTCGTCGAGGACCCGAGGGAAAAGTACGACTTTTGCGGGTGGTGTTTTGGAATCTGTCGCGTCGAAAATGGCAGTCCAACAGCCATTCAGGTCGTCACTCAAGTCCAGTGTGCTCGAGTGACGCGCAAGTTGAAAACGCAATTGTCCATCTTGCAGACCAGTGACTTGAATCGGGTCTTTTTTGCTCTGTGTTGCGGGTTGAGTTTGTTGCGCGAAGACCAGACCACACAACGCCAGACCACAACCAAGCAAAGCTCGGGTTTTAAAAGTCATGACTGCATGATAAACACCAACATGAGATTTTTGCTCGGGTTACTTATGGCAGGGGTTGTAATTTGAAGACAAAAACATGACGTTGCTGCGTTTTGAGCTTTTGGTACTCGACACCAACCACCAGATGCCCGCCAGCGTTGTGCCAGATTCCTGGTTTTGATCGCTCGAGCACCAGGACTGGGCGTTTGATTTCCAGACACTCGAGAAGCCCCGCATTGCCTCTGGTTGGCGTTTGATCGCCCAATTTGCCCTCGCCCTCGTAATACAAAAAACCCGATTCGCGGCGGTTGTGGTAAACACTCAAACCAAAGTCGAGCAGGAGGCTGGCATGGGTTTGGTCAATCCGAATACCGCGCCTCGAGCCATGAATCCCCAGCACCTCGTGCCAGGTCATATGGCAATATAACTTAAAGCAATTCGGAAACCCTCCCTTGCCATGATGATCGCACCGCCAGGCACATGTTGCACCAAAATCTGTTCCAAGGTACGTCCGCCGCCGCCAGGCAGCAGCACGTACACTTTGCCAAGGTTATCGGTGCGGATGGTTAAGGCGCGTTGCATGACCCGAATCGTGATCGGTTCGCCTCGGTACAAGACCAGCAGCGCCTCGTCGGGTTTTTTGATGTCCAAACCTTCGATGGGTTCATGGTTTGGCATTTTTAAAAGCTCTCGAAAGGCTTTGGTGACAATGTTGGCGCTGTTGGTTCCGCCAGGTTCGGACAGCGATTCGGCACTGGCGTAAAAGGCTCGCTCGAGCACTGCCTCTGGACTGCGTTTGAACATGTCTTGCAAACGCGTTGCACCCTTGCGGGCAAAATCGAGAAGGCGATCCTCGGGCGCGTTCGCCCAATTTGCGGCAACTTCTGGACTGACCTGCTCGAGGTCAACCCGACGGTCTTTGATCCAACTGGTGGCAGCCCGTGCGAGCCGAAGATTGAGGTATTGCGCCGCAGGGTCGAGCATGACCGCCACGGTGCGGGCAAGTTTCAGTGCCTCCCACAGGGTGCTCGCCCCGCCGCGATCACGAATTTTGATCAGGGCGTAAATGGTGCCCAAGGCTTGTTTGGTGTACACCCGAATCTCTTGCCCCTCGAGCGGGATGCTCATGTCGGATTGCAACGGGTATTCCGCGCCGCCGACCTCAATCGCCCAACCCTCCGGCTGGGTGTGCCAGTGCACCTCGATGCCCGCCAAGCTGGTGCCGCCGGTTCGTTGCAAACGCACCGCGACCTCGGTGGCGTTTGCACCCACCGTCTCGAGCCTCAAATCCTCGTTTTGGGCATTCAGCGCCTTTTGCACTGGGTTGCGGTCCTTGGCGCGTCCACCGAGGCGTTCTGGCACTTGGTCGATCAGGTAACCGAAGATGGTTTCGACCGATTCTTGCAGGGCGCGGCGATCAGACTCGTAACGACCGAGCAAGGTTTTTTCTTGCGCCAGCGCGTGCTCGAGTTGTTTTTGCAGGCGCTCGGACATGGCGCGTTTGGCTTCTGGATTGAGATTTTCGCGGCGCACATCTTCAAGCGCATTTTGAATTTCACGCGGGCTTGGACTGACCACCGGCGGCGGCTCGCCGGCGGTGCTGTCGTTTGCCACCGCCACCGCAAAACGACGCAGGTAAGAAAGGGTTTCGCTGGTTGGCATGGTCAATTTCGGGTAAAGCTGCGCAAAGTTGGCGATGTGGTTGGCAAGACCCTCTAAAAGTTCATTGACCACATCGTTGTTGCCCAGACTGATCAGTGGGTCGTCACTGTTGGGCACCGCCGAAATGACTTTAAATTTGGCAAGGTTTAAATCCTGACTGAAACCAGGCAACTCCGAATACTGCTCGAGGTTGTGCAGGGTCGCATAAATCAGGCGCAGGCTCGGGCGGTTTGGCTCGAGCCGAAAGCGCTTGTTCTGGCTTTGTACCTCTTCACGAAAATCCACGCACCACGCCGCATGGCTGAGCGCCCGAAAGACAAAAGTTTCGCCATCGGTCAACTCGAGGTTCGCCATTGCCGTCTGCCTGTCGGTGATGATCGGTACAGTGGCAGGCATTGAAGAATCGAGGTCAAGGTTCAAGCCCACGTTGACATCAAGTTTTTCGCCCTCAACGGTTTGGGTCAGCGACTTTGGTGCGGCGCTTTTTTCGCGTAATTTGCGGTCCGTCTCGCGGTAGCGCCTGAGTTGCTGCCCTGTCAACGGCAGTTTTGCAATGCTGTCCCTCAAGGTTTTGACCGATTGTTTCCCACCGAGCGGTTCGCGCCCAGCGATCAAGTCGGCGACTTTGTACTCGTAAAGTTCAACCATTGCCTGCTTGGGATCATCCGACACGGCTTCATTATACTGGCTCTGGCGGCGAGCCAAGGTCAATTCTGGGCATTTGGTCTTGAATTCGTTGGACTCGAGTTTCATAAACCTGTCATGCGTGAGTGGTTCGGGGAATTTTAAACTCGAGTTTTAATTCCAACTCTTCTACAGTCAGTTATGCGTTGATTGGGTCAATCCAATCTGAAAAATCCGCTCATGAATTTATGACAGACTGAACGAAATGAAGCTGATTAAATTGATCTTGTTGCTGATCTGCCTGTTTGGGACTGGATTTTCTTTCGCCCAGACTCAACCCACCGCGCCTGCACCGACAGTCACGGGCGCCATCGGCTGGCCTCCCAAAATTGCGGTCGGACAAACATGGTATGTCAGTATCGAAAAACTTGGGGATTGGATGGTCACGTTGGACGGCAAAGACAACGATGGCGACCCAATCGGCAAAGCCAAGAATTTACGAAACTCGAGCATTGAGAATGTCTTTTTTTATTACGACAAGCAAAAAGAATTTGCCAATTTACTGCTGACCGACGGCAAAATCTTGCAATTGTGCCAATTTGGTTTTTACGGTGTGACCGAGTACATCATGACTGGTGCAACCTTTGTCAAAGATTTGACCTCGGGCTTCAAGCCCTACAGTGGTTTTTGCACGGCGGCACTGGACGACGGGACAGGACGCGCAAAACCCGATTTGAACACAACTTCATCAACTGATCCAACCCTGAAAGCCAACGCCCTGTGGCCACCCAATCTCGAGGTTGGGCAAACCTGGCAAGTCAGCATTCCGACCGTTGGGGACTGGGCGTTAAAGTTAAGCGGCAAGGACAAAGACGGCGATCCTTTCGGCAAAGCCAGCAGTGCAAACTCGAGCTTGGATGCGTATTTTTACTGGGTCAGTGACACCCGCAATGCCGTGTTGCAACTGACCGATGGCGTCAGTATTTGGGGTTGCGTTTTTCCTGAGGGCGGTTTGAATGGTCAAACGTTAACCGGCGAGGCGGTCTATCAAAAAGACAAAAATACCCAAACCGTATTGCTGGGTCAAACCTGTACCGCCGAACTGAGCGGTGGTCCAAGCATCATCAAAGCCTCCACTGGAACACCACCACCCACCTCGAGCGACATCAAGCTTTCGTGGCCACCAAGTATCGAGCTGGGTCAAGTTTGGAAGGTTCAGATTGGAGCGCAAATTTATGACGTTAATCTGACCAAACTGCTGGCAAATGTTCCCAGTGGCACCGCCAAAAATGGCAAAACAACCCTGGACGTTTTTTTCTTTTACTCGAGCAAAGAAAACCGTGCGATTCTCGAGTTGAGTGGCGCGTATTCGCAAATCGTTTGCAATTTTGAGATCAAGGGCATTGCGGGCGCGAGCTTGACTGGGGCGGGTTCGTTTCGTGTGGACAAGACCAAAGCCTACGCGCCACTCAAAGACAAATGCGTGGCGACACTCATCAGTGCCAAAGCTGCCAACTCGAGCGTTGAACTTCAAACCATGCTCGAGAATTACGGCTTGAATCTGAACTTTTAAAATCCAGTCTCGAGTTTGACCTCCAGCGCATCTTGAGCGTCTAGCACCGATTGATTCGTAAAATCCTCGAGCAACTTTGTAAACTCGGCAATGGCTGTTTCATTGCCAATATGTTGCAATGCCCGCTCGAGTTTGGCTTGACGCTCGAGCCTGACTTTCTCGATCACCTCATGCCCCCGCTTGGTCAGGCGCACAAAGGTTTGACGCGCGTCGTCGTCGCTGCGCTTGCGTTCGGCTAAATCACGTTCAACCAGACGATCCACGGCTTTGCTGGCGGCAGGATACGAAATTCTCAAACCCTGACTGATCGCGCCAATTAACAAACCCGCACCGTCAATCGGTTCACCCGAGAGCAATTTTAAGGTGCGAAGTTGTGCCGCCGTGACCTCCTCGAGATCGCCCAGCACATCCTCGAGCACCCGCCTCGAGTAAATCACCTCGAGGGTCGCCGCAAGTTGCGACAACACCCGATCAAGTCGATCCAGGGTGGCGGGTTCGAGTTGCTTCATTTGGGTTTAAGCACTCAGATGCTCGAGCCATTTGGGTAAGAACGCGGCGACCACGTTGGCGGCACGTTCGGCAGCAGCCTCTAGAAAATCCGTGAAACTCATCGGGGCGTCGTCGCCCGCACCGTCCGAAATTACGCGAATCAAGACCATCGGAATCTTGTTTGCAAAAGCAACCTGTAACGCCGCAGCGCCCTCCATCTCGACGGCATCGGCTTGAAAGGTGGTTTGAATCCAGGCACTTTTGCCAGGGTCAGCCACGAACGCATCGCCCGACGCCACCCGACCAAGGATGCTCGGATACCCGAGCGCGAGCGAAGCCTGCAACGCCAATTCTGAACCGTTCGGCTCGAGCTTTAAAAAACGCTGACCATTGTTCAGCGTGCCAACCTCGCCGCCGTTGATCGGTGTGATGTCCACATCCCACTGCACCGCGTCTTTGGCAACGACCACATCCAACCTCGAAACACCGCCCAGACCTCCCGCCACACCGACAAAGACAATCGCATCGGGTCGATGTTCAATGATTGCCCGTTGCGTGTTCATGGCAGCCGCGACCTTGCCCACGCCCGTTCCGAGAATAATGATTCCAGGCAGTTTCTTCTCGAGCGGCGCAACCTCAGAACCCATCGCCGCCAGCAAAATGATCTTCTTCATTGGCTCGAAACCCCATCAGGAATCCGCACGGTTTCCTGCACAATCAAACCCTGCTCGAGTACCTTACGCGCCCAGTCCTTGGCGTTTTGCAAATTGTGATCGCGGTAATTGCCGCACTCGAGTTCGGACACGCCAGGAAGAACCGTGTCAAAATCGCGCACGAACACCAGGGTTTTCTCGAGCGCCAGCTTCACATCTTCGGGATTTTGTTCGCCGTCCATGACCATGTAAAACCCAGTGCGGCAACCCATTGGCGAGATGTCAATGATCCCAGTCAAATGATCGCGCAAATTCCCTGCCAACAGATGCTCGAGCGTGTGCATCGTGCCCGTGCCCAGATATTCTTGGTTGGGTTGCGCGAGGCGCAAATCGAATTTGGTGATCGTGTCGCCGCTCGGCGTCAGGTGTTTTCCCGCCACGCGAACGTAAGGGGCGCGGACTTTGGTGTGATCGAGATTGAATGATTCTACTTTTGCCATGAATTGATTATAGTCTTTGTAACAAAAGAAGTTTTGAGCAAACAAACTCAAAGTTTATAATTGCTTTGAGATTTTAACCCAAGCCAGAAAAAACCCACCCTGAATCAAGGGGCGGGTCAGAAAGCTTCGGCTACCAGAGTGAAGGGCAGGGAGGAGTCCGCATCGACTCGAGCCAAAGCAAGGGCTGGGTTGGTTTAGGCGCTCTTGCGGGAAAGGTTAAAAAAGCGTGGGAGTTTGAATTTGAAAACTCGAGCAATTGGATTTTGCGCGGCACGGATTTCGCGTGCGACTTGGGCTTGGCTTTGCATGTTTTGAATGCGTTCTTTGGCAAAATAAAGTTCAGCGGACATGGTGGTCTCCTTGGTAATCGGCGAAGGCGTGGGATTTGGTCGTCTGTTTTGGGCGCTCGAGTGTCCGTTTTATCAAAACCCGAGGGCGCGTTAAGAGGTTTTCAACACGACCCCCTTTCTTGAATTGAGTTTAGGTTTTCCTTGTCAGTTGCACATTTGCCGATTCGCTTAGGGTGCTCTGAATCAAATGGCTTATTGCACTTCTCGAATTGCCTTGTTTGCTTTACCAGATTGCTGTTTTATGCCTGACTCGAGTTAATTGCTCGAGGTTTATTCCAGTCGTCTCAAAATCTCGGGTTATTTTTGGTTGCAAAGTGGGGCTGAAGTTTGAAGTTTTGCAAGTTTCGGGGGAAAAAGTGGGGATGGGTGGTAAAAAGTGGGGATACCGTGCTAAAGTAACTGCTATCAAAAACGCCCTTGCTGTGGGCTTAGAACCCAAATTGGTGAATGAAAATACCATGAGTCGGGTGGGAGCGAGTGGGAAATGCCGTTCGGAGAGTACCCTTACACAATCGATGACAAAGGACGGGTGGTCATTCCGCCCGCCTTTAGGGATTTTCTCGATGATGGCATGGTCTTGACGCGCGGCATGGAAGGTTGCTTGTACGTTTTCCCGAGCGCCGAATGGAAACGCATCGAAGAAGCATTGATCGATCTGCCGCTCAATGACAATTCTGGTCGCGCCTGGGTGCGTTTTTTCTATTCGGGCGCGAGCAAAGTGCGCCTGGACAACCAAGGTCGTGCCAGCGTGCCAAACACCTTGCGAACCTTTGCCAACCTCGAGTCTGAGGTCATGATCGCGGGCGCACCGAAGCGCCTTGAGGTTTGGAACACCGACCGTTGGACCGCCAGCATCGCCGAGATTCAAGCCATGCCACCCGCACAAGACACGCTTCCAGAACCATTGCGGAGGCTGGTCGGATGAGCATCAACACTGAACTTTCACACGCGCCGGTGCTGCCGCTCGAGGTTCTGGACGCCTTGCAACCTGCGCCTGGAAAAACAATTTTGGACGCCACGCTCGGCGGTGCGGGTCACACGCGCCTTCTGCTCGAGCGCGGCGCGAAGGTGATCGGGGTCGATCAGGACCCGTTCGCGCTCGAGCGTGCCAGAAGCGCGAACATCCCAAATCTCGAGGTGATCGAAGGCAATTTTCGTGACCTCGAGGTGTTGTTAACAGGTCGCAAGGTGGATGGTGTGCTGATGGATTTGGGCGTCTCGAGTTTTCAACTCGACGATCAGGACCGTGGGTTTTCGTTTCACACCGATGCCGCGCTCGACATGCGCATGTCCCAAGCGGGCGAGAGCGGATACGATGTTGTGAATGACATGGTCTTTGAGGATTTAGCCAGAATCATTTACGAATTCGGAGAGGAACGCCACTCGAGACGCATTGCGCGGGGGATTTCTGAAGCCCGCGACAAAGCCCCGATCCAAACCACCAAACAACTCGCCGAGATCATCAAACGCGCCTACCCAGGTGGTCACGCCAGGGGCATTCATCCGGCGCGGCGCACCTTTCAGGCGTTAAGAATTTACGTCAACGACGAACTCGGGGCGCTCGAGGCTGGCTTGAAGGCGGCAGCGAATGTCTTGAATCCCGATGGTCGTTTGGCGGTCATCAGTTTTCATTCGCTCGAGGACCGAATTGTCAAGCATTTCTTGCGCGACCACAGTGATTTTGAGGCGTTGACCAAACGCCCCATTGAAGCCAGCGAATTGGAGACCACCCACAATCCTCGAGCCAGAAGTGCCAAGTTGCGGGTTGGAAAAAAATTGAGTGTTCAGAAGAATCTCGAGGTGATCGTATGAGTTTAATTGCCGAAACCAGCCGACCCGAAGTCAAAACCCAAGCTCGAGTTTCATCAAAAGTTGCGTCAAAATCGGTTCAGTCGCCGCCATCGCGCTTGATGAAAGAACGGGTGATTCGTTACTCGTTTTACTACGTGGCATTGCTGATCGCGTTAACGGGTGTGCGATTTGTCACCGCCAGCCATGCGCGACAACTGGGCGATTTGCAAGACCAAACCAGTCAACTCAAACGTCAAAGTGCCCAACTTCACCGCGATATTTCCAGCCTCGAGTCGCCCGCCCGGGTTCGGGCTTGGGCGGTGGCGCACGACATGGTTCCGTACAGCAGTGGCAATTTTTTATTCAAACAACTCGAGCCATTGCCTGCCGTTCAGGAATTGCCCAAACCCGTGCAAAAAGTCAAGGTGGAGACGCTGTGGCGTTAAAAACGACGGCATTGAACGAATTTCAAACACCTTCACAGGTTTCAAAACGGGTGATGGTGGTCGGTGTGGTGCTTGCGCCAATGCTGGCAATCTGGTCGGTATTTTTTGCCCAGCGTTCGGCGGGCATTCCGTTTGTGCCAGAGGACGCGCCGCTCATCATGCGCGGCAAAATTTTGGGCTTTAGCAGTGTGGGCGGCGAAAAAACCGTGCTCGCCGAAAGTTATATTGTGACCTCCCAGCGCGAACAGACCAACGACCAAGGACAGGTCATGCTCGACAGGAACGGCAAAGCCAAAACCGAACCCGTTTTTCAGACCAAACGCTCCTACCCGCAAAATCAGTTGGGATCGAGGTTGATTGGTTTTACGGGCGATCAGGACAAGGGCTTGTACGGCATCGAACTGTTCGCCCACAAGCAACTGCTCTCTGGCAAGGACGTGGTGTTGACCATCGACCCAGTGATTCAGGCGATGGCAGAGGCGGCGCTCGAGAAAGCGATTCGCAACGAGCAGGGCGACACCGGAACGGCTGTGATCTTGGAGGCAAAAACCAACCGTATTTTGGCGATGGCAAATTACCCCAACTTTGACCCGAACAACTGGCGCAGCGTGAAAAACAAAAGCAACTGGAGCAACCGCGCCCTGCGCGATTACATGGACCCTGGTTCGACCATGAAAGGTCTGGTTGCCGCCGCCCTGATCGACTCGGGGTGTGCGACCCCAGAGACCGCCGTCTACGCCCCAATGCACCGTGTGATTTCTGGCATTTCCATCGGTGATGCCATCAATCACAAACCAGACCTGACGTTAAAAGACGTGCTACGCTACTCGAGCAATGTCGGCATCAGCAAACTCAGTGAATGCCTCTCGAGCGAACAGTTTTACGGTTATTTGCACAAGTATGGTTTTGGACAGCAGGTTTGGTCGAACACCAACTGGGGCACGCCGGGGATACTTCATGCCTGGAAAGACTGGCATCCGATTGACCGTGCCAACTACAGCTTCGGGCAGGGTATCAGCACCACCGCGCTGCATTTGGCAACAGCCTACAGTGTTTTGGTCAACGACGGAATCTTGATTACACCAACCCTCATGGCTGGGCAAAAAGTGCAAGCACCCTACCGCGTCGTCTCGAGCAACGCCGCCAAGCAAACCCGTGAGATGCTGCAAGCCTCTGTGGAAGACGGTCTGAAGTTTGGCATCGTCCCAGGATTTCCGCTCGGAGGGAAAACGGGCACGGCACAGACCTGGACCAAAAATGGTCGAATCTCGAGCGATGTCTACGGCGCGTTGTTTGCTGGTTTTTTCCCAGTGGATCAGCCCAAAGTTACCATGCTGGTCGAAGTCTTTCATCCCAGAAAATTGCACCACGGTTCGCAAGTCAGTTTGCCAGCCTTTACCGACATTACCCGCGAGCTAAGCAGTTATTGGCAGATGACGCCGACAGAAGCCAGTTTGAAGGCGTCGATGTACAAGATGACACACCGCACCCGATAAAGCGTAGGGGCGCTGCGCCGTTGCATGTCACCGATTTTTGAAGATTTGCGTCGTGGCTCCAATCTGGTACATTGATCTGATGCGTTCTTTACTCAAATCACTCAACTCACTCACAGAACGCGAAATTCTGCTTCACACCCGAGGTTCGGCATGATTGAATCAAACCTCAACCCACTGGAGCCTCGAGACTGGATTTCAGCGCTCGAGGCTTTTGGCGTGGTTGTTCAGATCGATGCCCGAGCGGCGACGGCGATCACCTGGGATTCGCGCAAGGTCAACGAATTCACGGCGTTTGCGGCTCTTTCTGGCGAGGCGGAGCACGGCAACAATTACGTTCAGGCGGCACTCGAGGCGGGGGCACCGTTCGTCCTGACCGATCTTGACGTTCCTCGAGCGGTGCGGGTTTCCAACGCCACCGCCGCGCTTCGGGCTTGGGCGCAGGCTTGGCGGCTCGAGTGCGGTGCGACGATCATTGGCGTGACGGGTTCGGCAGGTAAAACCACCATGCGTTCATATGTCGCGGCGGCGCTGGGTTGCCAGAGCAATGTTTACAACACCTTGAACGCGATTGCCTGTTACCTGCTCTCGAGCGTCACGCCAAACGCTCGGCACGTGCTCGAGCTTGGCATTGACAGGGTTGGTGAAATGGATGAACTGGTCAACCTGACCGCACCCGACCTGGGCGTGATTACCAGCGTCGGCGCGGCGCACCTCGAGTTTTTTGGCAGCCTGGAGCAAATCGCTTTTGAAAAAGGCAGGATTCTGGTGGGGCGAAAAGGCTTGGTTTCAAGCTCCTGTGCGCACTTGTACCTAGGAATTCCGAGTTACGGTTTTGAAGCTGAGGCAACCTTTCAAGGCACGGATTTGAAACTCAAAGCATCCAGCGTCGGCTTTGCTTTTCAAGGCTTGAATGTCGTGATACCCAATCCGTCTGAAAAAGTGGCTGAAGCCGCGCTGGGCGCTCTCGCTATCGCTAAAGATTTTAAACTCGAGCTTAGCGACGCCATTACTCGGGTTCAAAATGTGGAAGTTCCTGGCGCACGAATGCGCATCGAACAAGGACTGCAATTTAAGTTGATCGACGATTCGTACAACGCCAATCCGTTGAGCGTCAACGCCAGCCTCGACACCCTCAAACGTCAACCAGGGCGCAAAGTCGCGATTTTGGGGGACATGCGCGAACTGGGTGAAACCTCTCCAGAACTTCACGCCCAAATTGGTGCTCGAGCGGGATCAATTGCCAAGTTGGTGATTGGGGTTGGACTGTATGCCGACGATATCGCCGATGCGGCTCGAGGTTCGGGCGCACTCTCCAAAACCTATCCAAACGCTGGGGTTGCAGCCCTCGAGATTGAAACGCACCTCAAACCAGGGGATACGGTGCTGGTCAAAGGTTCGCTGTCGGTCAAGATGAAATTGATTGTCGATGCGATTCGCACTTTAAATGGCGAGGTCCAGGAATGAGCGTGGTGATCGCCACCCTACTCAGTTGGTTTGCCGTCGGCAGTTTTGTCGGGATCGCCAAAAGTCGTGGCTGGGGGCAAACCGTGCGCCGCGACGGACCCGCCACGCATCTGAGCAAAGACGGCACGCCCACCATGGGCGGTGTGCCGTTTTCACTGGTTATTTTTCTGGTCTGGCTGGTCATGATCGGGCTGGCGGGCTACACCGACCGCAAAGGCTGGGCAGCCTATCTAATGAGTCTCGGCATGGGTTTGATCGGTTTCGCCGACGACTTCTTGATCGTTCGCTCGAGACTCCTCGGCGCACCTCGAGGTGGACTGAAAGCCCGAGAAAAATTACCGTTGCAAATTCTGGTGGCGGGATTGTTTGGTTATGTTGTTGCTGGGGATGTTGCGCTGTTCGGCGTGTTCTGGCTGGATGTTATTGCGTACACCCTGATTTGTATTGCCGCCGTGAACGCCGTGAATTTCACCGACGGCATCGATGGGCAGTGCGCTGGCGTGGTCGCCATCATGCTGGTGCCATTAATATCCTCGAGTCCGCTGGCGGGCATCACCGTCGGCGCACTCGGTGGTTACTTGTGGTTCAACGCCAAACCCGCGCAAATATTCATGGGCGATGCCGGTTCTCACGCGCTGGGCGGCATTGTGGCGGGGGTTTTCATCACCCAGGGTTGGACCTGGATGCTGCCGCTCGCCGCGATCATTCCGGTGCTCGAGGTCTTGAGCGTCTTTATTCAGGTCAGTTATTTTCAGTACACCAAACGCCGCACCGGCGAGGGCAAACGCGTGTTTTTGATGACCCCGATTCACCATCATTTTGAAAAACTTGGTTGGGCAGAAACTCGAGTTGCCGCACGTTTTTGGATGGTCACGCTGGTCGGGACAGCCGTGGCTTGGGCGATCAAAACGGGGACACGATGAAGACTGATTCTCAAAAAGTGCTGGTTTACGGACTTGGACGCTCTGGCATGGGCGTGATTCGACACTTGAAAAAACTGGCTTGGTCTGGCGCGTGGTTTGATGCCAAACCCAACCCCGACGGCGAACTCGAGGCGGTCAATCACGGCTTCCCTCGAGTTAACACGCTCGAGCCAAAAGATTTTGATTTGGTCGTCGCTGCCCCTGGTGTGATGGTGCAAAATCCTGACCTCGAGATGCTGCGCGGTGCTGGTTTGCCCGTGATTGGCGAGGTTGAACTGGCGTACCTCACGACCTCAACCCCAACCATCGGCGTGACTGGCACGGCTGGCAAAGGTTCAACCACCGCCCTCATCGCGCACCTTTTACGTTCGCAATCCATCAACGCGCTCGAGGGTGGAAATTTTGACCCACCACTGCTCGAGATTGTGGATGCTTGTGAGGTTGCCGTCACTGAACTGAGCAGTTTTCAACTGGAACGCATCGACACCTACCGCCCAAGCGTTGCCGTCATCACCAATTTGGGTGTCGATCACATCACCGATCATGGTTCCCTCGAGCGTTATCACGCGGCAAAATGGCGAATCGCACAGAACTTAATACCTGAGGATTCACTGGTGTTTCCTGCCAGCATTGTCCTGGGTCGTGAAACCCGAGGCAATGTTGTGCGCGTGCTCGAGTCTGGCGATATTCTGGATTTAACTGCAAAAACCTTGCTCGAGCTTTCCAAACTGCCCGTTGGCATTCACCCAATGAATGCACGTTTGGCAGTCACAGCCACGCTTTTATACCTCGAGCAATTGCAAAAATCTGTTAACGTTGAGGTTCTCAAAAAAGCCTTGCTCGAGTTTAAAGGCGTCAGTGGACGATTTGAAACCATCGCCGTCATTGATGGCACGCGCTTTATCGAGGATTCCATCGCCACCCGCACCCTCGCCGTGCAAGCCGCGCTCGAGAATGCTCCCGCGCCCATCGCCTGGATTATGGGCGGACGAGATAAACTCGGGCTTTTTGAAAAGCAATCCGAACTGCCCAAGATGCTCAGTCTTGTCAAACACAAGGTCGCCGTGATTCTGGCGTTTGGCGAATCGGGCATGATTTACGCCGAATACTTTAAAAGCGCTGGCGTCAAAATCGTTGATCTCAGCCTCGAGAAAGACGGCGAAAAGGCTTTGGAGAAAGCCGTCAATATTGGTTTTGATCTGGCACAGGGCGGATCGGTCTTGCTCGCGCCGCTCGGCACAAGTTTTGATTTATTCCCAAATTACAAAGCCAGGGGTGCCGCGTTTAAATCCGCCGTCAAAAAACTCGAGTTCAGAAGCCCACAACCCAGTGCACCAAAAAACAGAGGAGCGCCATGAAATTCAAACCCCTCAATCCCGTGCTGCTCCTGACCCAACTGACCCTGCTGGCGTTGGGCTGGTTGGGCGTCGCCACCGCCTCACCTTCAGAACTCACGCGGCACGTCATCCTCGGCGTGGTTTCCCTCGGCATCACCTGGGTTGTGACCCAATTTCACTCGAGAATCTCGGTGCGTTTCGGATGGGGGTTCTGGTTGTTGACGGTGCTGGGTTTGGCGGGCACGTTCTTCTTTGGTGATCGTATCGCTGGTGTCAAACGCTGGATTGACTTGGGTTTCTTTCAACTTCAAGCCTCAGAATTTGCCAAACTCGCACTCATTGCTTACCTGGCATCTTTTTTTATTCGCCGTGGCACGGGTTATAAACTTGCGGGACCGGTTGCGGTCATTGGTATTACCGCCTTGCTGGTCTTGATTGCACCCAGCACCTCAGCAGCCGCCTTTATTTTCTTGCTGGCTTTAAGTGTGATGTTCACGGCTGGCGTTGGCGGCTTTCGGATTGCCAGCATCGTCATCTTGGCAGCAGCCATCACCGTACCCGCAGGTTCGTTGTACCTGTCCAAAAATCCTTATGTCGCAGATCGCATTCAAGGTTTTCAAAACACGGTCAACGGGACGCAAGACAAAACGGGTATGAACTTTCAAAACCTTCAAGCCACCAAAGTTTTAGCCAAGGCTGGATTCTGGGGACACGGACCCGATGCACCACTGCCACACCGCGTTCCTGCCAAAACCACCGACTTTATTATTGTTCCCGTCGCCTGGGCTTCAGGTCTGCTCGGCGTCAGCGTCGTGATTGCCGCCTTCGGCGCAATTCTGGTGCTCGGATTGCGCGGTGCAAGCCTCGTCTCGAGCGGTTACTGGGGTCAAGCCTACATCCCCTCTGAACGCCACGGCAGCGCGATTCTCGCCTCTGGCGCGACCATCATGCTGGTCGGGCAAGCCATCGTCAACCTCGGCGTGGTGCTCGATAAACTGCCCAACACCGGCATGGCACTGCCCATGATGAGCATTGGCGGCTCGAGTTTGATTGCCTGCGCCATTGCGTTTGGTTGGATTCACAACGCCTACAACGAAGCCAAAATACCAGTGCCCAAAAACGTTGCCGCTCGAGAGGAAGCCTTGATTTTGGCAGAAGAAGAACAGCAACTCGCCGCAATTATTTAACAACCTGATGTAAGGGTGAACCTTGTGTTCACCCTTACGCACGAATGGATGATTTTAAACATCTTGCACGAAATCCAAAGCTCGAGTCGTACCCAAGGAGTTGCCAGCTCAATGTCCAATCCGCCTCAAATTCTTCTCGCCACCGGTGGCACGGCTGGGCATATTTTCCCCGCCGTGGCACTCGCTCGGGCGCTCGAGCCACATGGGTTACAGAGCGCGATCATTGGCGGTTTGGGTGGCATGGAGGAGGGGATAGCCGCTCGAGAGAACCTTGGTTTTTACGGCGTCAGAACGGGCAAGATTGACCGTTATCGCCCTGATCCTCGAGCCTTATTTCGCGCGGTTGCGGGTTTTGGCGATGCTGCATCAATTGTTGGAAACTTGCGTCCAAAAGTTGTGGTTGGTTTTGGTGGTTTTGCGTCGTTTCCTGGTGTGGCTGGCGCGTGGTTGCGTGGCGTGCCAATCGTTTTGCATGAGGGCAATGCGCGTCCTGGTTTGGTCACAAAGGTTTTTGCCAAAAAAGCCAAAATGATTGGGCTGGTTGACGAGGCGGCAAAGCTCGAGCTTGTGGGCGCGAGAACGAAATTGGTTGGGATGCCTGTCCGTGAACAACGCCTGACCCGACCTGAGGCGCTCGAGAAACTGGGTTTGGAACCGAACAAACAAACCATTTTGATCATGGGCGGCTCGCAAGGTTCGGTCAGGTTAAACAGATTGCTACCACCAATTCTCGAGCGGGTGCTGGTGGGCAAAAACGTGCAGGTGCTTCACCAAACTGGCCGCGGTCGCTTGAATGAGGTCAAAACCTCCTCTTGGTATCACACGACCGAATTTGTGGACGCGATAGCAGCGTTCAGCGCTGTCGATTTTGCAATCACCAGGGCAGGGTTCAGCACCATTGCCGATGCCGCGTTTCACGGTGTGCCATTGCTGCTCGTGCCGCTTCCGAGCGCCAGTGAAGACCATCAAACCAAGAATGCCCAGGGCGTCGAAGCTCGAGGGGCAGGGTTTTTAATTCTCGAATCAGAACTCGAACGCGAATCATTAAGCCCGAGCCATTCACCTGGGTTACTCGAAAAGGGTATTCTGACGTGTTTGGAAGCTTCCAAGCTCGAGGAATTGCGCCGAAACGCCTTCGCAGCCTCGAGTGCGGGTGCGGCGCAGCGACTTGCATCGCTGGTCTTGGAAGTGTTACGGGAGAGCACATGAAAAAGCATTATCACCTGATGGGCATTGGTGGGATTGGCGTCAGTGGTTTGGCGCATGTTCTGCTCGAGGACGGTCAGGTTGTTTCGGGTTGCGATCACAAAAAAAATGCCTTGAGCGCGAAGCTCGAGGCTCGAGGCGTGGAAATCTTTGAGGGTCACAGCGCGGATCACATCACGCATGATGTTGATGTGTTGGTGACCAGTACCGCCGTCGATGCCAGCGAACCCGAAGTCATTGCCGCCAGGGGCAAGGGCTTGCGCGTCATTCGGCGCATTGAACTTTTGGGCGAACTGATGAGCGCCAAAGACAGCATCGGCATCGTCGGCACGCACGGCAAGACCAGCACCTCGAGCATGATCGCATCTGTTTTTGAACAGTGCGGGCTTGACCCGACTTGCGTGGTCGGCGGCGAGGTTGCCGCAATTGGTGGCAATGCCAAGTACGGCAAGGGCAAGCACTTTATTGCCGAGATTGACGAGTCGGACACCTACTTTCAGCATGTCAAACCGCGAACTGCGGTCATCACCAATGTCGAAGACGATCATGTTGGCATTGAGGGCGATGTGCGCAACAATTACCACGTCAATCTCGAGGCGTTGCACCGTGCGTTCAGGCAATTCGCCCAGAACGCGGATGTCGTGGTTTATTGCCGCGATTGGGATGGTTTGGAAAAGATGCTCGAGGAACTGCCATTGGTGTCTTACGGCACATCCGAGGGTTGCGATTACCGCGCCTTGAACGTCAAACTCGAGCGAGGCGGTGCGGTTTACACGCTCGAGATTCGTGGGGAAACGATTGGGGAAATCACGCTAAACGTACCAGGGCAGCACAATGTGCTGAATTCGCTGGCAGCCGTGGCAGTCGCAGACCGTGCCGGAATTGCGTTTGAAAAGTATTCTGCGGCACTCGAGCATTTCAAGAACGCCCGCCGTCGCTGGGATGTGCTGGGCGAATACCACGGCGCGTTGGTGGTCGATGATTACGCGCACAACCCAACCAAAGTCGAGAACGCCATCTTGGGTGCGAAAACCACGGGGCGCAAGGTTCGCGTGGTGTTCCAGCCGCACCGTTATTTGCGGGTCGCCAGGGAATGGCAGCGTTTTGCGCAAGCGCTTATGCACGCCGATGAGGTCATGCTGCTCGACATTTACGGCGCGGGCGAGAAACCGATTGAGGGTATTCACTCTGGTCTGATCGAACAAAAAATGATTACCGACGGTCACGTTGCCGTCAAGTATTTTTCGCGCCGTGAAGATGCGCTCGAGCTTTTACTCATCAATGCCAGCGACAATGATGTGATCGTGACGATGGGTGCGGGTGACATCACCAACTTTGGACGTGAATTGCTTATTCGTGGCAAAATCGAGGCTGTGAAGTGATGAAGGAGTCGTGTGTGGTCATGACCAAACCCAGTTTCGCTCGAGCGCCGCGATTGGTGCACCTCTCGAGTTTCACCACGCTTGGGGTTGGCGGGATTGCTGAATTGTGGGTCGTCCATGACCTCGAGCAATTGCGGGAAGCCACGTCTGCGCCGTACCGAATTCTGGGCGGAGGCTCGAATTTGATTGTCTCCGATTCTGGTGTTGATGATCGCGTGATTCGACTTGGCGGCGAATATTCCAAAAGTGATCTCGAACCTGACCCAGTTCTCTCGAGCGACACGCATCTCGTGACGGGTTGGGTTGGCGCGGCAAAACCGATTCCAGGTTTGGTGCGGCAACTCCAGCAACGCGGTCTGTCGGGTATTGAAGGTTTATGGGGCGTTCCCGCCCAAGTCGGCGGTGCGGTGCGCATGAACGCGGGAACGCGTTACGGCGAGATGGCGGATGCGATTTATCAACTCGAGGTTTTTGTTGATGGCGAAGTGCATATTTTCACGCCTGATCAACTTGGTTTTCAGTACCGCAACTCGAGCATCCCACGTGGCAAAAACGGCGCGGGAATCGTCACAAGGGTTCGCCTCAAACTCGAGATTGTGACTCCAGAAATTGTCCAAGAACGCATGAACCTTGCCGACAATGCCAGAAAAGGACAACCACACCAACGAACCTTTGGTTGCGCCTGGAAAAACCCGACGGGTTTCTCGGCGGGTCTACTGGTCGATCAAGCGGGTTTGAAGGGCGCAAGGGTCGGCGGCGCAATGATCTCACTCGAACATGGTAATTTTGTGGTGAACCAAGGAAATGCCAGCGCCAAAGATGTGCTCGAGTTGCTCTCGAACATCGAGGCTCAATTGGGAATGAACCTTGAGCGCGAAGTGGAAATATGGGGAAGCCAATGACCAGCCCAATCAAACCGACCAAAGAAAACCTGACCTGGGGCATGTCGTTGCTGATTATCATATTCGCTTTGCTTGCCGCCTCGAGGTTTGTGCTGCCCGTCTGGGGCGTGCTGGTTTCGGGTTCAAAGCACCTTAGTCCCAAAGAGGTCGCGCACATGAGCGGCATCTCGCGTGGCAACCCGTGGTTGTGGGCATCGAACGCCAGTGCCAAAGAACTCGAGGACAGCCCCTGGATTGCCGAGGCAAGAATCATCAAGCATTTTCCAGGTCAGGTTGAGGTCAAACTGATCGAACGCGAACCTGTCGGCACGCTAATCAAAGCAGACGGCTCGAGAATGACCGTTGCACTTGACGGCATGGAATTGCCCGACGCTTCAACCGTCAGCCCAACATTAACGGGTTGGGATAGCTCCAAACTGCCCGAAGCGCTTAAGATAGCCCTATTGATGAAACCATTCAAACCACTCGAGATTCGGTTCACGCCGCAAGGCTACCGTATCCAACTCAAAGACCTGCGAATCTGGACCGATTCGTATGCTTCCTTGCTCAAATGGGGCGGAAGTGTCAAGATACTCCAAGCCGATCAAAGATCGGCACAAATCAACATCTATCCGTGGGGGGTGAGTGTCCAACAATGACCGACAATCGTTACAACTCGAGAATCGTGGTCGGATTGGACATTGGCACGACCAAAATCACAACAGTTATCGGTGAAGTCAGCCCCAACGGGGTGCTCGACATTATTGGTGAAGGTACAGTGCCAAGTGAAGGTCTCAAGCGCGGTGTGGTTGTCAATTTAGAGCGCACCATCAGTTCAATCCGCAATTCCATCGCCGCCGCCGAACGCGTGGCTGGCGTTCGAGTCGTCGATGCTTACGTGGGTGTGGCAGGCGGGCACTTGAAAGCCCTGACCAGTCACGGGCTTGCCGCCATCCGTCGCGGGCAGGAAATCTCGCGCCCAGATGTCGAACGCGCCATCGAAAACGCACGAGCCGTACCGCTCGACCCAAACCTCGAGATCATTCACGTGCTGCCGCAAGAATACGTGGTTGACGGGCAGGAAGGCATCAAAAATCCTGTCGGAATGCACGGCGTGCGGCTCGAGGTGGACGTTCATATCGTGACCGGCTCGCAAGGACCACTCGCCAATTTAAGGCGCTGCGTGTCCGAGGCTGGGATCACCGTCAACGGTCTGGTCTTGCAAGGGTACGCCAGTGGTCTGAGCGTGCTCGAGCCAAACGAAGAGGATGTCACCACGGTTTTGATTGACATTGGCGGCGGCACAACCGATGTTGCGGTCTTCAGACGCGGCAATCTCGCTCACAGCGCGGTCATTCCGCTCGGTGGCGACCATGTCACTCAAGACCTCGCGCAAATTCTTAAAATTCCAGCCGACGAAGCCGAACGCGTCAAGAAAAAATACGGTGCCGCCGTGCCCGAAATGGCAGACCCAGACCTCAACCTCGAGTTGACCCAAAACGGGGTAGTGCCGCAAGTCAGTGCCTTTGAACTCTCGAGGATCATCAAGCCCCGCATGGCAGAAATTTTTAACCTTGCCAGGGCAGAGATTGATTCGGTGCTTGGACCGGTCGAATTGATCGCGGCGGGCGTCGTGATTACAGGCGGTACGGCTTTGATGCGTGGCGTCTCCGAACTCGCTCGAGAACGCTTTAAGTTACCTGTTCGCATTGGCAAACCAGGCAATGTCAGCGGTCTTGCGGATGTCGTCTCGAGTCCAACTCACGCGACAAGCGTGGGTTTGGTGCGCTACGGCATCGAGAATTTCACTGGACGCGGCGCGACCAGCAGCAGTCAGCAGCATTACAATGCCGTTCCTGTCGGCGTCAGCGTGTCAGGTGCACAGATGGGTCAAAATGATGCTTCCTCGAGCGGCAATTACGCAAATGAAGACGATAACTTCGAGGCAGAACCGAGCGAAGCGTTAGAGCGCAAACCAAGTGGTCCTAGCCTTCTCGAGCGCATCAGGGCGTTTTTTAAAGATTTCTTTTAAAGCAAGATTCTAAGTTCTAAAATGTATTCAGAAATTAAAGCCACTATGGCAAGAACGAGGCGATAACAGTGCAAGCAGCGAATATTCGAGTGATTGGCTTGGGCGGCGCGGGCAACAACGCGGTGAACCGCATGATTGACTCTGGCTTGGATGGCGTGGAGTTCATTGCGGCGAACACCGACGCGCAAGTTCTGGCGAACTCTCATGCGGAATTGCGCTTGCAAATTGGTGATCGCACCACACGCGGTCTGGGCGCTGGCGCAAACCCCGAAGTCGGCGAAAAAAGTGCGCTCGAGGACCGCGATCAGATCAAAGAACACCTCGAGGGTGCGGACATGGTTTTCATCACCGCCGGCATGGGCGGCGGCACGGGCACGGGCAGTGCGCCCGTGGTCGCCGAAATTGCCAAAGAGATCGGTGCGCTGACCATTGGCATCGTGACACGCCCGTTCAAGTTTGAAGGACCCAAGCGCCTGCGCGTTGCCGAAGAGGGCATCAAAAAGCTCTCAGAGCGCGTGGATGGCATGATTATTGTCAACAATGAAAAGCTGGTTTCGGTGGTGGACCGCAAAGCCCCAATCCGCGATGCGTTTTTGCTGGCAGACCGCGTGTTGTACTACGGCGTCAAAGGCATCAGCGACGTAATTAATGCCAGCGGTTTGATCAACGTGGACTTTGCCGACGTGAAAATGCACCTGACAAGCGCAGGTTCAGTCCTCATGGGCATTGGAGCGGGGCGCGGCGACAAACTTGTCGAAGAAGCCGTTGCCAGCGCCATTCACTCGCCTCTGCTCGAGCGTGGGATTGAAGGCGCGAAAAAACTTTTGATCAACATTACCGGCACCGAAGACCGCGTGACGTTAGCGGACGCTTACGAAATTGTCGGCAAGATTCAAGCCGCCACTGGTTTGGACGAAAACAGCGTGGACACCCTGTTCGGCGTGGCATTCGACGAACACGCCGGCGACGAAATCCGCGTGACCGTGGTTGCCACAGGGTTCAACGAAGCCCCAGGCTTGATGAACCAACTGCGCACCAGCAACAACACGCTCGGCAATCTGGGCAATATCATCAACTCGGGTCGTTTCAGCGAACAAGAACTCGACATTCCCGCGTTCTTGCGATACCGCGACAAAGACAGTTAAACCTCGAGCAACCAGAAGTTTATGACCCCATTTCGGGGTCACTTTTCATTCAGAAACTCGAGTTTCAGGCTTTTTGACTGCGGTAAAACGAAATCAAGTCCGTGCCAACCGCCTTGCCGCCCAACATGCGTTGCATGGCGGCAACCTGCCCACGGTGGTACGTGCCGTGATTCACCACATGTTTAACAATTTCCTCGAGCGAACTGGTGAACGGCGAACCATCATAAGACTTGTAATGAAACTCGAGTTTGGGATTCTCGAGTTTTGTGACAGTTACTTTCCAGCCGTCAAGCACAACCTCCCAAGCTTCACGCAACGCCTCGAGATTCGGGTAATCGGTTAGGTTTGGTCGGCTTGGACTTTGCCCCGTTAACCTGCCCAACCAGGCGCGGTCAGCGCCATACAAATGCACCAGGGTTTCAAACACGCTTTTAAAACTCGAGCCGAGGTCACGGTGCAATTGCTCGAGACTCAGTTTTGCGCTTGAGTCAAGGGTTTTGCTGGTCGCCCAACGTTGGTAATCAAGCAGCTCGAGAAGTTCGGTCATGGAAAAAGTTTAATCCAAAACTTGAGGTGTGACGCAACGTCTGGAACTATTAAAAAGTTTAGATCGTATTGTGGTGCATGAACGATTTTGAAAACCCTGAAAGTCTCACTGGTTTGTGGTGTATTTTTCCTATGACACATGACAAATTTGGCAAGGAATCAAACGATGCTGTCAAAATTCATCAAGTTGAAGAGATTGGTGTGCGGTTTGGCGGAATCCCTTACATTCGTTTTCAAGCCGAATACAATCACGCACGAGTCATTGAATTGCTTGGGAATTGGTGTATCTCAAATGAATCACGGTATGGTTCTTGGTGAAAATCCAAGAAGCAAAAAAGTTTGAATTCGAGTACTTCAGTTGAATTTTTAGGCTCGAGTGCTGCATAAAATTGAGGTTATTTGTACATTGCCCATCACATCCTAAAATGCGACAATACCCCATGTTCGATTACTTCAAAATTCTCGAGAACCTCAAACCCGAAGAACGCGATATTCACACGATGGTACGCGAGTTTGTCGATGCCGAAATCATTCCGCAGGTTGGCGATTGGTGGGACGAAGGCACGCTGCCGCGCAATTTAACGACCAAAATGGGTGAACTTGGCATTCTCGGACCGACAACGCCCGAAGAATACGGTGGCTCTGGCGTCTCGAGCACCGCGTATGGTCTGATTTGTTACGAACTCGAGCGCGGCGATTCGGGGATTCGCAGCACCGCCAGCGTTCAAGGTTCGCTGGTGATGTACCCGATTTACGCGTATGGCTCGGAGGAGCAAAAGAAAAAATACCTGCCCGAACTTGCCGCTGGGCGCATGGTGGGTTGCTTCGGGCTGACAGAATCCGACGGCGGTTCTGACCCTGGCGCGATGCGAACTCGAGCCACCAAAGATGGCACGGATTATGTGCTCAACGGCTCGAAAATGTGGATCACCAACAGCCCGATTGCTGACATTGCCGTGGTTTGGGCAAAAGACGATGACGGCATCATTCGCGGTTTTATCGTGCCAACCGATACCAGAGGTTTTTCCGCGCCAAAAATCAAGAACAAAATGAGCCTTCGCGCCAGCGTCACCGGCGAAATTGTGCTCGAGGACGTGCGCGTTCCAGCCTCGAGTTTGCTGCCTGGGTCTAAAGGTTTGAAGTCACCCCTCGGCTGCTTGACCCAAGCCCGTTACGGCATCGCCTGGGGTGCACTTGGGGCGCTCGAGAGTGTGCTTTCGACCACCCTCGAGTACACCAAGTCCCGCACGACGTTTGGCAAGCCGATTGCGGGGCGTCAGTTGGTGCAACACAAGCTGGTCACGATGGCGACACAGCATTCGCTGGGTTTGATGATGGCGTACCACCTCGGGCAGAACAAAGACGCTGGCACGATGAATTATGCCCAAGTCTCAATGGCAAAGCGCAACAACGTGCGCGTGGCACTCGAGGGGGCACGAATGGCGCGGGAACTTCACGGTGGCAACGGCATCACCACCGAATACCCAATCATTCGGCACATGCTCAACCTCGAGACGGTGGACACGTATGAAGGGACGCACGACATTCACACCCTGATTGTCGGGCGCGATTTGACCGGCTTAAACGCCCTCGAGTGAAACCACGCCCTGCCCTCGGGTCGCATCACGGAACAGAATTTGCAGTCGCTCGAGTTCAATCTCGGACTGTGAGGAATGATGGTTGCAGTGTATGCAAAAGCCCCAAGATCAATCTTTCAATCTCGAGCGACAAATTTGCTATAATCGAATTCGGGTGACTCATTATGACCCAGCAAAAATATCAAACTCGCCGCTCAGGAAGAAAACCATGATTTACTCTGCCAGAAACATCGCCAATGCTTTTATTCAAATCGCCAAAGACCGAGACGCATTTCTGACCAACATGCAGGTGCAAAAGCTGGTCTACTTTGCGCACGGTTGGCATTTGGCGCTGACCGACGCGCCACTCATCGAAGAACCGATTCAAGCCTGGAATTTCGGTCCGGTGATCGTGCCGTTGTATGACGCCCTCAGAAAATACGGCAACGGCGTTGTCACAAAGCCCTTAATGCGTATCGAACCCGAAACCCGTCAGAAGCTCGAGTTTGAAGCTCCAACTGAAACCTCCGTGCTCGAGTTGCTGCAAAAAGTCTGGGAATTGTACGGACATCTCACGGGCGGGCAGTTGTCGTCCCTCACGCACAAGGACGATTCGCCGTGGAGTAAAACCTTTAAAGTCAACCAATTTGGTGTGATTCCCAACGAAATAATCCGCGATTACTTCAAACGTCAAGAACGCCGTTAAGCCTCGAGATTTCAACCCCGACGCATTCCCCAAACTCGAGGTGAACATGCCTGACGACAAGAAAATTGATGTCACCAGAATCCCGCCGCCCGTGCTGATGAACGCCAACCAAATCCCGCTCGAGCCTGATTACGGCAAGGATTTGGGTCAGATCGAAATTGACTGGTACAGAAACAATTTAATCGAAGCGCAATCGATGTTCAAGGAGCGCCGCCGTTTCGCGCTGTGGCTGTTCTGCCTTTCAATCATTTGGCTGATCGTGATTTTGGCGTTTTTGCTGTTTGCTGCGATCAAATCCATGTTCGGAATTGATTTTGAACTTTCCGATGCGGTGCTGATCGCCCTGATTACCACCACCACCGTCAACGTTCTGGGCTTGTTCTACATTGTGGCGCGTTGGTTGTTCCCCAGCAAAATCATGACGCAACTTCATGCGACCAATTTACCGCCCGAGAATCCCAACGGTGGCAACGACACCTGAAACTCGAGCCTCAAACCAGCAAACGTCCCCGAAAACCCCTGGCGGCATAGTACGAATCCGCGCCGTTGTGATACGTAAACACATGGTCGTAGCGACGGTCACAAAACAGCGCACCGCCACGGTCCCTGATCTCGATTGGCGTCTCCACCCAACTCGACGTTTTCCTGTCAAATTCGCCCAGTTCTTGCAAGGCTCGGTATTCTGGTTCGGTCAGCATCTCAACACCGATTTCGGCTGCCATCTCGAGGGCGCTCGTGCGGGGTTTGTTTTCTTTTCGTGACTCGAGCGCATCGCGGTCATAACAAATGCTGCGCCTACCGGCTGGCGTCTCTGACGAGCAATCACAGAAGATAAACGCCTTGGTTTGTTCGTCAACACCAATCACATCGGGTTCGCCGCCTGTGCGTTCCATTTCAAAAAGTGCCTCGAGTTTCTTAGGATCGGCTTCCAATTTTGCTTGTGCCGTTTTCCAGTCGATGTTCTTATGACGCGGCATGTTCTTGGCAAACCGCACTTTGAGTGTCGTCAGCAGTTCCTCAAGTATTTTGATTTCCATGTTGGTTCTCCTTGTGCATCAGCATAAACCAACACTCGAGCTTTAATATCTGGCAATAAACTTCTTGTATACCTCGAGCATTTCCGCCAATGAATTTCTTGAGGTGGTTGACTGATCGATGGGCTTGATAGTGGATCAAAGCGCTTGTTAGACACTATGGATAAGCTGTGGTCAGCACTCGAACACCGACCAACAGATTTCGTTTCGCAACCCTTGATCCTCCAAGACGATTTCGTGAATCGCATCTGGAAGTTGTTCGCGTTGCCAGTGACACTCGAGCCGACCAGCATCCTCACCATGCGCCGCACGTACAGCCTTGATTGCATAGGCGGCAGCGCCCAACTCGTGTGCGGCGACATGCGCCACCACCCCAGCTTGACCGGCAGCATAGGCGGCGTGACGGGCGGCTCCATTCAAGGGTCGTGCCGCAGACATGGCACGACCACCCGCAGCTCGAGACTCCATCATTTTGATTTCACCTCGAGTCCAGGCTCGGATGTGCTCAATCGCTTGGCGGGGACGCGGGTCTAAAGGCTGCACCGACTCAAAGAGCGGCAGAACATGCTCTGCACACTCGGCTGCCCACAATGCCAAAAGCCGATGGTTGGCGTCTGTGAGCGTCCCCCCGCGACGGATGGTGATGAAGCGGGGGTCGCGGATTTTAGGAAGGATCACGATTGCCCCTTTCCTGTTGTCACTTCCGCGTTCACGACCAAAGAATCGCTGTCTAAAATGCTGTCTTTGTCGTCAATACGTGGCAATAAACTTCTTGTATTCCTCGAGCCGCTCGAGCATTTCGGGCAGGGTATCGCAACCAAATTTCTCGAGGTACGCTTCGGCAAGCACTATGGCGATCACGCATTGAAAGATGATTCCAGCCGCAGGGACAGCCGTGGTGTCAGAACGCTCTCGGGCGGCGTCGGCGGCTTCATGCGTGACCACATCCACGGTGGGCAGGGGTTTCATCAGGGTGGCAATGGGTTTGAGCGCCACGCGAACGATCAATTCCTCGCCGTTGGTCATGCCCGCCTCGAGTCCTCCCGCGCCGTTGGTGTTGCGGTCGTAAGCGCCTTTTGCCGCGCTCGAGTCGCGGTAAAAAATGGCATCGTGAACGCTCGAGCCTGGTTGGTCGGCGTTGTCAAAACCGTGCCCAATCTCGACGCCTTTGACGGCTTGGGTTGCCATGATCGCTTGCCCGATGCGTCCGTCGAGTTTTCGGTCCCAGTGCGAGTATGATCCCAGACCTGGCACCAAACCTCTAAACCGAATCTCGAGCACGCCGCCGAGGGTGTCACCGTTTTCTTTGGCGTGATCAATCTTGGCAATCATTTGCGTTTCGGCGTTTTTGTCCAGGCAGCGCACGGGCGAGTTTTCAATAATCTCGAGCGCATCCCAACCAAACGGCACGCTTGAGGAAATCCCGCCGAGCCGATCCACAAAATTTGCGCCCTCAACACCCAATGCCTCGAGTAACTTGAGGCAGATTGCACCGACCGCTACGCGAGACGCGGTTTCCCTGGCGCTGGCTCGCTCGAGCACGTCGCGCAGGTCCTTGTGACGGTATTTCATGCCACCCACCAAATCGGCGTGTCCTGGTCTGGCGGCGGTCAATGCCTTCTTGCGCGGTTCGTTGCCAGGGTTCACGTCCATGATCTCAGTCCAATTTTTATGGTCTGAATTCTCGATTTTTAAAGTGATTGGTGCGCCCGTGGTGCGTCCAGCCCGAATACCGGACAAAAATTCTACGGTGTCCTTCTCGATCTGCATTCGTCGTCCGCGTCCGTACCCCAATTGCCGCCGTGCCAGCCAAGCGTTGACATCAGACTCGAGCAACGGAATTTGGGCTGGTAAACCCTCTAAAATTGTGGTCAGTTGCGGACCGTGAGATTCGCCCGCCGTTAAGTAACGCATTCAAAAACCTCCAAAATACACTGGACTGCAAGCCTTGAAATCCCGTGACGGACTTCCCTGAGAATACGCGCAGATTAACACGCAAGACCGTGCGCCCCCAGATGCCTGAATAGGGGAGAAGCACGAAAAAACTCGAGCCTGAAGGACTCGAGCTTTATATTTGATGGGTTTAATCGTTGTTGATGTGCATTAAGTACAAGCCGATGGCAAAACTGAGCGCCGTGATGCCAAATTCGACCAGCATTGCGCCAGCAGTCCATTCCGTGCCTGGAAAGAAGCTGGTGGCAGTCCAGAACACGAAAAAAGCGAATGACAAATTGCCGACCATCCAAGACGTTAAGACCACTGGGTTTTTGGGAATATGGAACATAACAGCAGTTTAGCAAATTTTGGGTTGGGACAATCAACTCAGATTTTGAAACCCATCGAATCCTTGGTAGGGCAGGTTTCGAGGAGTCAAAACCGACGCGGTTGGTTTGGGTAAAAGCAGCAATTGAAGTTCAAAATCATTTTGAATGGTTCTTGACCGTGCCCGGTGTCCGTCCGGTGATGCGTTTGTACGCCCGGTGAAAGGCAACTTCGCTGAGGTAGCCAGATCGGTTGGCAATGTCTAACAGTTTGGCTTTGGGTTCTTGCAACCAGTCCGAGGCGAGGGTCATGCGCCAACGGGTGAGATACTCGAGTGGTGATTCACCAACCAAGGTGTTAAACCGTGAGGCAAAGGTGCTTCTCGAGAGCAGGGCTTGTTCGGCGAGGCTTGCCACCGTCCAAGCCTCGGCGGGGTGGGCATGAATTGCTTCGAGCGCCCGTGCGATGTTTTGGTTGCGCATTCCCGCCAGCCAACCTTGCGTTTGCGTCGGTGCTTGGGACTCGAGGTGGTGTCGAATGACTTGAACAAAAAGCACATCGCTCAGACGTTTGAGAATGGTGGATGCACCAAGTCGTGCTGCGCTGGCTTCCAGTGCCATTGGGTACAACAATGCGTCCAGCCACGTTTGGCGCGGAACGTGTAAGATTTCTGGTAAATTGGGCAACAGTAAATGCTGTTGACTGTACGCCAAATATAACGTTCCACACAGCAAAATCGTTTCTGGCTTGGCATTCGTCCAGATTTCGTTGCGGCAAGGGTTGACCTGTCCCATTTGAATTCGTGGGACTCGAGCGCCAAGGGTTTGTTTTGGATGGCTGATGCGGTGTGCTTGACCGTGTGGCAGCAGTACAAAATCACCTTTCTCGAGTAAGAGCGTGTTGCCTTCCAATTCCAGCAAGGCTTTTCCGTGTTCGACGGCATGGAACACCATGCAATCGTGGGCTTCAAATTGCAATTGCCAAGGACGACCCAACGAAGACCGACAGTAGACATTGCCTTGCAGACAAAGCCGCTCGAGAATTTGACTGAGGATATCCACTTGATGGTTCATTGCTGGACGATACGCTAAGTGAATCAGATTTTCAATCATTGAACGTCCGAGGATTCAAGTGTCAAACTGCGAACATGACTTTTGCATCGTGGTTCTGGTTGCTCGAGACGGCACTGTTTTTGTATTGCCTTGGCGGTTCGTGGATGCTGCAAATCGTGGCGTACCCGACCTATCATTTGGTGGGTGAAAAAGAGTTTGTCCCATTTCATGTGGCATCGGGTAAACGTCTGATCCCAGTTTTTGTGATTCCCGCCGTTTTGGCGTGTTTGATTAGTCTTGGATTGCCGTTTGTGCGCCCGTCTGAAACCTCAATCTGGGCGGGCGTGATCGTTGCCGCCTGTGGTTTGGTGATTTTGATCACGACCGTTGCCATTGAAGTTCCCAAGCACAATGCGTTGGACAAAAATGGGAAATCCGCCGTGCTCATAGACGGTTTGGTACGCGATAACTTGCCTCGAGCGATGGCTTGGAGTTTGGGTGCTCTGATGTTGCTGTTCAGTTTGGTACAACATTTGATGCCATAACCCGAGCTTTACTCGCCGCTTCCCTGGTGCAGCATCACGGTTTGCTCGAGAATCTCGAATTTTACTTGGCGCTCTAAGGTCATGGCGGCGGGTGGACACGAGACAACACAGGCGTTGCAGCCCGTACAAGCCGCCGTCTCGAGGGTAATCTGAAAGTTTCCGTCCATTTCTCGAGTTCGGGTGACGGCGTTGGTCGGGCAGACGTTCTGGCAGACGGGACAGAAGATGCAGTCGTCGTTGACGATTGGCGCGGGCCAGTATTGCAGCGTCTCAACATCTGGCTTTGGGCGCAAAGCCTTCTTGCGCCAAGTCCATTCATCTGGCACGGGCGCAGCCTCGAGTTTGGTGTTGATGCCAGGAAAAGGATTTTCGGGAATCAAATCGGCGGTGGTGCGCTTCAAGGTCGAGCCGAAGACATTGAACGCATTGCGCCTCGAGATGTTGACGGTGGGTTGAACGGGTGCGGGTTTTGAGGTTTGCACCTCCGAGGTTTCATGCAGACCGTATTGCACGACTTCAGCAACCACCGCGCCAATGTTCTCACGGTACGCCCTGGCAATCTCGAGTACGTTCTCAACAGCTTGCGGCACGGTGTCCCCGCCGAGGCTGCAGGTGCTGCAATCGTTGCGAATCAAGGTCAGTTTTTGCCCCCAAGCGCTGGATGCCAGAATCATGCTGGGGCTGACCCGAGCCAGGCAGAGGGTCGTGGGCGAATCGCCTGGAACTTTGGAGCACTTCAGGCTGGCGTTCACGCGGTCATTGCCCTTTGCCAAACTGTGTGTTGTACCCTGGTTTTTGAAGCTTGCCAGCATCGGTGGCAACTCGTACTCGAGCGCTCCAGTCGGGCAGACTTGGACGCACAAGCCGCAGCCCGTGCAATCGGCTTCGATGATTTCAACGCGGTCGGTGATTCGCACGGCGTCGTGTGGGCAGGCTTGCATACACAAATCGCAACCGCCGACCACCTGCCGTTCGACCAGGCACCTCGCGCCCGTGTACTTTGGGCGCGGGTCGGTGACTTTCATGATGGCGTCGAAAATGTTTTTCAGCACAAGTTCAGTTTACGTCGCTCGAGTTGAATCAAACGTGAATTATTTCCAGCCCAGCATCGGTCTGACCTCGAGCATGAATTGATCGAAACCAGCGAAGTCGAGTTGTTGCTCGTTGTCCGAAAGCGCCGTGGCGGGGTTCGGGTGGACTTCAACGTGCACGCCGTCCGCGCCAACCGCCAGTGCCGCTTTGGCGAGTGGAATCAGAATGTCGCGGCGTCCTGCGGCGTGGGTCACATCAACAATCACGGGCAGGTGAGTCTCGAGTTTCGCAACGGCTACCGCACTCAAATCCAGGGTGTTGCGCGTCCATTTCTCGAATGTCCGAATGCCGCGTTCGCAGAGCACAATCTGATCGTTGCCGCTCGAGAGGATGTACTCGGCGGTCAGCAACCATTCTTCCATCGTGCTGCTCATGCCGCGTTTCAAGAGAACTGGCTTGCCCGCCTTGCCGACTTCTTTTAAGAGTGCGAAATTTTGAGCATTCCTCGTGCCAACTTGCAACATGTCGGCGTAGTGCGCGGCAAGTTCAACATCTCGGGTGTCCATGACTTCGGCGACAAACACCTGTCCGTGCATCGCGGCGGCGCGTGCGCCGTACTGAAGTCCTTCCTCGCCCAAGCCCTGAAAGCCGTAAGGACTGGTACGGGGTTTGTACGCGCCGCCGCGCAATAATTTTACCCCTCGAGACGCCACGAACGCGGCGGTGCTTTCCATCTGCTCCCAGGATTCGATGCTGCAAGGACCAGAGATCAAGACTTTTTCCGCCCCGCCGAATTCCACGCGCACATCGCCCCTGGAAACAACAACCGTGGTGTTTTCGGGTTTGGCTTTTCTCGAGTATTTCAGTTTGGGTTTGTCCTGTTTTTCTTCCAAGTCCAGGCTGGCTTTGAAAATTTCTTTGAACAGTTGCTTGATCGTGCCACCTGCGAACGGTCCTGGGTTGGCGGCTTCAAGTTTCTCGAGCATCTCGGATTCGCGTGTTGGATCGTAATGTTTTTGACCCATTTCGGTTTGGCGCTTGCCAATCTGACTGACCACGCTGGCGCGTTTTGATAACAATTGCAGAATCTCGAGGTTGATGCTGTCGATTGAATCGCGGTACTCCTGAATTTTTTGGTCTGGCATGATTTCCTCTTTCTGACCTGAGACTCAAATAAAAACTTCGGCTTTCGCCGAAGTAAAACACGACACCCGATTTGCTCGAGGGTCGTGTCAATTAAAAAAGTACGAGGTCGCTTGCATCTTCACAAAGTTTAAGGTCTGGATGTTATGGAAGTCAACCCAAGTTTTGAATCAATTCATGCTTTCAGGTTTTAGAATGCGGGTATGTTTAAGACTTCCAAGGTATTTGGTTTATCTGTTGCGCTTTCGGTTTTCATGATTGGGTCAAATCCCCAAGCGTTTTCGGACAAAGCCATGACTTCTGTCCAACGACATGGGCAACTTAAAATTGTGGGTACGCAATTGCTTGACCAGCACGGTGAAGTCGTGGTTTTGCGGGGCATGTCGCTGTTTTGGAGTCAATGGATGGGGCAGTATTACAACGCTGATGCGGTTGCTTGGCTTCAAAAAGATTGGAACATCAACGTCATTCGTGCCGCCGTGGGGGTGACGGCAGGAAGTGGGTATTTGACCAACCCTGACGTTGAGCGTTCCAAAGTCCAAACCGTGATTGATGCCGCCATCAAACAGGGGATTTATGTGATTGTGGACTGGCACGCGCATGATCCTGAGCCAGAGGCTGCCAGTCAATTTTTCTCGAGCATCGCTCAAAAGTACGGGCAGGTGCCGAACATCATTTACGAAACTTGGAATGAACCATTGCCGAAATACGACTGGAGCACGGTGATCAAACCGTATCACAACAAGGTCATCTCGAGCATTCGTGCTTTTGACGCTGACAATGTGATTCTGGTTGGCACGCAATCTTGGTCGCAAGATGTCGATAAAGCCGCCAATGACCCGCTCGGGTTTGCCAATGTTGGGTATTCGTTGCATTTTTACGCCAGCACCCACCGTGAGGAGTTGCGCAACAAAGCCTTGTACGCCATCAACAACGGACTGGCGTTGTTTGTGACCGAATGGGGCACGAGTGAAGCCAGTGGCACTGGGCGACTTGATGCCAAGGAACGGCAACTTTGGTTTGATTTTATGGATTTGCACAAGCTCAGTTGGTGCAACTGGTCGGTCGCGGACAAAGCCGAAAGTTCGGCGGCGTTGCAACCTGGTGCGTCAGGTCGTGGTGGTTGGGAAGACCGTCAGATCACCGAGTCGGGTTTGATCGTCAGGTCGGTGTTGAGGGCTAAAAATTAAGCGGCTCGAGTTTTAAAACCCGAGCCGCCTTCAGAAGCCTTTGCTTTAGTCTTGGAAGTCGTCGTCGATGCGACTTGCATCGAGAACCTTGCGTGCTCGAGCGTTTTGTCGTACCGCAATGCCAGACAAAACGATGCCAATTTCGTAGAGCACCACGAGCGGCACCGCCATGAGGCTCATGTTCACGAGGTCTGTCGTCGGCGTTAAGATCGCGCTGGCAGCGAAAATGGCGAAAATGGCGTAGCGTCGAATGCTCGAAAGGAATTTCGGATTGACAAGACCGATTTTCGAGAGCAGGTACATCGTGATCGGCAGTTCAAACACCGCGCCGAAAATCCCGAGGTACATCAAAATATCGCTGATGTACTCCGCAATTGTGAGTTGTGTTGCCACACCCTCGAGAAAGCCACCGCCGAGCAAAAATTGAACGGCATAGGGCAAAATCACAAAGTACGCGAAAGCGACACCCAACCCAAATGACAATCCCACGCCGAGAATGAATGGTCCACCCCAACGGCGCTCGGCTTTGGTCAAACCAGGCGCGACAAATGCCCAAACCTGATAAACGATGAACGGCAGTGCCAGAACGATGCCGCCGAATAAGGAAATTTGCAACGCCGTGGTGAGTTGATCGGTCAGCCGCAACGCGATGATTTCCCCCTTGCCACCGGTGGCGATAAACGAATTAAACGGCGCTTTTAAGAGCTTGAACAACTGATTGTGATATCCCCACGAAATGCCGGAGCCAATCGCCCAGAACACCACCGCGTAAATCAGGCGCAGCCTGAGTTCCTCAAGGTGTGCTAAGAGCGGAGCCTCTTTAAATTCGGTGGTGTCTGAGTTGCGATTCATCTGGTTTAAGCTTCAGTTTTTTGTTGGGCTGGAGTGACAGCGACAGGTTCGTCTTTGAATGAACTCTCGAGTTCGCCAGTCAGTTCCTTGCTGGCTTTCTTGAATTCGCGGATGCCCTTGCCCAAACCCTTGCCAATTTCTGGCAATTTGTTTGCGCCGAACAAAATGAGTGCCACGACGAGCAGTCCGATAATTTCTGGTGCGCCTAAGTTCATGATTGACCTCCATCTCGAGACTGGCTCGAGGAGCTAGATTCTTAAATGATGCGGTTCGCTGTTCCTGAGTTCAGGGTACATCTTTTTTCTTTACTCTGATGAAACATTTATCCCTTTTGTTCCAGAGCTTCACTCGGTTCATTCTGAGGCTTTTAGCTGAACGGTGGCTGAATGAATGCACTCGAGATTTAAACAATGTTCAGGTGCGCTGATCGAGGGTTTGTAATAGTCTGTTGGTATGTCACGTTCACCTCTGGCTGGATTACAAGCGCCGCATTCGATGCTCGAAAACATTTCGAGGCTTGTTACTGGGTATTACGCGTTAAAACCAAATTTGGATGACATCGCCCAAACCGTGGCGTTTGGCACGTCGGGGCATCGAGGCTCGAGTGCAAAGGGGTCGTTCAACGAGGATCACATTGCCGCGATCTCGCAGGCGGTGGTGGAGTACCGATTAAAAGAGGGGATCACCGGAAAATTGTTCATGGGCATGGACACGCACGCCCTGTCCGAACCCGCCTGGGTCACGGCGCTCGAGGTGCTGGTGGGGAACGGCGTGCAAGTCTGCGTCGATCAAAACCGTGGTTACACCCCAACGCCGCTGGTTTCACACGCCATTTTGGGCGCAAACAAAAACCCGAGCATCAAGGCGGATGGTATCGTGATCACGCCCAGCCACAATCCGCCGACGGACGGTGGTTTTAAGTACAACCCGCCGCACGGTGGACCTGCGGACACCAACGCCACAAACGCGATTCAGGCTCGAGCGAACGAACTGCTTAAACGCAATCTCGAGGGCGTCAAACGCGTCCCATTCTCGAGCGCCTGGAATCAAGCGGTCAAATTCGATTTTGATTCGGCGTATGTCAACGACTTGCACAATGTGGTCAATCTGGATGCAATCAAAAACTCGAGCGTCAGAATCGGAATCGATCCGCTCGGAGGCTCGAGCTTAAAAGTGTGGGAGTTGATTCGTGATGTGCTGGGGGTCAAACTCGAGATTGTCAATGACCGAATCGATGCGACGTTTGGCTTCATGACCGTGGACAAGGACGGCAAGATTCGCATGGATTGCTCGAGTCCAGATGCGATGGCGAGTTTGATCAAATTAAAAGATCATTTTGATGTGGCTATCGGCAATGATCCCGACGCCGACCGTCACGGCATTGTCACGCCGACCGGGTTGATGAACCCAAACCATTATCTGGCGGTCTGCATCAATTATCTCTTTCAAAATCGTCCCAATTGGAATGCCAGCATGGGTGTTGGTAAAACCCTCGTCTCGAGCAGCCTGATTGACCGTGTGGTGGCGAGGCTCGGGCGAACTTTGCTCGAGGTTCCGGTGGGTTTTAAGTATTTTGTGCCAGGGCTGGCAAATGGCACGCTCGGTTTTGGCGGCGAGGAGAGCGCCGGCGCGAGTTTCGAGCGTTTTGATGGCACGGCTTGGAGCACCGACAAGGACGGCATCATTCTGGGTTTGCTGGCGGCAGAAATCACGGCGGTTACAGGCAAAACGCCAGATTTGCACTACCAAGCCCTCGAGCAGGAATTTGGGGCGAGTGCCTACACCCGAGAGGACGCGCCCGCAACCCGTGAGCAAAAGAGAGTTCTCTCGAGCATGACGCCAGATTTGGTCACCGCAACCGAGTTGGCTGGCGAGCCAATCACAGCCAAATTAACCCGAGCGCCAGGCAACAATGAACCCATCGGCGGTTTGAAGGTTTGCACCCAAAACGCCTGGTTCACGGCGCGTCCGAGCGGCACTGAAGAACTGTACAAGGTTTACGCCGAGAGCTTTTTGGGACAAACCCATCTCGAGAAGGTTGTGAATGAGGCGAAAATTGTGGTTGGTGGGGCGTTCAAGGCGGCTGGACTCGAGTCTTAATCCGTAATGGGATTTGTTGGTTTGAGTCATCACACGGTAGACTCGCCGCATCCTATGCGTGTGATTCTCGCCACCAGCAGTGCAGGTAAGCTCCTCGAGTTTCATGAGGGTTTAAATTCCTTGGGCTGGGAATTGCTCGGCTTGGATCAATTTAATGTCGCCATGCCGCCCGAAGACGGCGCAACTTACGAGGAAAACGCGATGATCAAAGCCGCCAGCATTTCACTCGCCACCAAAATGGTTGCACTGGCAGACGATTCTGGTCTCGAGGTTGAGGCTTTAAACGGCGCACCTGGAGTGTACAGCGCCAGATTCGGCAACAAAAAATCTGATCTCGAGCGCAATCTTCACTTGCTCGAGCACCTCAGAAACGTGCCACAACCGCGCAAAGCCAAATTTGTCAGCGTGATTGCCTTAGCGCATCCCGACGGTTTTGTCGAGAGCTACCGAGGCGAAATTGAGGGTCTGATTCTCGAGGGACCACGCGGCGAGGCGGGTTTTGGTTACGACTCATTGTTTTTGGTTCCCGAACTTGGCAAAACCTTTGCAGAATTGAGTGTCGAAGAAAAACGTAAAATCTCGCACCGTGGAAGGGCGCTCGAGGCGTTGTTGTTGGCGTACAAATCGGGCAATCCACGCCGCGAGGTCAGCAAACTCGAGTAAGGTGCGTCATGTCGTCAATTCAGGCTGTGCGCACGGTGCACCCTGCCATCTAAGCCGAAACAAACCCTGACATCTCATGTTTGTCATGAGTACATTATCACCTGCCTTTCACGGCTCGCTCGAGTTTATGAACTACACTTTTTAAAATCAGCTTTACAAGGAGTCGCGTATGGGTGATCTCGAGTCAGGTCAGGAAAATGTTTTGGACACCGCAATCCTCGAACCCGTCGCCAATCCTCTCAACTCGAGGCGCAAATTTTTACGGGCGGGCGGGGCGTTGGCGGTCACGGCAGCGGTGGTTGCGGGCGCAAGGGAAGCAAACGCCAACCTGCGCGGTTTCTCGAGCGATGTGAAGCCCGAAAAGCTCTTGTTGAGCACGAGAAAAACGGGTAAACCTGCCATTCCGGCGCTCGAGATTGTGGTCTTTAACCGTCTTGCTTTTGGTTGGCGTCCTGGTGATTTGGAGGCGTTTCGCCAATTGCCTGGCGGCAACGCCGAAAAACTGCGAACTTGGATTGAGCTTCAACTCAATCCAGAAAAGATGACAGATCAAGACTGCGACGCCAAACTTGCCAACCTCGAGTCACTGAACAAACCGCTCGAGGTGGCATGGGCGGATTATTACAAGAATCTGGACGACAAAGACGAAAAAAAATTTCAGAAAATGGGCATTCCGACGCTCGAGGCTCGGCTTGCCACGATCACGCGCATGGTTTTCAGCAAACGCCAATTGCTCGAGGTGATGGTCGATTTCTGGCACAACCACTTCAATGTTCATCCCGAACGTGACGACTCGATCAAACCGACCTTCATGGGCTATGACCGCGATGTGATTCGCGCCAATGCGTTCGGTAATTTTCGCGTCATGCTCGAGGCGGTCGCCAAACACCCCGCCATGTTGCGTTACCTCGACAATGCCTCGAGCAACCGCGCTGGACCGAACGAAAATTATGCCCGCGAGTTGTTCGAGCTGCACACGATGGGCGCAGAAAATTACCGTGGTGTCGGGCGTCAACGCGATGTGGCGGGTTATGCCCAGGGGCAACCTGACGCCTATGTGGATGATGATGTTTACGAGGCGACGCGCTGTTTTACGGGCTGGCGGATCGATGACAACACCGACGAATCTGGCTTTACCAACACGGGTCAGTTCGCCTTTTTTCAACCCTGGCACGACCGCTTTCAAAAAACCGTGCTCGGGCGTTATCTGCCACCCGATCAACCGGGCACCAAAGACGGTCAGGACGTGCTCGATGCCTTGGCAACCCACCCTGGAACGGCGCGTTACATTGCCCGCAAATTGGTTCGGCGCTTGATTTCGGACAAACCTCCGCAAAGCGTGATCGATGCCGCCGCCAAAACCTTCCTCGAGCACCAAGACGCGCCAGATCAGATGAAATACGTGATTCGCAGCATCGTGCTTTCAAAAGAATTTGCCAGTATTTGGTCTGAAAAAATCAAACGCCCGCTCGAGCGATTTGTGAGCGGTTTGAGGATTCTCGAGACAGACATTAAATTAAACGAAGACATGCTCTGGACGACGTATTACATGGGACAGGCGTTGTTTGACCATCATCCGCCCGATGGCTATCCCGATTTTCGTGAGGCTTGGGCGTCCAGTTCTGGCTTGTTGCGCAGTTGGCAATTTATGAACGGCATCGCTCAGGATTGGGACGAGAAATATAAATCTGGGGTCATGAAAACCAACGCCAACCGCCGTAAGCCCCTCGAGATAACCGATTTCTGGCTCGAGCGACTGCTTGGACGCAAGCCCCATCCGCTCGAGATTCGGGATGATCTGATCAAATTCTTGGCAGACAATGGTGATTCAAACGAAGCCATTACCGATGATGACACCCTCAAATGGCGGGTTCAGAGCATTGTTGGTTTTATCTTGATGAGTCCAGACTTCATGTGGAAATAAGGAGCGAGATGCAACACATCAACCGCCGCGAATTCATGATGGGCTGCTCGGCAGCCATCGCCGCCATGACGGGTTCCAAACTCTCGAGCGTCGCGCTTGCTGAGGCGACGGGTTCACAGACCCTCGTCACCGTGTTTTTGCGTGGCGGCTGGGATGCCCTGTCGGTGCTGCCGCCTCTGGACGGCAAAGACCGAGGCTATTACGAGGCAGCCCGCCCAACCTTGAAAGTGCCCGTCAAAGGCGAAAACAAGGCACTCGAGTTGAACGCTCAACTCGGTTTGCATCCATCCTTAGCGCCTCTGTTTGAACTGTACCAGGCAGGTCACTTGGCAGTGATTCCAGCCACCGGAATGCCGAGCAACACCCGTTCGCACTTTGACGCCCAAGAGTACCTCGAGCTTGGCACGCCCGACGCCCGAACCAGCCCGAGCGGTTGGGTGACGCGCTTCTTGACGGGCACAAAATCCAATTCTGTGACGGATTTGCTCTCCGAAAGTTTGTCGCTGAACGACGAACTGCCAACCAGCGTGCGTGGCAACCTCAAAGCGGTTGGCTTTCCAAGTTTTGACGGGTTTCAACTGGCAGACGACGCCGAGTACCGCAAGTTTTTGGGCAACGCCTTGACCCGACTCTGGGACGGCGACCAATGGTTGCAACAGGCGGGCATGACCGCACTTCGGGCGGTGGACACGATCACCAAAATCAATTCTGGCGAGTACAAACCCGCCAGTGACGCCAAATATCCCGACGACAGCGAGTTCTCCAAGAGCCTGCAAACCCTGGCTCGGGTCATGAAGGCGGGACTTGGTGTGCGGGCTGCCACCGTGGACTTGGGTGGCTGGGACACGCACCAGTATCAGGGCGAGAAAGCCCAGGGTTATTTTGGCAATTTACTGTCCGAACTGGCTCGAGGATTGGCGGCTTTTTTTACCGATCTGGATGGCTTGCGCAGCAGCACGACCGTGATTGTGATGTCCGAGTTTGGACGCAGGTTGGACGAAAACGCCAGTCAAGGCACAGACCACGGTCACGGCAGCGCCATGCTGGTTCTGGGCGGCAGCGTGGCGGGCGGCAAGGTCTACGGCAAATTCCCAGGCTTAGCGCCAGATCAACTCTTTGACCGCGCCGATTTGGCGGTCACCACCGATTACCGCACGGTGCTGCTCGAGGTGATGCAAAAACGATTCGGTTTAAAAAATTCGCTCGATGTCTTCCCAAATTTTAAACCGAGTGCGGCGCTGGGCATCATGAAATAAACAACAAGCTCGGGTTTTGAAACTCGAGCTTGTTTTGACTCACCTTTTTTTGTTGATGCCCACAGAAAGTTTTTGATCTCGAGCCTCGGTCTGAAACGCCCCTGGAATCGGTAAATCTTGCAATTGCTCCAAGCTGAGCATCTGCCGCCCCAGCATCTCCCAGCCAAAACTGGTACGCGCCACCAACGTCACCTGCACCACGTCGTCACCCAGTCGCTCGAGGATCAATTCTGCCTGAGGACCGAACGCCATGCGAATGTTGGCTGGTTTTGTGATCTCGGGTTTAATTTTTGGATTTTGGCTCATCAGATTTCATCTCTTGGTTTTGAGCTTGCGTTTGGCGTCAGTCTTTGTTGACTGAATCGGCTTGGCTCTAAATTATCACTTCAAAAAGTTGTTTTGACGTTTTTTATCACATTGTCAGTGCGCCAGAAATTAAAGTTCACTCAGGCTCGACTTGCCTAGAGCAATGCCTTGTTCGAGAGATGATCTCGAGTTAGTTTTGGCTGTGGCTGAACGTAATCCTTCCAACTGGCGAATCCTGATCTGTGATGAAATGCAGTTCAAACCCGAAAACCTGGTCCGTCAAGGTTTTCAAATCGAATACATTCCCAACATGCCCAGGGAGCAGATTCTAGGCAGACTTCACGAATTTGATTCTTTAATCACCCGTTCCAGAACCAAAGTTGACCTCGAGCTTTTAGAGGCTGGCACAAACCTGCGTGTGATTGGTCGCGGCGGCGTTGGCGTGGACAACATTGACCTCGAGGCGGCATCACGGCGCGGCATCATTGTGCTCAACGCGCCAGAAGCCAACACGGTCTCGGCTGCCGAACTTGCCATCACTCTGTTAATGGCGGCATCTCGAGGGGTCACGCGTTCGGACAAATTGACCCGCAACGGCGTCTGGGACCGCAAGTATTTGGGGCGCGAAGTCAAAGACAAAACCCTGGGCATTATCGGTCTGGGACGAATTGGCACCATCGTGGCAAACCGCGCGATGGGTTTGAAAATGAACGTCATCGCCTACGACCCGTACATTGCCAGCCGCCGCTTCGAGCTTCTGGGCGTCAAACGCGCCAACTCGCTCGAGGAACTGCTGCCCCAAGTCAATGCCCTGACGGTTCACACGCCCTTAACCGAAGAAACCAAAGACATGATCGGCGCTCGAGAACTTGCCATGTTGCCGAGCGGCGCCATTGTCGTCAATGCCGCCCGAGGTGGCATCATCAACGAACACGCGATAGCGGCGGCGCTCGAGGACAAGCACTTGTTCGCGGCGGGCATTGATGTCTTTGTCGAAGAGCCGCCCAAAACAGATCATCCGCTGCTTGGGCGCGACGATGTGGTGATTACCGCGCATCTGGGCGCGAACACTTTAGAGGCTCAAGACCGTGTCGGCTCTGAAATTCTCGAGCGTGTCTGTGCCGCCCTGAACGGCGATGTGTCTCGAGGTGCGATCAATGCGCCCAAAATGGATGCAGACACCCTGGAGAAAATTGGACCGTACATGAAACTCTGCGAACGCATGGGTCACATGCTGGCGCAACTCGAGATTGGCGCGGCTCAAGAACTCGAGGTTGAATTTTCAGGGCGTTTTCCTGGCGATTTGGAGCCAATCTTCTCGAGCGTTCTGGTGGGGTACCTGCGCGGTATTCTGGAAGAAATTCCAAACCTGATTAACGCTCGCGCGCTCGCCAAAGAACGCGGCATCGCGCTGACCTTAAAAACCAGCGAAGATTCTGAAGATTACGCCAACGAAATCAAAGCCAGCATCTCCGACGGAAAACGCGTTCGCAGCGTGGCGGGCACTTGCTTCGGCAAGCAACCGCGTTTGACCCGCATTCGCAATTACCGCCTCGAGCTGGCGCCCGAAGGCTGGGTGCTCATTTGCACCAACATCGACCAACCTGGCGTCGTCGGCAAGATTGGCAGCATGATGGGCGAGGCGGGCGTCAACATCGCCGGAATGCAGCTCGGACGCGACGAACCTGGCGGCAAAGCCTTGTTTGCGCTCAGTCTGGACGCCAAACCCAAGCTTGAAGTGCTCGAGAAAATCAGGTCGCTCGAGTTTATTGAAAGTGCTTTCGCCGTCGAGTTTTCATAATTTTGGAGGCACGCCCATGTACCGCAAACGCCTGATCGCACCAGGACCCGTCGAAACCTCCCATGAGGTTGGACTGGCACTGGCGCAACCCCAATTGCATCACCGCAGCCCAGAAGCCAAAGTCGTGGTCAACCTCGCTCGAGAGTACCTGCGCGTGGTTGCCGGTTTACCGCTCGAGTCTGGCTTCGAACCCCTGATTGTGACCGCCTCCGGCACGGGTGCATTCGAGGCAGCCCTGGTCTCCCTTGTGCCAGCAGGCTCGAGTGTGGTCAGCGTCTCGAGTGGCAAGTTTGGCGAACGTTGGGCGGACATGGCTCGAGTCTTGGGGTATGCGGTGTCTGAGCAGCGTTTTGAATGGGGAAGAGCCGTTGATCCCGCCGCCGTGACCACCCTGTTAAAAGCCAATCCAGACGCTCGAGCCGTTTTGGTGACGCATTCCGAAACCAGCACGGGAACACTCAACGATGTCGCCGCGATTGCAAGTGCTACCAAAGCCATCAACCCAGACATTCTGGTAATCGTGGACGCCATCACCAGCCTCGGTATTGCCGAATTGCGCCCGCTCGAGTGGGGGCTTGATGCCATTATCAGCGGTTCGCAAAAAGCGGTTGGTGGACCACCAGGACTGGGGTTTGTTTATCTCTCACCCAAAGCCATTGCAATCCTTGAGGGTACAAAACAAGCTGTATATTACTGGGATTTAAAAAAAGAACTCAAAGCCCAAAGAACAGGCGAAACCGCGTACACGCCAGCCATCAACCTGATCGTGGGACTCAACGCCAGCCTCGAGCCAATGGCAGCAGAAATCTCGAGTATCGGCTTGGAGCAATACTGGCACAACAAGAAACGCTTGAACGATGCGCTGCTCGAGGCGGCAAAAGCATTGGGCTGCACGAGTTTTTCGGATTGCCCAACACCAGCCTGCGTGACCCTTGTGCCGCCAGAACCCGTGACTGGACGCGACCTGTTCAAAGCTTTGCTCGCCCGTAATGCCCGAGCCATGACGGGTCAAGACGCCATCAAAGACAAAATTGTGCGCATCAGTTTCATGGGGTATTTTGACCGTTATGACGCGCTGTCATTTGCTGGTCTGCTCGAGGATGCGCTTCAAGATTGCGGCGCAGCCATCATTCGAGGCGCGGGTGTCAATGCACTTTGGAAGGCGTTACAATCTTGATTACTTTGGTACAACACTAACCACCCATTGCAACATCACTGGCTGCGCACCGCGAATGTTGACTCGGGCTTGCACCGTGTAATTTCCTGGAACAACACTGCTCGGCACGAACATTGACGCATTGATGCTGTACTCGCCCAATGAAACCCGAGAGACAGTGTTGATTGTGTCATCAAACGCGGTCACACTGCTCGAGTTGGCATTCACCAGAACGCCGTCGCTGCCAATCCCAAAATTCCAACCTGGCGGCAAGAACAAATTGCTGATGTTCGCAATTCCCAGCGAGGCGAACGTGCTCGAGTCGCCCACCAAAGATATTTCTCTCGAGTTTTGCCTGAACAATTCGGCTGGACGCAATCCAAGTCTTGAAATGTCACCCGCGACAATTCTCAAAATGGTATCTGAGCCTGCCTTTGCCACGATACTGCTGTTTGCATCAACAAGTTTAGGATTGAACGAACCACCAGATTCAAATGCCGCACACGAAGTCAAAACCAGCATGAAAACCAAAGCCAAAAATTTTTTCAAGAAAATTATACGCAAAAGCATAACCTGAATCACACGTTACGCTCGAGGTGGGCAGTCAACATCCTCGGGTTTTATTTGGGTTTGACCACCAAGGTTTTTGCCAAAATATCGTGTAATGCCTGTTTGTGGGCTGTAAATCCGGTCATGATAAACGGCACAACCGCAATCAAAAGCGATACAAAAAACACCAGCAAAAATGTTCCAGCCGCCGCTCGAGCCGCCGTGCTGGTGGGATCTGAAATCACAGGAAGGAGCGGAATCATGCCGAAACTGAGGACAATCAACGACACCAAACCAGGGATTTGCTTGGCAAAATAACGCCAGGTGGCTTGCCCAAAGCCAATGGGTTGTGCCATCAAATTTGTAACTTTCAAACCCAATGCCATTTTGCCCAAGCTCGCTTGTTGTTTGCTGCTCTCGAGCAGTGCAAAGTACAACCAGTTGACCAGCAAACTAAACACCAGTGACAGCAATATTGGCGCGACCAACGACACGGCTTCGTTTTGAATCGCTTCGATGCTGCCGCCTGCACTGATCGATCTCGAGATTTCATTTAACCGCAGCATTGCATTGTTCAAACCGAAAATACTCGAGATGATGCTGGTGATGACCGACACCAGAATGCCGTCGATGATGGCTGCCAGAAACCGCATCCAGAATCCAGCGTTTTCAAAAGCCCGAGACGTGGTATCTGACGTGACGGGCGTCATTTTGGCAATTGGTACGGCTTGACGGACATCTTGATGAAACGATTCGACCTGAACTTCTTTGGGCGGCGCAACCTCGAGCGGCGCTGGTATCGGCACGGGTTTTTCGGGAATGCTTTCAACTCGAGCGGCAGCCGCTCTGGTGTGGGCGCGTTGACCTGCGCTTTGAACAATCGTGAAAAAACTTGCCAGAGTTTCTTTGTCGGTGCTCAGTGAACCGCGAATCAATTCGCCACCCACGCCCGAGATCACGAGTTCTTCACCCTCGCGGTTGACTTTGGCAATGTCAACCAACCTGGCGCGTTGCAATCCAAGAGCATTCAGGTACAGCACTTCAGATTCGGTACAAACCAATGCCGCGTCTGAAGTCTCGAGTTCGCTCAAGATCACTTGGTTGGCTTGGGTTTTAAGTTGATTCAAATATTCAGACATCGTGCCTCACAATAACACTCGAGTATCACGGTTTAATCGCATTGCTCGACCAAATTTTTACTTGGTTGCGACCACGCCCAACAAGGAGAGCGCTTTGCGGACTTGCGCATCGGCGGCAACGTTGACAATCGCCTCGCCCTGCTGACCAGTGGTTTTGACTCGAGTTGGGGTGTCTTGATAGGTGAATTGTCCAGTTTTATCGGCTTTGAGTTTCAAGGTTTTACTGCCCACTTTGATTTCGATGTTTGTCCCTGGCGCGGCGTTGATGCCCTGTAAGGTCAAAAGTTTTGGATAACGCGTGTCGGAGACAAGCACATCAGGAGTGACGCCACGTCGATTCAAGCTGTTTCGTTTTGGTGTGAGCCATTCAACGATTGGCACATCGAATTGACCACCATTTGACAGGTTTATAGGTGCATCGGCAACACCTTTTCCATACGTTTTCTCGCCAACAATTTTGGCACGTCCATTCTCTTGCAGGCTGCTCGAGACGATCTCACTGGCGCTGGCGCTCGAGTCGTTGACCAGAACCACCAAAGGTCCTAAATAATCAGTGCTTTGTGCTCCAGCTTGGTATTCGACACTCACTTTTTTGCTTCGGTCACGTGTGACATAAATATCACCTTTTGATAAAAAAGTATCGGCGACACCTTCTGCCATTGAAACCAAACCACCTGGGTTGTTGCGCAAATCAAGGATTAAACCCTTAACGTTTTTTGTTTGCAGTTTGCGAATTGCATCTTGTAATTGTTCAGTGACTTTCTGGTTTAAAAAGTCTGATATGGCAACGTAACCAATATTTCCGGGTAAAACGGCAGCATTGACATTCACGACCACAATTTTCTCTCGAATCATGCTGAGGTTTAAACGCGTCACCCCTCGAGCAATCGTGACTTTGACCGTACTGCCTTTTGGACCACGAATTTTACGAACCGCTTGATCGAGGGGTAATTTTGTAACATCTTCACCGTTGACCGCAACAATTAAATCACCCGCCTGCATCCCTGCTTTGGCGGCGGGTTGACCATTAAAAACAGTTTCGACTTGCACACCCAAACCATCTTTGGTTGCAGGCGTTAAACCCAAGCCAATCCCAAAAAAACCACCCTTTATGTTTTCGTTGTTGGAACTGGTTTGGATGGGTGGAACGTAAAAAGCGAATGGGTCGTCAACTGCGTATAACATCCCTGATAACGCACCCAGCATGAGCTTATCAGGGTCGGTCGGGTGCAAATATTGTTCGCGTAACGCCTGGTATGTCTCGAGAAATGCCTTACCGGAAGGCGTATTTAAAGCCTCATCTCGGGGGTTCGCAGCCAAAGTCACGGCTGCTGTAACTCCACACAACGCCAGGGCAACAACGCCAAAAATCAATAATCGGTTCTTCACAGTCGTCAGTGTAACGCCCCTGGTTGAGCGATGAATGTGCGTTTGCACAAAAAAACTTTGCTTGACGCTCGAGTTTAAGTTTTGACCGTTGGTATTTGGTCTGCGTGGTGTCGGGTGTGCCAAGCGCAAAGCCTCAGCACCTCGAGTGTCGAAAGTTCACCAAAAAATGATTGCGTCACGCAAATTTTGTCCAACAATTGTGGCGTCTCGAGTTTCTTGGCGTAACGCGTCAGGGCTTCAAAGGAGATTTCATGATTTTGTTGCAAATCTTCACGGCTGACATTGGCTCGGGGCTCTTGCCCCGGGTTGATGGCGCGTCCGTCTTGGGTGACATGACCTTTGGGCATGAGAATGGCTGGTTTGTTCTTGACTGCCCGCTCGAGACAGACCGCAAAGAACGAGTTCGCCGTGTTGAGGTGGTCAGCAATTTTGGCTGGCGTCCATTTGCCCTGTGCCACGGGATCAAACAAATCTGCCTGCCCGAGCTTGGTTGAAAATTCTATTTTGGCGTTTTGCAGACTCTCGAGTACCTGTTCAAGCGTTTTTCCTTGTCGCTCGAGAAAGGTTTTGGGCAGGTAATCTTGAAGCTCTGTCATGGCTCAATTCTAACTCGGGTTTAAAGCAATCTTCTCAGACCAACCATTGCGCCAACGGCAAACACCGCATTTGCCAACCATGCGGCAATATCGGCTGGAATGGCTTGGGTGGCTGCCAGGTTAAAACCGATTTGCCACAAGCTCCAGTAAGCTGCCATCAAGCCGATGGTGGCGGCAAACCCCCAGGCGCGGTTGGAAACCGTCAAACCCAAAGCCCCGCCGACCAGTGCCATCATGAGCGCCGCCAGTGGGTCGGCAAAGCGGCGTTGCAACTTGAAATTGGCATCGTAAATCTCTACACTCGAGAAGCTTTTAGAATCATTTTTGGCTCGAGATTGCAATTCGGCGGTCGAAACCTGGTCGCTCGGGCGCGAATCGGGTTCGATGGGGGGCGTGAAGGCAAAAACGTGGATGGTTTCAGGAATTTCTTGAAAGCCATCTTGCGAGCTGTAGGGTTTGTAAAAAACGTTGTACAACTCCCAGGTTTTGGCGTTACCGTCCCACAATCCTTTGGTGGCGGTGTAAATTCCAGCATTGGTGACCACCATCACGCCAGACAGGTCGGCTTGGTTCGGCTCCTGTGCTCGAGGGGCGAGCGAACCGGCGTGAAACAAATCCCCAGCACCGTTGGCATAACTTTTTAAACCCTGAGTTCGCGGTGGTTCGGTGTGAATGATTGCGTAATAGGTTTTTAAATAGTGGGCGTCGGCAGTCGGACGCCAGATGTTCTCGTTGATCCAACTGAGCGCCGTGACCAGAACACCAATTGCCAGAATTGGCAGCAGCAACACGACTGGACGCACGCCAGAGGCAAAAATCGCTTTGAGTTCCGAATCTCGAGCCACGCGCCCCAGACCGACCAGAATGCAAAACGCCAAACTTGGCGCGAGCAGCAAGCTTAAAAACTGTGGAAATTGATCGAGCAGCAATTGAAAAATCAAACTGAGGCTGGCACGGTTGTTGATAAAAATTGCCAGGTACACCGCAAACAAATTCAAGGTCAGCAACACCAGCATGATTGCCACGCCCACCAAAAAAAGTGGCAGGAACTCGCGCAGCAAATACCAGCCCAGTCGGCGTGCAACCATCAACGCCAGCCTAGCGTTAAGGCATGAGACAAACCGCGATTCTGGGTGAGGAATCTCGGGTAGACTTCATTATGCAAGACCGTCCGACCACCAATGAACTCAGCGATGCCCTCAAAGAATTTCTCGAGCAAGAGATTTTGCCCACAATTTCGGATGCACGTCTGAAATTTCGAGTTTTGGTTGCCATGAACGCCCTGAGCATGATTTCCCGCGAGGTCACACTCGAGGAAAGCAATATTCAAGCCGAATTCTCGAGCTTAAAAAGTTTGTTGGGGCAGGAGGTGCCAAATCCAGAATCATTCTCGAGTTTGAAAGCAATGACTCGAGAGTTGAACACAGAACTCTCGAGCCGCATTCGATCTGGCAACCTGCCTGAAAATGTTTTTGCACATCTCGAGGAAGTCACACGGGCAAAATTGGCGATTACCAACCCAGCGTATTTGCGTCGTTACGAATAATCTTCAATTCGGTATTTGCAGGCGCTCGCGCCAGTCGAAATTTGCTGCTCCCTGGTGACGCTGGCATCCAAAATCTGGCTGTACAGATTTGATTCGGACTGGCAGAGTTGCGGGTATTTTCGCGCCACGTCCAAACTCGGGCAGTTGCCTTCAACCAAATAAAATACGCCAGCATCACCGTGCTCAAAGGTTGCCTCGTAACCGATCTCGTTGAGAATGTGCACCAATGCCTCGAGTTTGGTTTGCAAGGTTGTGCCCTGCACCCGCTCGCGCCAAACCTCGAGCAACTTGGCATTTCGAGCATCGAGCACCTCGAGCACCGCGCCCGAACCGTACAAACTTTGCACATGCTCGAGGATGTCATCGCACAGTTGGGCGTAGCGTTTTGGAAAATGTTCCTCGCCACGGGAGGAGAGTTTAAACACGTGCTGAGGACGTCCACGACCGCCAGGACGCTCGACCTGAGACTCGATCAGCCCATCCGCCTCCAAGTCCATCAAATGCCTTCTGGCGGCTGGCGCACTGATCTCAAGCGTGCTGGCAACGGCTTGCGCCGTGCCGCGCCCACTGCCGCGCAGCAAGTACAAAACTCGGCTCTTGGTGGAGTCGTTGGCGACTGAAATCATCATTGGAATCCTTGAGAGTCTACGAGAACAACAGGCTGGAGATTGTGAGACAAAAGATTGAGAGACAAATCAAAAAGCTTGCGTTACACCATTGGCAGCAACTCGAGCGTTGAAACGCTGATGCGTCCCGCCAGAACCCGAGCGATGCTGACCAGCGCCTGGGCTTCGACGGTTTCGGGATGCGCCAACACCACGGGCGTTCCCGTATCGCCGTCTTCACGGACTTGCATCCCAATCGGAATTTCACCCAGGAACGGAATATTGTTGCGTTCCGCCTCGCGCTTCGCGCCGCCGTGACCAAAAATGTCGTAGCGTTTTCCCGTGTCCGGCGCGACAAAATAGCTCATGTTTTCGATCATGCCCAGAATCGGAACGTTCGCCTTCCTGAACATGTCCATCGCTCGAGTTGCGTCAATCAGTGCCACATCCTGCGGCGTGCTGACAATCACCGCGCCCGTCATGCTGACCGTTTGCGACAAGCTCAGTTGCACATCGCCCGTGCCTGGTGGCAGGTCAATAATCAGATAATCCAACTCGCCCCAAGCTGCATCTTTCAGGGTCTGCTGCACGAAACTGTGCAACATCGGACCACGCCAGACCGTGGCTTGCCCAGGCGCGACCAGGTTCGCCATCGAAATAAATTTAAGCCCGTGCTTCTCGAGCGGCAGCATTTTCTTGTCGTCATTGGCGAACATGCGTTCATTTGTCGCGCCCATCATCTGCCCGATGCTTGGACCGTAAACGTCCGAATCGAGCAGACCGACCTTCGCGCCGTCCATCGCCAGTGAAAGCGCCAGGTTTGCCGCCACCGTGCTCTTGCCCACACCGCCCTTACCTGAACCCACCGCGATGATGTGCTTGACGCCAGGCAGTGGGTTTTGCATTGGCGGACGAACCTGTGCTCCAAAACTGACGTTGACGTGCGTGACATTGGGAACTTTCAGTACGGCAGCCACAACGTCGCCCTCGATCTTGCCCTTCAACGGACAGGCGGGCGTGGTCAGTTCAACTTTGACGTTCACGATGCTGCCATCGATATGAATTTTTTCGATCATGCCCAAACTCACAAGGTCTTTGTGCAGTTCTGGATCGTTCACGGTGCGAAGGGCGTTGGTAATGGCTTGCTCAGTTATGACACTCATCAGGTACAACTTAAGCGAGTTGAAGGGTTTGTGTTGGGTGAAACGTCACATTGATTGTTGGAGGCTCGAGAAATTGTTCAAATTGCGCTAAACTATTTGCATGAATAACCTGCATCTCGAGCCAAAAATAGTGACGGCTGCAAACGGTGAAGAATTCGTTGTGCTCACACTGTCAAAAGCAGAATGGCAACAACTCGAGACACTTCTTGTAGATACAAAAAAAATGCCAGTGTTTGCCTCTTTGGGTATTGGTGAAAGTGATTTGAATGGCGCTGATTCTGAACAGTGGTTGCGGGAAAACTGGCAGTGATAACCCTGGATACCAGCGCAATTTTTACCTTGTTAAATCGCAAGGACAAAGATTATGGAAGGGTGTTTGCCGCATTGCAAGCGGCACGTCCACCGTTTTACATTCCAACAGGAATTCTGGCTGAAATTGGATACATGGTTGAAGAAAAACTTGGACAAGCCGCTCTCCTGGCATTGTTGAAAGACATTCAAAATCAAAACTTTATTCTTGCCCCAAGTGAGCTTGATATTTCTCGAGCAACCACATTGGTAGATCGGTACGATGATCTTCCGCTTGGACTTGCTGATTCACTTGTGATTGCTTGCGCAGAACGTCATGGCGGCAATGTGTTGACTGTGGATGGTGACTTTTGGGTTGTCGCAAAAGAGGGGATATTGCAAGTGTTTCCAAGATAAAATTTCAGAAGCCAAATCTCGAGAATCCCAATTTTTTGCCTGAGTTTTAGGCTCAAGAAAGCCAGAATGGTGAAATAGTGGTAACCCTGAGTGATCTCCCAAATCTCGCTGATTTTCAGCAACCCAGTTCAAGTAATCCAACTCGTTTAATAAAAGCACTTAATCAAATTGAATCTGCAAGCACACGTCAAGAAAGCGATGATGCGCATCATGCGTTACTTTTTGCTACAGGCAATAATCATGAGGGATCATATTATCCTGTGATACTCATTGTTCTGCCGCTTCTTGAAAAAATGCTTCAAGATGGAAGTGAGTGGGCACAGGTCACTATTCTTGAGGTTCTGACCGATTTATGTGGTTCATTTCATTCAGATGTTGGATTTGAGTTTTTTCAACTTCCAATGACAGGAACATTAGAATCGCTCGAGATTATGCTCAAAAAAAGTGTTTCACTTTTGATTCCAGTCGCACAGTCCATTGCTGAAGGAGATCATAATTTGACTTCTCAGCCTGCACATGAGGTGCTCGGTAGCGAGGTTCAGTAGTGGTATCGCAATTGCGCCAACACCAATCCATCATTTTCGACTTTATAAACCATGCGGTGTTCTTCTGTTAACCGCCTTGACCAAAACCCCGAAAGCGCGTGCTTTAAGGCTTCGGGTTTTCCTAAACCTTCAAACAGTGTGCGTTGTGTTTCACGAATCGTTTTGTTAATTCGCTCGAGCATCTTTTTATCTTGCGTTTGCCAGTACAAATAATCGTCCCAAGCTTGGTCTGAAAAAATCAGTTTCACTTGACCAGTTTGCGTTCGACGCCTTTACCTGCATTCAATTGATTGATCGAATCCAGCAAACGACTTGCGTTTTTTGGACTGCGCAAAAGGTAAGCGGTTTCCTCGAGCGATTGGTAATCCTCGAGCGAGAGCATGACCACAGATTGTTCGCCGTTTCGGGTGATGATTAAAGTTTCGTGGTTGTCGCACACACGATTCATGGTGCTGGCAAGGTTGGCGCGGGCTGTTGAGTAAGTAATTGCGTCCATAAAAACCTCCCGTATGTACGCGTTATTGTACAACTCGAGAGATTATTTGTCGAGATATGGCGATCAATGCGCGTGCTCGAGGTTCATGTGCTGCCAATGCCCTGCCCGCCAACGCATCCAGAAGATAAAACCCATTGCACACACGTAAATAAATGCCCCGCCCCACGCCCCGAGCAACCCAAGGTGAAAGGTTTGCGTGAGCACAATCGCACCGCCAACCATCACGATCCACGATCCGATCAGGGTCACAATCATGGGAAAGCGCGTGTCGCCCGCGCCCGACAGAGCGCCCCTGAAAATAATGCCGGATGCGTCAAAGACTTGGTATAAAGCCATTAAACGCATGAGTTGGGTGGAAAGCTCGAGCACTTTTAGTTCAGGGTTAAAGCCGCTGACCAGCACCTGCGGGATGGTAAAAAAGAGTATACCGACGAATCCCATCCAGATCATGCCGAGTCGCACTCCAAGATAACCGACTGCTGCCGCGAGCTTTGGGTCTTTTGCGCCCAAGTACCGCCCGACCAGCGACCCTGTGCCGATACCGAGCGCAAAACCGGGCATGAAGCCGAGGCTGGCAATCTGGTTGCTGATCTGACTGGCAGCAAGCTCAATCGTTCCGACCCGACCAATCACGGCGGTAAACGCAGCAAACGCGCCAACCTCAACAAATTCGGTGGTGCCTATCGGCAAACCGATTTTGAACATGCCTTTCAGTGTCTCGAGGTTTGGAAGTTGAAAATGAATGTTGTACTTGGCGCGGTCTTTGGCGTTCAGTACGATAATTGCGGCAATGACGGTTTGAATCGCCACCGAAATCACCGTACCGAGCGATGCGCCTTGAATGCCGAGGGCTGGAAAACCAAAATTGCCAAAGACCAAAGTATAACTGAACAAAATGTTCAAGACCACGGTAAACCAGGTGATAAACATTGGGGTTTTCGAGTCGCCCACACCAAGCCTAAAGCCAAGCAGCACAGCCGAAACCAGGGCGAATGGAATCTCGAGCACCCGAATTTGGGCGAAAGTCACGGCGGCTTGCAGGGCATCAGGTTGAGGATGAAAAAAGTTGAGGATGGGTGGAAAGATGAAATAAAAGACGGGGGTGAGCAGTGACAAGCCCAAACCCAACCACAAAAAACGACTGAGCCACGCGCCGCAGGCGGCAAGGTCGCCACCACCGTAAGACCTCGAGACGAAAACAGTCACCGCCCCAGCCGTGCTGCGAATCAATAAAAACAGTGCATAATAGGTCAATGCGCCCAGTCCAACGCCAGCCACGGCGCTCGAGCCGAGCCGACCCATGAACAGGGTGTCGGTCGTACCAAGCAGTGCGTAAGCCAGGTTGACCGCCACGATGGGCAGGGCAAGTTTGAGCAACTCGAGGGTCAGGTTTGACTTTGACATGCTTGAGTTTGGAATTGCGGCATTCACGCCTTCATGTTAACCCGACCCTTGGGTTAAATCTGTGCGCGTTATGGCGTATTGACCGATATTGAATGGCTCGAGACTTATCTTGCAGTCTGAATGATAAGCCCGATCACGGTGATGACCACGCCGAACGGCACGGTCACCAGTGCCACCTCACTTGGCTTGAGTTCGGGTAGCAACGCGCGTTTTCCCACGACGCTGCCCAGTCCGAGCGCCAACATCAACACACCACAAAGAATCGTCAAAATACCCATGTGTCTCGAGTTTAACCCATAACCTGGGTTTGAGATGAAAGGTTGTGAGAAGCTGCGCCCTTGCCGTGGTTCGCTTGCGGCGCCCTGTCGTACCTCGAGTTAGGATGATGCCATGGAAAAACGCGGCGTTTACCTGATCAATTTAATTCCAGGAATCTTGTTTGCGGTCGGCGTGTTTATCTTGTGGGGCGCGATTGCCAGCCTTGCCCAACCGCTATTGCTGATCTCGCTCGCCATGATTATCGCGGCGGGACTCAATCCACTCGTGATCTGGGCGAACACCAGACTGCGGATGCCTCGAGCTTTGGGGGCAGCCATCATCCTGTTCGTGGTGCTCGGCGGAACGTTCTTGCTCGTCTGGTCGCTCGTGCCAGCTTTGATCACGCAAATCTCGAGTTTGGTCTCGAGCCTGCCGAGCGGTGTGCAGAAAGTTCAGGCGTGGCTCGCAAGCCTCACTGCCAACTCGCCACTCTTTAAAAATCTGACCGAGGGTTTGAACTCGAGTGATCTTTCCAAACAACTGACAGGTGCACTCTCGAGCCTACCTGGAACGTTGCTTGGCGCGTTGGGTGCAACCACGGGTTTACTGAATAACCTTTTGCTTGGCGCGTTGTTGCTGATTATGGGATTTACCGTTTTGATTGACCCACTGCCGCTGATTCGCGGCGCTTTGGCTGGCGTTCCCGCCCATGCCCGCGACGATGTCTCGAGGGCGATGGCGAGGGTCGGAACGCAGTTGGGCGGCTGGTTGCTCGCCACGTTGATTCTCTCGCTTGCCATGACGGTGCTGGTGTTTATCGGTTTGACGGTGCTCTCATGGTTTGGCATTCAAACCCAAAACATTTTCTTGTTTGCCGTCATTGCTGGCGTGACCCAGGTGATTCCCGTCATCGGCAGCCTGTTCGGTCTGATTCCGCCCGTGCTCTCGAGCCTGTCACCCAATCCCATCAACGCCCTATGGGTTGGGATTGTGGTCTTTGGCGTGCAACAAATCGTGTTCAATTTCATCAGCCCGATAGTGCTCTCCTCGAGGATTAGCCTTCACCCCGCCTCGTTGCTGGCGGGCGTGCTGATTTTTTCGGGTTTGTTTGGCTTTGTCGGCGCATTCTTGGCTGTGCCGTTTTTAATCATCATCAAGAGCCTGTACGAAGAACTGTACCTGCCCAGCCTCGGTTCGAGTCGCGTCAGCGTCAAAGAGGTTGAGGATTTGATTCAAGGCAAGCCGCTCGAGGAAGTCAAATCCGAGAACAATTTATGAATTTGTACTGGGCTGGTTTTGCGCTGATCGTGGTCAGCGTGGTTTCGTACAATATTGCGCAAAAATTCTTGCCCGCGCATCTCAACCCGTTCGCCTTGCTGACGGTCGTGTATTTGGTGGCAGGTTTGGTCTGCTTTTTCTTTGCCCTGTTCTCGAGTGGCAAACCCGAACTGAACGCCCTCTCGAGCGCGTTTACTGGCACAAACTGGACGATCTGGTTGTTGGCGCTGGCAGTCGTTGGCATTGAAGTTGGTTACGTGATCGCATTTCGTGCGGGGTGGAAAGCCAGCTTGTTGGCAATCACGGTGCAAGCCACGGCGCTCCTTGCACTCGCGCCGATTGGTGTTTTGTTCTTCAAAGAAAAACTCAGCGCCCTGAACTGGGTTGGTCTGGCATTGTGTTTGCTGGGTTTGGTTCTGGTCACACAACGCCAAACTTAAACTCGAGCTTTAGGGCAGTGCCTCACGCAGGAATGAAATCCAATTTCCGCCCAAAACCCCATCTCGAGCCTGAGTCGGTACAACATCACCAATTTTAACAATATCACCATGAAACTCGAGTCCGGCTGGGGTTTCATCGCGTCCAAGACCGCCGTCGATGTCTGAACCAATGCAAACCTTGTCCCAACCAATCAAGCTTGCCATGTGGGTTAAATGGTTTTTGACTTGACCGTCCAGCGTCACAGGATAATCTGGCGTTTCTCGAGACCAGTGCTGTTCCAAAAAGCGGTTGAACAAGACAATGCCGATCCGTCCGTTTCGTTCACCGATGACTTGAATCATTTCGTCGGTGATGTGGCGGTTGCTGGTTGGATTGATGCTGTAAGAATTGCTGTGGCTGGCAATCACGCGGTGTACGCCGACCTCCATCGAATCCCAGAATGCCTCGTGGCTTTGATGCGAGGCGTCCAGAATCATATGCTGATCTTTCATGGCAGCAATCAACTCCCGCCCAATATCGGTCAGTCCCGTCGGCGTTCCGGTGCCGCCAGCGTAACGGGTCGGTCCCCACGACGTGCCAACAATTCGCACGCCGCGTTTCCACCAATTGCCCAGGTCGTCGGGCGTCATGATCGGGTCTGCACCCTCCATTAGCACGACCAAACCCGTCACGCTGTCCATGTTCCACAACTCGAGGTGATGCTCGAGATCGGTTTTGGATTTGATGATTCGGATGCGCCCAGCGCGTTCCCAGCCTTCGTAGACCGCCAGTTGCGCCAAACCTTGGGCGTTGGCTTCTTCGGGCGTGTCGTAACCGCCAGGATGCCGCTCATTAGGGTGCGTCCACGAGACGGCAGGCGAGGCGAACAACGTGCCAAAAACGATGGCGGTCTTGCCACGTTTCAGTTCAGATAAAGTGCACATGCAAAGTCCACGTTCGGCTTGCACGGGCGTGATCAAACCCGATTCTATTTTTTGTCGCTCGAGTTCACGAATCTCTAGAGGTGTCAGGTGTTCGAGATCGCGTCCGTAACCCAAGACGCCGTAAGCCAAATCCAAATGTCCGTCAACAATCATGCCTCGAGTCTACCGCGTTAAAGCCTCAATCGTCCTGATTCTCGAGTTCATCGAGCATGATGTCAGCCCGCTTGCGAACCCAAGTTTTGTAACACTCCTCGCGGTAGGCGGCGGCTTTGGTGCGGTTGGTGACGAGCGCCATCAGACCGTAAACACCCACCGCAAATGCCAGAAGTTGCAAACTCGAGACTCGGAACCCCAGAAAGTACAAGACAAAAGCGCCGATCAGGCTGTGCCCTGAGTAAGACATCAAACTCGGGGCAGGAAGACCAAACATTGTCTCGAGTTCCTTTAATGGCATGAACCCGATGGCTTCTTTGGCCTCGTTGAAGTCCTGCCAATTTCCTGGGAGTGCATTTGTGGTCATGGGAGTTTAGTTTACGCGGATTGCAGATTTTAAAAAGCGACTTTTGTCTATGAAAGGTCAAAATCGAACTCTTCAAAAATGTCAGGTGCGACCGCGTTGTTCAAATCGGGTGGCAGATAAGGCTCATTGGCAAAAAAACCGTTTGTCAGGCTGAGCACTTGCGGCGAGAGCAACAACAAGCCCAAAACATTCACCAGCACCATCAAACCAATCAAAATGGGTGGCACAAACGTGAAGCTCGAGAAATTGATGAGCGGGGTTAAAAATACCAGTCCGCAAAAAACGAGTTTCAACGCCCAGCGAAAACCATCGCCGATCAGGTATGCCAGCGATTCTTCGGCGTAAAATTCCCAGGCGATCAAAGCGCAAAAGGCGAGCAAGAATATTGCCAGCGAAATACCGAGCACCATGACGGTTGACAGCAAACCACTGCTCGAGAAAACATTGACCAGCACCGTCAGCGAATTTTGATTGCTCGAGGCGAGCGCATTTGGAAGGCTCAACACGACCAGCGCGAAAAATCCGCTGACAGCCAAACCAATCAAACCCTCCACAATGCCCCACAAGCCTTGCCGCGCCGCGTGTTCGGTTTGGGCTTGGGCGTGGACGATGCTCGAGCTTCCCATACCCGCACCAGTGCTCAAAACAGCCCTCGCCATGCCTTGTGCCATGATTGATTGAATGCCGATACCAGCCGCGCCACCCGAAACGCTACGGATTCCAAACGCGCTCGAGAACATGCTGGCAATAGCGTTTGGAATGTTGCCAAAGTGCAAAAACAGCACAACCAGGCACAATAAAACCAGCAGGACAATCACAACTGGAAACACGATTTGCGCCACCCGCGCCGCTCGAGCGACGCCACCCGCAACCACGATGATCAAGCCAACTGCCAAGACCAAACTGATGAGCGATTTTGGAATGTTGTGCGTCACGTTCAGAAAACTTGCGGCGCTCGAAACTGGCAAGATGTTGCCGTATGTTGAAGCCACCAGCAGCGACGACAGTGCAAACACGCCACCAATGACCCCAACCACCCGAGGGTTGGAATCCACCAGCCCCCTTGCCAAGTAAAGCATTGGCCCGCCGAAAACGCTGCCATCGTTGTAGACGCGTCGCCAGTGGACCGCCAGCGTGGTTTCAAAATGCTTGAAAACCAGAATGACCATGCCAAAAATCAACATCCAAAACACCGCACCAGCCCCGCCCAGTTGCAGTGAGGTGACGACTCCCAACAAGCCGCTCGCGCCAACCGTGCCGCACAAGGACAGCATTCCGGCTTGGATGCTCGAGATTTGAAGGCTCGAGCCTGAAGAAGTACCTCGAGTTGGCTTGAGGCTGAATTGCACGATTTTGCGAAATTTGGTGATCAAGAATCCACGGGTCGAAACCAGAAACACCAGACTGAGCACCAGCATCAGCAAAAAAAGCGGTAAACCAAAGCTAAAACTGGCAAGCAAGTTCCAAAATGGCATCTGTTCAGCATATTCTAGATTGGGCAGACGTGTTTTAAGATGAGCTGACATGCAAACGTTCATTGCCTTGCTGCGCGGCATCAACTTGGGAAATCACTTTAAAATGAAGATGCCCGCGCTGAAAACCATGTTTGAAGATTTGGGATTTGAGGCGGTCAGGACGTACCTGCAATCTGGCAATGTGGTTTTTGACAGCTCTGCAAGCGACATCTCGAGTTTGGAAGCCAAGATTGAAGCCGCAATCCTTGAAGAATTTGGTTTTGTCGTGCCGACCTTGATTCGTCTGCCAGCCGATTTCGAGCGCATTGTGGACGCCAACCCGTTTCCAGAGCAGACGATCAGCAATTCCATTCAACCGTATGTAATCTTTCTCAAAAACACGCCAGCCTCACAAAAACTCGAGCTTCCAGAATCAGAATTTGCCGAGCATGTGTTTGGTGAACTCGAGATTTTCGTGTATTACCCGACCGGTTCTGGAACTTCAAAATTTTCCAACAATTTTGTGGAACGCAAACTCAAAACCAGCGCCTCCAGCCGCAATTGGCGCACGGTTTTGGCGTTGCTCGAGATGAGCAAAAGTCAATGATCTCGACTCGGGGCTTTCCAACGGGCGTTCGGGTCTTTCAACGCCGCGACCACAATAAAACTGACAATGATCAGCAAACACCAAGAACTCAGTTTGCTGGTGTCCACCATGTGCCAAGCGCCGCGTTGCGAGGGGTACTGCCAGGCGTTGAAGTACGTGGCGATGTTCTCGGCAACCCAGATGAGTCCACCGAGCAGACCAAAAACCGCCACCAGCGGTATTTGATACCGAGATTGACGCAACTCGAGGTGAACTTTGGTGCGCCAAAAAACCAAGACCACCAAACCCATCAAAACCCAACGCGCATCGGGCAGCACGTGATGCGAGAAAAAATTGATGTAAATGGCAAGCGCCAGCACCCACGGCACAACCCTGGAATGCCAATGCTCGAGCTGAAGCCGCATCAAACGCCAGCATTGAATCATAAAACTGGCGACGCTGGCGTACATAAAACCGCTGTAAAGCGGCACGTTCGAGATTTTTAAGAGAGCCATTTCGGGGTACGCCCAAGAACCCATCTGGGTTTTAAAAATCTCGAGCAGCAAACCCAGAAGGTGAAACACGCCAATGACCCTCAGTTCATCCAGCGTCTCGAGGTTGGTGCGCCACATGAGGTATTGAATTGCCAAACAGGCGAACAAAATGACATCGTAACGGTGGATTTGAACGCCAAAAATGTTGGGCATGGCAACCAATTTGGTCAGTGCCAAGAGTCCAAAAATCAGGACTGGAAACACCACGGCAAGCAATCCCAGGCGCAAAAGCTCGAGCAACTGAGAAAACGCAAATTTGAAGTCTTTAAAATAATTTGACCGTGAACCAGGCATTTGCATCTAGCGCAGTGTACAAGCCTGGGTGAGTGTTGTGTGGGATCAAACTCGAGATTCATAAATTGGGTTTACAGTGAAAAAACCGTGTAGCTGAAACTGCACGAATCGTGTGTTGCACGAAGCTCGAGGTTTGAATAGCGCCATCTGGAATACCTGCCGCTTTGGAATCAAAAGGAGACATAAAAATGAAAGCAGCTTACATTGAAAATTACGGCGGATCGGATCAGTTCAAGATTGGCGAATTGCCAATGCCCGAGATTGGTGCAAAAGATGTGTTGATCGAGGTTCATGCGGCAAGCATCAACCCTGTCGATTGGAAAATTCGGCAAGGCTACTTGAAAACCATGATTTCGTACCAAATGCCGCTGGTGCTCGGTTGGGATGTGGCGGGAACGGTCAGCGCGGTTGGAAGTGAGGTTTCAAATTTTAAAGTTGGTGATGGGGTTTTCAGCCGTCCCAACATCATGCGCCAAGGCGCGTATGCCGAATATGTTGCGGTTGACGCCGATCTGGTTGTCGCCAAGCCTGCCAAACTCAGTTTTGAACAGGCGGCGGCATTGCCCTTGGTTGCCCATACCGCCTGGGAAGTAATGTTTGAAATCATGGATTTGAAGGCGAATGCCCGAATCTTTGTCGGCGCTGGCTCGGGTGGCGTCGGTACGGTCGCCATTCAACTTGCCAAATCCCACGGCGCTTACGTGGTCACGTCCACCAGCAGCAAAAACCTGGAATGGGTCAAAGCGCTCGGGGCAGATGAGGTCATTGATTACACCGCCCAAAACCCGAATGACACCGTGCGCGGCATGGACTTTATTCTGGATGCCGTCGGCGGCGAGCAACAGGCGCAGATGTATCAAATGCTCAAACCAGGCGGCATGTTGGTTTCGATCACCTCGCAACCCAACGAAGCGCAAGCCAAAGCCGCAGGAATGCGCAGCGCCTACGTGTTCATGCAACCAAACGGCGAACGCCTGAAAAAAATTGCCCAAGCCGTGGAAGCCGGTCAATTGATGCCAGTCATCGATTCGGTTTTTTCGCTCGAGCAAACCAAACAAGCCCACGACCATGCCGAAACAGGTCATGTCAAGGGCAAAGTCATCATCAAAGTCAAGTAAATTTTGTCAAACAAAAACATCCCTCGCGTTTTGAGGGATGTTCTTGATACCCTACTGTGCTAATTGAGTTGTTTTTGAGAAACACCAAGCAATTCTGAGATCACTTCAAACCGCTCGAGCAAACTGTTCGCCTCGAGCACGCGCTGAAGCTTAAAGCGTTCGTTTTCCGCCAGTCCAAGGTTGGCGGCGACAAACGAGGCTTGCAGCAGCGAATCTTCAGGAATTTCGGGGCGCACATCACCCAGTCTTGGTTTGACTTTTTCGACGAACCTTTCGACCACGCCCTGCGCCACGGCTTTGACCCACTTTGGATCACTCGGCTCGAGCGGCATCATTTGAATTTTGGCAACCGAATACGGCTGGGATTCATGGTCAAACTCGAGAATCGAATACCGTTCGCCGCCGACCACCAGAATTTCGGCGCTACCGTCAGGGTTGTAATTGACCTGGGTTAAATGCGCCAGCGTGCCGATGCGGGCGAGTCTGGCGTCAAGATCGTTTCCAGTGAGCATATTTTCAGGCAGCACGCAGGGAATGCCGATGGCTTCACCCGTTTGACGAATTCGACCCAGCAACTCGCGGTAACGGGGTTCAAAGACGTATATTGGCAATCCCATGCCAGGAAGCAAGACCACTTCGCCTATCGGAAACAACGGTAAATCCATACCGAAAGTCTAAGGCTTTTTTGGTGTTTCGTACATCGTCGTGGCTTACATTGTGCTCGGGTTAATGCTTTGCAGGACGGTGTTCCTGGTTGCAATTGAATTGAGATGTAAAGTGAGTGTTTCAAATCGTTTTACAATCAGGGACTTCTATCCGAGCCAAAACGCCCCATTTCTGGCACAATGAAACCGTGGGATCAGACGCACTTTTTGGAGCGCTCGCGGCTGCGGTTTCGTGGCTGTTCGCGCTGTTGACCTGGAATCAATACCGCAACAGGGGCAAGCAGTACCAATTGCTCTGGACGGTTGGCATCGCTTTTTTTGCGCTCGGCGTGACCCTGGAAGTCGTGGCTCGAGCGCAAGGCACCTGGAACGACGCGGGATACCGCGCCTGGTATTTCACGGGCGCGATGATGGGCGTGGCATGGCTCGGGCAGGGGACGCTGCATCTGCTCGACAAACGCCCCTGGGTGCAACGATCACTCGAGATGCTGGTCATCGCCAGCCTGGTTGCCCTTATGGTGGTCTTAAACGCGCCGTTGCAGCTCTCAAACCTCGAGAGCACATTTACGCCCAAAGGCACGGGGTTCGCCGACATCAAGCTGGCGGGCTGGGCAAGCCCCAGGGCTTGGACGATCCCGTTCAACATTTACGGCACGCTCTGGCTGGTTGGCGGCGCACTCTTCTCGAGCGTACAGCTTTGGCGCGTGAACCGCACCAGGGCTTGGGGAACGCTGCTGATTGCCGTGGCAGGATTGATGCTGGCAAGCACAAGCACGTTAAACCGTTTTGGAATCGCCGGACTCGAGAGTATCGGACGCATGGTCGGCGTCAGCGTCTTGTTCATGGGTTTTGGATTGACCAACATCGACCCCGAAAAGCTGCCGAAAGTGAATCTGCCCAAAATCCAACCGCTCGTTTTGGTCGCGGCACTCGGCTGGGGATTTGCCCTGTTCGCGTTCTTCAAACTCGAGCCTGGAGCCTGGACGGCAATGGTCGATTACCCAGGTTTGTTTTTGATTGCCGTGATCATGCTAAGTTTGTTCGCGCTGGTGATTAACAAAGCGCGGAATCCTCGAGTGCTGCCAAAATCCAATGATCTTCAGTAAAAGTTCGAGCATGACTTGGACTCGTGATTCTCGACACCAAAAACAGCAATTGCGACACCCTCTCTTGACCATAAACTTGCAACTAACGGGCATGGTCGCTCATCCTCAACCCTTCTTACCCCCGAAAGCAGCACCTGTCTTGATGCCAAACATGCACCTGTCTTGACCACATACGTGCACCTGACGGGCGTGGTCGCTGACGGGCGGCATCGCTTCGGGCTTGGGGCACTCCTCCCGCCAGCGGGAGAAGGGAGCTTCAGTCTTTTTCACGTGTGACTCGAGATTTTCTTCTTTGGCAAATCTGATTCAACTCGAGATGATGCTGGCGTACAATTTTGGATCGAAATTTCCACCCGAAACAATACAAACGGTTTTACCCTCGAGTTTCACAGCACCGCTTCGAATGGCTGCCAAAGTCAACGCGCCCGTGGGTTCAACCGCCAGTTTCGCCTCGAGCGCGTACCAGCGTGTGGCATCGCGCACGGCATCTTCGGTCACGGTCACGATGTCATCGACCAGACTCGAGATGATCTGAAAATTCCGTTCACCGATGCTCTGGGTGCGCACGCCATCGCAGATCGTGCGGGTCGTTAAACTCGAGTCCCATTCGATGATTTTGCCAGCCCGAAAGCTGTCTTTCGCGTCGGCGGCAAGTTCGGGTTCGACGCCAATGACTCGAGCGTTTGGAATGAGGGATTTGATGGCGACGGCGATGCCAGACAGCAGACCGCCGCCGCCGACGCACACCAAAACATTGTCCACATCGGGCAAATCCTGGGCAATCTCGAGTCCGACCGTGCCTTGACCGGCGATGATGGCTTCAAAATCAAACGGCGGCACATAATTCAGATTTCTGGAATCACGAATCTCGAGCGCGATTTTCAGGCGCAGGGCGCTCGAGTTTGGACAACGAACGATTTCGGCACCCCAAGCTTTGGTGCGCTCCACCTTGATTTCGGGCGCGTTCTCTGGAATCACGATCACGGCGGGCACGCCGAACAAATGCGCGGCTGCCGCCACCCCCTGCGCATGGTTGCCGCTCGAGTCGGCGACCACCCCTCGAGCGCGGATGTCGGCTGGCAGGCTGGCGAGGGCGTTGTACGCGCCACGAAATTTGAACGAACCCGTGCGCTGAAGGTTCTCGGGTTTGGCGTAAATCTCACCCTGCATTGGCAAACGCAGCAAAGGTGTGCGAACCGCCATGCCAGCGATTCGCACGGCGGCATTTTGAACATCACTCAGGGTGACTGGCAGGGCATTCAAATTCATAAACCAAGTTTAACCCAAGCCGCCAACATCCAAAACTTTAGTGTTTGCGTAAAACCTGATGTAACCCACATTCAAGCTCGAGTCTCTCGAGTTTGCCATACGAATCTCGTTTTCTAGCCTTCTCTCAAAGTGAGGTGAACTGAGAAACGACCTCAAAAACCATGCCTGAAGACGTTCACTCGAGATTCTGGACTTGTGCATTGCACGAGACGTAAAAAGGATGAACATGAACAAGAAAATGCTGGTCTTGCTGGCGATTGCCCTCTCGGGCGCATTGCCGGCGCTCGCCTCGAGTCACCGCGAAGCGCCGTTTGTTTCGCGCAACCCAAAAGTGGATGGTACGGATTATTACGTGTTCAATTCCTATCAACGCGGACGTGACAAGTACGTGACCATGATCGCCGATTATTTGCCGCTGCAAGACGGTTACGGCGGTCCGAACTTTTTCAACCTCGACCCAGACGCCATTTACGAAATCCATCTGGACAACAACGCGGATGCCAAAGAGGACTTGACCTTCCAATTCAAGTTTAAGACCACCCTCAAAGACATCCAACTCCCCATTGGCACGGGTGAAAACCAGAAGATGGTGTCCGTACCGTTCACCAATGTGGGTGCGATCAGCGCCGGAAGCCTTGGCGCACTGAACGTTCAAGAGTCGTACACCCTCAATGTGATTCGTGGCGACCGGCGCTCAGGGAAACCCGAGGCGGTCAGTAACTTGCAGACGGGCGACAAGGAATTCCTGAAGCCAGCCGACAACATTGGCAAAAAATCGATTCCAGATTATGCCGAGTACGCTCGAGCCTACTTGTACGACATCAAAATCCCTGGTTGCGAAGTTCCGGGACGGCTGTTCGTCGGGCAACGCAAAGACCCTTTCGTGGTGAATCTTGGCGAGACGTTTGACCTGGTGAACATCAAAAACCCGCTCGGTTCGATCAGTGGTGGACACGATGACCTGTCCGACAAGAACGTGACCGCCATCGAACTCGAGGTGGCAAAATCGTGCTTGATTGCTGGCGATTCGGGCATTGTCGGCTCGTGGACGACCGCCAGCCTGCCCAAAACGCGCAGCTTGACCACCGACCCAACATATGCCAAACCAGCCAGCTCGAGCGGCGAGTATGTGCAAGTCTCGAGGCTCTCAAACCCGCTGGTCAACGAGGTCGTGATCGGCATCAAAGACAAAGACAAGTTCAACGCCTCTGAACCAAAGGACGACGGGCAGTTTGCCACCTATGTCACGCACCCAACGCTGCCAGCCGTGCTCGAATTGCTGTTCGGCGCGGCGGGCGTCAAAGCTCCAACCTTGTTCCCGAGGGCGGATTTGGTGGCGGCATTCTTGACGGGCGTGGACGGTTTGAACAAGAACGGCAGCGTCGCCGAGATGTTGCGATTGAACACCAAAATTGATGCCAAAGCGCTCGATGAGCAAAACAACCTTGGTGTGATTGGCGGCGACACCGCCGGTTTCCCCAACGGTCGCCGCCCTGGTGACGACGTGGTGGACATTGCGCTGCGCGTGGTCATGGGCAAGTTGCTTCCCGCCGCCGTTGCCCCAAGTGGTCAACTGCCTTTCACCGACGGTGCGAACGTGACCGACAGCATGTTTGACACTGGTTTCCCCTATTTAAAGACCCCAATTCCAGGTTCGATGTAAGTATTTTCGCTCGAGGGCGCACTGATCTGCGCCCTCGAGATCAAAAAACGAGAATCTATTTTGACAAAAAGGAGATTTTATGAATGCAAAAACTTGGCTGTTCGGACTTGCCTTCATGCTCGCCTCGAGCGCTTTGGCAACACCGTTTATTCCAAAATCCGACGATCAAATCCTCGAGCGGTTGCGGGTGAATGTGAACGATGGTGCGGCTAAAGAATTGCGCGATTTGCGGGCGCAGCTAGGGCAAAACCCAACCAACCTCAAACTTGCCGTGGTGGTGGCGCGAAAATACATTGAACGCGCTCGAGCCGACGCCGACCCGCGTTACAACGGACGCGCTCAGGCGGTGCTCGCGCCGTGGTGGAACCTTTCTACGCCACCAGAGCCAGCCCTGGTTTTGCGAGCAACCCTGAAGCAAAACGCACACGATTTTAAGGGTGCTTTGCTCGACCTCGACCTTGCGGCAAAACTTGACCCTCGAGACCCGCAAATTTGGGTCACGCGCAGCGTGGTGCAGACTGTTCTGGGAAACTTGACCGAGGCGAAACGATCATGCCTGCCGCTGTTTCAAACCTCGACAGAATTGGTTGCTGTGACCTGCGTTGCCAGTGCGGCAAGCCTCAACGGTCAAGCCGCCAAAGCCTTTCAGACGCTCGAGCAAGTTTTGCGCGACAACCCAGAAGCCAGCGAATCCGAAAAGTCCTGGGCAACTGGGACACTGATCGAGACGGCGGTACGCTCGCAACGACCCGATGCCGATGCTCGTTTTCAAGCAGAATTGCAAAAAGACTCGAGCGACACGTATTTGAATGCGGCTTACGTGGACTTTTTGCTCGAGAAAAATCAGGCCGCTCGGGCGTTGCCGTATTCGCAAAATATCAAAGCCGATGCCTTGCTGCTGCGTCGGGTGCTGGTTGAGAAAAAGCTGCATTTGAAAACCTATTCGCTTTACCGCGATCAGATGGCGTCCCGAATCGCCGCCAGCCACGCCCGAGGCGACACCGTTCACCGCCGCGAGGAAGCCATTTTTGCCCTGCATGTGCTCGAGAAACCAGAACAAGCACTGGAGCTTGCGCGAGCCAATTGGTTGGTGCAGCACGAACCGCTGGACGCCAAAATCTTGCTCGAGTCCGCCATCGCCAGCCGTCAATTTGAAGCCGCAAAACCCGTGCTCGAGTGGTTTGACGCGACCAAAATCGAGGATGTCCGAATTGCCAAACTTGTTGCCCAGGTGAAAGCAGGTCTGAAATGAAACGTGCCTTGATGTTCCTCGCCTCAATTGCCTTGTGCTCGAGTCTTGCCTTGGCGCACAAGCCGAGCGATTCGTACCTCAACATCAACCTGAAAAACCCGAGCTTGACCGGACGTTGGGATGTTGCCCTGCGCGACCTGGATTATGCGATAGGGCTAGACGACAATGACGACGGCGCGATCACCTGGCGGGAGCTGAAAACGCACCGTGTTGCGGTGCAAAGTTACCTGCTTTCCAAACTCGAGCTTCGCAGTGAAAATCAAATCTGCAAGCTCAAGTCGAGCGGTTACCTGGTGGACAACCACACCGACGGCGCATATGTTGTCATGCCGTTTTCAAGCGATTGCTCGAGTAGCCCGAGCACCCTAAAAGTCAATTACAATTTGTTTTTTGAACTTGATCCGCAACACCGAGGCTTATTGAACCTCGAGACTGTTGGCGGCACGCAGACCGCAATTTTTAGCCCGGAAAACCATGACCTCCGCTTTCAACTTCACGAGCCAAACGCAATTTCGCAGTTCCTCGAGTTTGTGAAAGAGGGCGTGTTTCACATTTGGGGCGGCATTGATCACATTCTATTTTTACTTGCATTGTTGCTGCCCAGCGTTTTGCGCCGCGAAAACGGACGTTGGATGCCGGTCGGAAATTTCAGAAATGCGCTCGCCAGCGTCGTGAAAATCGTTACCGCCTTCACGCTGGCTCACTCCATCACCCTGTCACTTGCCGCGCTTCAAGTGATCAGTCTGCCCTCAAAACTCGTCGAAAGCACCATTGCCGCCTCCGTGGTGCTCGCCGCACTCAACAATGTTTTTCCAGTTGTGCAGGAGCGCCGCCGCTGGTTGGTCGCCTTCGGCTTTGGCTTGATTCACGGCTTCGGATTCGCCAGCGTGCTTTCTGACCTCGAGCTAACCCGAGCAACCCTGCTGCGCTCATTGGTTGGCTTTAATGTCGGCGTCGAACTCGGGCAGCTCAGTATCGTCACGCTGTTTTTACCGCTTGCCTTCAGTTTGCGAGGCTCGAGTTTTTACAACCGTTTCACGCTGGCAATCGGTTCGCTTGCCGTTGCCGCCATTGCTGGAATCTGGATGGCAGAACGGATTTTTGATTTTAAGGTCTTGCCGATTTAGCATGTTCTGTATTTGTAGGGTGTGCCGTGTGCGGCGTGATACACGTCATTCAGGTGCGCGAGGCGACCACGCCCGCAGGGTACTTTTTATGGTTAAGTGGCGTACCCTACGCCAGATTATTTTGGGCAACAACCAAGGCAAATCCAGTCTCGAGCTTCAAATTCACCGTTCCAAGTGCCAGATTTGAAATCCCGTGACCAGTGCCAAACTCGAGGGTCGCATTCTCGAGATTCCATTTTGCGCCCGCGATGTTTAGACCTGTGACGGCAGGGGAGAGTGCCAGCAGGCTGAAGGTTTGGTGTTGCCGCAGTGGAAGCTCGAGCGCTTTGTTTGGAATCAATATCCAGCCTGTCTCAAAGCCGCTCTCGAGTGTAATCTCAAAGCCCTCGAGCGAGTTCTTGGCGGCGGACAGGGCAATCGCCAGGGTGTGGTCAAAACGACCCCCGAACGCGCCAAACACCGTGGCTCGAGTCGCGCCAGCCTCTTTGGCGGCGGCAATTGCCAGTTCAAAATCGGTGCTGTCCTTGTCGGGATTGAACTCGAGGCGCGGCACGCCAGGGAATGCCAAGCCTTCGCTCGAGTCAAAATCGCCAACCCAGAGGTCAAGTTTGAGGTTCAAGGCGTTCGCGTGACGTGCGCCGCCGTCGGCGGCAATCACCAGGTTGGTTTCTCGAGCCATCACTTTGTCTGTGATCTCGAGCTGTCCGCCGACCAAAATTGCCGCGTGTTTCATCTCAGTCCGAGCTTGTAACGCATGGCACGGGGCGTGTCGCCGGTGCGTTCGAGCAACCCGTCTTTGGTCATGACGCGCAGCAAGTGGCTGGCTTGCGAGAGGTTGATACCGAGCAACGCCCGAACGTCGCGGTTGGCGACGCTGCCCAGGTTTTCCACCAGTTCGATCACGCGTTGTTTGACCAGTCCTCGGGTTTCACCAAAACTAAATTTGACCTCCGCCTTTGCAGGCTCGAGACGGGTGCGTCCCTGCAAGGGGATGGGCTTCCCAATCGCGCCCAGCGCGGCATTGGACAGAATCCAAGCCTCACCGTGACGGGTCACAAGGTCGCTGGTTTCGAGCGGTTTCAAGGCTCGAGCCACCTGATCTTCGGGCAGTTGCAAGGCTTTGGAAAGTGAAGTTCGGTCTCCCTCGAGTTCGCGTTTCAAGTACGCCAGCACGATCAGGGCATCTAAATTTAACGCGCCCATTTCCTCTTGCTTGCGGGCGATAAACCGCGTGAACGGCTCGTCGAATTCTGGGTTGTGCAGCCGCAAAACCACGCTGTCGGGATAACTGGTGTACTCGGGAATCTCTTTGCCGTGACGCAAAAGCAGTCTGTACATTCGGTCCACGCCAATGCCTGCACGTTCGATAAACCCCATTCGCGCCAGCGCATCGGCGAGCACAGGGTTGCGGCGCTTCGGGGCGTGGCGCAAAATGTTCTGGGCGTTCACGCCGCCCGCAAACGACCCAGGGTTTGCAATCTCGAGTTTGTTCGGATGGTGGTGAATCTGAATCGTGTCGCGGCTGGTGTAATCGCGGTGCACCAGCGCGTTCAAGATCGCCTCGCGGTAAACCACCTCGTCGTAATCCCAGACCTCAATCTGAAACAAACCAACGTTCAAGGTCTTGTACTGATTTCTGGCTTGAATCAGTTCCCGAAGTCGCTCGAGCAACGCTGGAAGGGGTTTTAACAGGGTTTCCCTGAATTCAAACTCGAGGTCGTTGGTGGCATGGTTGTAATAATCGAGTTCGGTTTGCGGCACGTAACGCTTTAACGCGCGTGGCGTTCCCGCCAGCAAAATTCCGGCAATGTTGGGTTGTTCACCCTCGAGCAGCCCGAGCGCCGAGAGCAAATCCAGATCGGGCAATTCTGCCAAACCCGCCCCGCGCCGCGACTCGAGCACCCCGCGAAGTCGGTGCACCTCGAGCGGGTCGATGTCGGACAGACTGCTCATGGGCGGCACGGTCGCCGTGAAATCGGGGTCCGGCATCGGGTCGGCGGCACTTGCGCCCAGAGGCTCGAGGCTCGAGCCATTCCAGTGCAGCACCTCGCCCTGCGGTGTTGCCAGCACCATGCGCGATCTTGGCACGTTGACCACCAGCAAAGATTTACCCTCGAGCGTCGCCGAGGTGCAATTGACCGTCAGTTTTCCACTGGTCAACTCGTAAAGCGCGTGCGTCAGTTGCAGGGGGTGCAAATCGGGTGCACCCTCGAGCAACCCGTCTTGGGTCACACCAACGACCATCGTGCCACCCTTGGCATTCGCCAAACCCACCGCGTGACGCGCCAGTTCGGCAGGGTTGACGTTTCCCTCCAGCATCACGGTGGTGTTGTGATCGTTGCGAAAAAGGCTCGAGAGGTCGGTGGCAAACATTTTGTCAGGTTAACATTTTTGGCTTGTTACAATTAGGAATGCAAAATATGGATTTGCCATTTTAGGTGTTTCTCAGGGTATTTTTTGTTGAATTTTGGTTTTACGTGACAGATTTGAAGTAATATGCTGACCATGACCTTTGACCGTACAAAACCATCACTTACTACATCGCTCGAGACGGTCAAACCAAAACAAGCAGATCAAGCACAAACTCCAGGTCAAAAACCGAATTATACAGCAACTCCAGAGCGACTCAGACTCGCTCGAGCCAAATTTGATCGAGATACTGACGTGCTTTTGGGGTTGGGTAAACCAAGCAATGCAACCAATTGGAGCAACCGTCAATTCAGCGCAAAATTGATGGGCAGTGACGGTGATCGAAGAATAGATTTCACCTTGGATCGAACAGACCAAAAAATCACTGGTTCTTTTGCCATTCACGGAACTGGGCGCGGGAATATTCGAGGCGAATACAATCCCGAAAATAAAACCAGCCCGTTACATCTCGAGATGGTGTTTACCCAGATCACACCTGAAAAAGACCCGAAAGAAACGGAAAAGAAGAAATTTTTACTGGGTCAAACTCGAGTGTTGGACGGTTGGTTTTTGTACGCAGAAGCTGGCAGTCAAAAAGACGAGAATAACGATGGGAAAGATGACTCGAGCAAAGCTGAGTTGCCGTTGTTGATTGGTGGGATTTGGAAGGGTGGAAGCAAAGAGTACAAACTCGAGCCGATCACACCACAGGCGACGGTTGTTGATGGAAAGAGTGCTGGAAGTGATGATAAGGCGCTTGAAGAAGCTATCATTTTAGAATTACCCAAAGCCATGCTGCTTCCTGAAGGGACAAAACAAGATAAAACAGTAGCAAAATCTGATGCAAAAGCGAATGTTCCCTTAATTCTTGCCGAATGCAAACGCGCTGGTATTACCGATCCTAAATCCATTGCTTACATCATGGTGACTGCCTCTTGGGAATCCTCAATGGGCGGCAACATGGAAGAATACGCCCCTAGAAACGTCGATCCAGTCGCCTATCTTAACAATAAATACGCTGGTTACAATGGAAATGGGAATATCGCCAGTGGAGACGGCTATAACTATCGTGGACGTGGTTTTGTTCAACTGACAGGCAAAAGCTTGTATGCTCGAGCGACAAAAGGCTGCAAAGATTTGGATTTTAAAATTGATGGTACGCATCCTGATTTGGTCAAGAACCCCGAATTGGTGGCAACAAATAGACCGCTTGCTGCTTTGATTCTGGTTTTTGGCATGAAAGAAGGCTGGTTTACTGGCGTGGGTTTAAGCCAGCACACCAAGGGTCATACGCAAGAAAAGATGTATCCAGATGGTGAATTAGACCCGAATGAAGCGCGTTGGATTGTAAATGGAAACGACACAAACAGCAAAGCGCCAATGAAAACGGCAACTGAAAGTCTCTCGAGCACCATTCAGGGTGTATCAAAAACCCCTGGCAACACCGATAATTTAAAAGACGTTGTTGGTGCTGATTACAAAAAGCTGCGTGAAATTGAAACTGGCGGTTATAATGATACCGAACAGGACAAAATAAAAGCTGGTATCGAGACAGGTTCTTTGGATGGTGTGTCAGGGTATTACAATGGTACAGATTACGCCAGGACTTGGGAGCATCATGTTGCCAAGGATGGGTATTATTACGGTGAGAAATGGCAGTGTGTTGAATATGTCAGGCGGTATTATTACGATGCTTTACAAACAAAGATTGCCCATAAGGGTGATGCAAAGGCTTGGTTTACGTCTGGACTCGATGATGGTGCGGCAACATTCGATGGATTGGTACAGTACACATATTCTGGTAGGGATTTAAAAACCAAAGCCCATGATGGTTTTGACATAAAGCCACAGAAGGGTGACATTCTTGTATTGCGAAATGGCAGTTATGGTCATGTTGCAATTGTAGCTGAGGTGACTGATACAAGCGTTAAAATTGCCCAGCAAAATGTTTATAGTGATGGATTCACATCTGATTTAGATATTAAAAAGCTTCCTACAGGTGAGTGGCAATTTCTGACGGGATTTCCACTTGGATTGTTGAGGAAATCATGAAAAAATTTGGACTGACTGTAATTTCTTGCATTTTTCTTGCATTCTCAGGTGTTGCCCAACAATCGAAATTCATACCACTTTTAGGTTCAACGCAAGATTTTGCCAAGTCATCTTTTTGCAAAAAATACAAGTGTGTTGCAAAATACACTGGAGAGTTTAAACTTTTTGATCATTTTGTTTTAACTTTACCAAACGATAATCCTAATTTTTATGAAGACCTTGGTCAAACAATCCTAATTATTAAGGAAGACAAAAAAAAACAGTTGACATATATCGAATTACAGTTAATGCAAATGTTCAAATCAAATGAAAATGCCGATCCAAGTGCTACAATAATGCTTGCCGATTTACTTTACTATGTTATTAATAAGAAGTTTTTGATTAAAAAAGACAGATTTGGCGATTTCTCTCCCGATATTAATAACTGCTTTTATCGTGCTCGAGTATATCCAAAAGAAAATATAGATAACTTATCTACTCGACTTTTTATGACGGGTGAAACCACTCTTCAGATTGATAAGAAAAAAGTAAAATATCAAGTAACTTGTAATGTGGGTTTTGAAGGCACAAGATCGGAACACTACATGCCAATATTTACAATTGAAATTCCAAGTATTAAAGATGCTCAAACTCCACGTTACCGTTACTAAAAAATCGCTTGAAAAAGACCCTAAAGCTCGAGCAGCAATCCCGCCAGCAACGCCGTGCGCGGGGCAAGTTCGGAAATCGTAATAAACTCGAGGTCTTTTTGGTGCGCGTTTTTGCCAAACGCGCCAAAACCGTCCAGCGTCGGCGCGATGGTTGCCGTGAAATTCCCGTCGCTGCCGCCGCCCACCCGTGCCGCGCCAGGATGAAAACCAATCTCGTTCGCAATCTTTTGGGCTTTCTCGAGAATCGCCATCGAGCCAGGCGTGGGTTCCATCGGTGGACGGTTCAAACCGTCCGTGATCTCAAAACGCGTTCCCTCAAGCGGCTGAATGAGGCGTATCTCGCGCTCGATTCGTTCGGCTTCCGCCAGCGTCCAAACCCGAATGTCCACCTCGAGCTTGACCTCATCGGCGACCACGTTGGTCACGCTGCCGCCGTGGATCACGTTTGGTCCGAGGGTCGTGCCCAGTGTGAGGTTTTGCAACTTGACGACCTCGGCAATGAAGTGCGCGGCGCTGACGATGGCGTTGCGTCCATTTTCGGGTTCTGTGCCCTGATGCGCGGCTTTGCCAAACACCTTGACGGTGTACATGCCCACGCCCTTGCGAGCCACCTTCAGATCGCCGTTCAAATGCGGCGGCTCGAGCACCAGCACGGCACTTGCACCCGTCGCCAGCGCCTCAATGTGTGGACGACCCGCGTGTGATGCAATTTCTTCGTCTGGGGTGATCAGAAAATCGATGGTGCAGGAAGGCTCGAGATTGAGGGTCTTGAGGGTTCGGATTGCCCAGATCGCTTGAACGATGCCGGCTTTCATGTCGTAGCCGCCAGGTCCAAAGGCTTGATCGCCCTCGATTCGCCACAAGCCAGATTTCCAAGCGCCGACGCTGTACACCGTGTCGGCATGAGCCAAGAGCACCACGCGCTTGCTCAAGCTTCCAGGAATTCGGCAGTGCAGAATATCGCCCAGGTTGTGCGGTGTTCTGGTGATTTCGCCAAACGGCTTTAACCAAGCCTCGAGCGTGTCCTGAACCAAGTTGATGTGGGTCGCATCGGTCGATGGTGACTCGAGGCGCACCAGGGTTTCAACGTCACTCAGGATGCTCGAGGTGCTGGCTTTCAGGTGATCTAAAATGGCTTGCATTCTTAGATTGTACCCGCAAATTCACAAGAAGAAGAGAATCCCAAACGCCAAACGCGAGCGCAGGGCAGCAATGTTATTGACAGAGGAACTGCTCAGTCCGTACTCAAAAAAGAAGCTGGTCGGCTCGAGGAACGTGCCTTGTAACCAGTCGGGGTGATACTCGAGTCCGGCATTGCCGACCAGCGCCCAGGTGTCATCCCAGAAATACCCCAGACCAAGTCCAAACACAATATTGACTTGACTCGAAAGGTCCAAATGCCACTGCACGCCCACCTCGATCCAGCTCGAGCCGACCCTGGCGCGAATGCCGACCTGCTGGGCAATCACATTCCACGCTTCGACTTGAATTGCAAAACCAATATTGCCAGGCAAACCTGTATCTGATCCACTAAACTTGCCTGAACCAGTCAGGCTCGCGCCAATGCTAAATTTAACCTCTTCGGCTCTGGCAGTACCAAAAACCGAGCATAAAGTCAAAATGAAGATCAGAACGCGTTTCATTTGAACCTTTCAAGCTGTTCATCCACACTTCTTGGCACGACCTCGAAATTGGCAAATTCTGGTGGCAAGCCCAGATCGTCGTAACCCTCGAATTCATAAATGGCACGTTTATAGACTTCAAGAATACGGTTGGTCATGGTTTGAGGTGAACCCTCCAGGGCTGCCCAAGATGCAGCCTGATTTGAGAATTGCGTTCGCAAATCAGCATCATTCATGAGCGATAACGTTTTTTCGGCAAAGGTTTGTTTGTCGTTTGGATGCACCAAAAATCCGGTTTCACCATTCAGTACACAGGAAATAATCCCCATTTCGGCTCGAGCCACCACCGGACAACCGCAAGCCGCCGCCTCGAGCGCCACCAAACCCTGGGTTTCGCTGGTGCTGGTAAACACAAAGACATCGGCGTGCTGATAATACGCGCCGACGCCCGACGCATTGACGTAACCCGTAAAAATGACGCTATCTTTCAACCCCAACTCGAGGCTGTACTTTTCGAGGTTTTTGCGTTCGGGTCCGTCACCGACAATCACAAGGCGCGAGTTGGGATTTGAAACGTGAATCAATTTAAAACGCTCGAGCAGCAAATCAATACTTTTTTCCTTGCCCAACCTCGAGACGGTCAACAACCGCGCCGTGCCCTCAGGAATGCCCAAAGCGGGGAAAGGATCGGCTTGCGGGGCGGTCAAGCGCTGCAAGTCAATGCCATTCGGCACAACAGTCACCCGCGTTCTGACGCCCATCTGATCCAACTCGAGCGCCATTTGCCTGGCAGGTGCGATCAACTCGAGGCAACGGTTGCAAAACCAAACGTCTGCCACGGCGAACAGGGTCTTGGTGCTCAAGTCCAAGCCTTTTTTCAGTTGTCTGGTCACGCGCCGTCCCGTTCGGGTGCTTCGCGCGTACCATCGTTCACTGGTCATCAGCCACGACAGGGTGGCATAAAACGGCGCGTAGTGAATGTAATCCCGAAATCTGGTGTGGTAGGTGTGCACCACCGGAATGCTCAACAACCTGCCAACCCCAATCGCCAGAATCGGCATTAACGCGCCGTGCGTGTGAATCACATCAAAACCCAGTCTTGAGAATTGCCACATTTTGCGCAAACTTGGCGGAAATGCCCAGCGCTGCTCGGGTTGAGGTCTGTACACCGTGGAGCGCAACCGAATCACGCCAGCCTCCTGCACTTGCTGGGGGTGTTTTGGCGCGACAATCGTGACCTCATGCCCCAGTTCGCGCAAACCTTCGACCATGTTGGTGATGCTGGTCACGACCCCATTGATTTGCGGCAAGTACACGTCGGTGAAGACCGCAATCCGCAAAGGGCGATGCTCGAGCGAGAGTGGTTTGACTCGAGGCTCTAAAGGCAGGAATGAGAGAACGCTTTTCAGCATCAATTGAATCATACCCGAGCGGCGTGAGCGAAGTTGGGTTTTTTAGAGCTGAAGCTTGAGCGCCCTCAAAACCCGCTCGAGCACGACTTGTTCTGCACTTGAAGGTTCAAACGTTTGGGTGTCAACCTCGAGCAACTTCACGTTTTTGCCCAGAAACTCGAGCGTCGGAAGCACACGATCTTGGTAAAACTCGAACCTGTTGGCGATGGCTTTCACAGTGTCATCGCTGCGTCCCCGAGCCAGCAAGCGTTGTTGCATGTCTGCCATTGAGATTGAAAGGTGAATTGCAGCCAGCACCGGAATCTCGAGTCTGTCCAGAATCTCGAGCAAGTGCCTGGCGGCTTCAATGCGTCTCGGATAACCGTCCATCACCCAAGGTTCGGTTTTGAGCTTCGGTCGGTGAGCCAGTTCGTGCTCGATGACCGTTTTTGTCCAGGCATTCGGAATCAACAGACCATTTTGAACGCAATGCTCAAAGTACGCGACCTTGCTCGAGAAACCGTCTGGAATCGGACCAGTGAGTAGTTGCTCGAGGTTGCTGCGCCCATTCAGATTGTTTTGAATTCGGTCAATGATGCCGCGCAGCAGATCGCCCATCGAAACGTGGTGCCTGACCAATCCCATCTCGAGCAATTGTTTGGCAACCGTTCCCTTGCCGCTGCCGCTCGCGCCGAGCAGCAAAAAAACGCCCCGCGCTGGGCGGGGTTGAAGTTCGGATTTTTGATTTGAAGGTTTCATCTCGAGCGTTGATTCTACAAGATTTAAGTGATTTGCAATATCACCATGATGCCCATGGCAATATGCACCAGCAATTTTATACCGATGCCGCCGAGCATTCCCACCAACGTTCCGATGCCACTTTTTGCCGCCGCCTCAAAGGACTTTTTGGAAACCAGCATCTCGAGCGCGATTGCGCCCAGCACCGGACAGATCAAAAAACCAAACGGTGGCAACACAAAAATTCCCGCAAGCCCGCCCAGCAACGCGCCCCAACCAGCCGCGCTCGAGCCGCCAAACTTGCGAGCGCCCCAGGCTGCCGCCAGGTTGTCAATCACAAAGGCGCTGCTGCCGACCAGCGCCAAACCGATCAGGAACGTCCAGTTGATCGGTTCAAAGCCCGTGATCAGCGCGTGAACCAACGCGGCAAGCCAAATGATGATGGTGGCTGGCACAACAGGAAAGAACGTTGCCGCAACGCCGCCAAGCCACAAGACCACAAATAAAATTCCGGCGACAAGGCTCATGTCAACCATACGATACCAGCGCCCGATAAGTTTCGGGCGTTTTTGAAAGTGTACGATACCAAGACTGAAGTCTCGAGGAGCGTTATTTGTGAATGCGGTCTGTCTGGTTTTTTTGGTGCGGCAAAAAAGTGTGCTGGCGTCAGGGCGGTTTGAACAGGTTTTACATTTGCTCGAGTCTGACGGTGGCGTGCCAGCCCAAATGTACCTCTCTCGAGGTGTCCTTGAAAGCATCAACCCAGATTTGCAACAGCGCCTCAAAGCTTTACTCGAGGCAAAAAAACTCGAGTTGCTGGGTGGTGCAATGTTTGAACCCTGGCTGCCCTTGATTCCCAAGCCCGATGCCGCCGCGCAATTAAAACAGTATTCGGGTGTACTCCAGGAGATGTTTGGTGTCTTCGCCCGAGGGGTTTGGTTGCTCGATTGCGCGTGGGAATCTCAGATTGCCAGTTTGCTGATGGCTGCGGGTTTTGAATTCACGTTCTTGAGCACGGCGCAACTCGAGCGCAGTGCAGGCTTGTGGATTACCGAAGACGGTGGCAAAACCCTGCGGCTGTTTGGTTTTGATTCTGGTTTAGCCAATGCCCTGAACCTCGAGCCTGGAGATCAAGTTCAGACCGTGTTGCTCGAGTTGCAGGACTCAAATGAAAGCGTTGCCGAAATCGAGTTGTGTCTTTCGCGGTTCAGCAACTTTAAACTCTGCTCGCAGGTTGTTGACACGCAAAAACCGCAAGCTTTGATTTACCCAAAACCGAGTTGGAACCGCTCCGAGCCGTGGCGCGAACTGCTGTTAAACCCGCAAATCAACTGGCTTCACAAACGCATCGCCAGGGCTTCGGGCAAGTTAAACGCGCAATTTCGAGTCCCTGAAGAGGCGTACCAGTTCTTGTACCGCGCCCAGCAAGCCAGCATTCTGGCGCAACCACGGCTGCATTCCGAAGCCTATCAAAACATCATCGAGAGCGAAAATATCCTCGAGCCGCACAAGTATTCCTGGCTGGAGATCGAACTGCTCGATTTTGATTGCGACGGCAGCGATGAGGTTGTGGCTGAGGCGCACACCATGAACCTGTACTTCAAACCGAGCTTGGGCGGTCTGTTGCTCGAGTTGGATGCCCGAAACCGTAGCCTCAACTTGGTGTCGCAGGCGCTTTCCGATCATTTTATTGGCGCGGAAGAGTCCATGTCGCGTTTTGCGGCAGGTCAAACCCTGGAATTGGGCGATTTTCTGAACACGCCATTTGAAGCCAGCAAATACCGTGACCGCGTGACCATGACGCGAATCGGCACAGTTCGTGGACCTTCGGGCGTGCCGGTCAGCGTCGAAATCAAAAAAGCGATCAGAATTTTGCCCAAAGAATCCAAACTTGAGGTGGAATACCGATTGACCAACCACGGCAACTGGGACATCGTGACCCGTTTTGGTTCGGCTTGGGAACTCGAGCTTGCGGGTCAAGATGTTGCCCTGATTTCGGGTCAAAAAGAAATTGCAAGCAAGGATTTGAACCTCGAGCACCGCACCACCCAAAGTCTGGGTGTGCGGCAAAACGCTGTCAGACTCGAGTTGCGGCTAAACTTTGGTCGTGAGAATCTGGTTTGGAGTTTTCAAAAACCCGATTCGATCCTGATTTTACCGCTCTGGGATTTGGACTTGCCCAAAGGGCGTTCCAGACGGATTCAATACGAGATCAAACTGCTCGAGGTTTGAGCTGAAATCTACAGCGGTTTTCATATCCGTTGACGCGCTTCTTGACCCTTAGGGCAGCACCTGACGGGCTTGGGTCGCTCCGCGCTTTCACTCCTATGAAAACCGCTGTCTGTTGCCACTCCCTCTGGTCGCCAATGTTCGACGCTTCGCGTCAAACATTGTGCAAGGTGCTGTAAATTGTCATTCTGGTCGCTCGAGGTTTTAACCTGACCCGTATACTCAGACGCGTGCGATTCAAACGAATCAACATTAAACTACTTCTTGCCGTGCCAGGTTTGATTCTGGGCTTGATTGGCTTTCTGGGCAGCCTGTGGTTGGGGGTTGATTTTGCCGACCTGCCGCCCGAGATTTTGTGTTTCGCCGCCCTGAGCGCTTTTTTTTCAATCGCTTTTTTGTCCGCATTTTTCGAGCGCTTTATTCCCAGTTTTGGCTTTGCCGGTGGGATGCTCGAGGGAATCATGCAGGGTTTGGGTTTGAACGGTTTGTGGGCGTTTTTTTTGGCGCTGACCAGCTCCCTGGGCGAGGAATTGTTCTTCCGAGGCTTTTTGCTGGCGTTGGGGGTCAAATTTTTACCCGTCTGGTTGGCGGTTCTGGCGCAGGCAGCCGTTTTTGCCGCATTTCATCCCGCACCTGCCAAAGCCTGGGGCTACCCGCTCTGGACGGCGCTGGTCGGCGTGGTGTTGGCATTGGTGACACTGGCTTGCGGCAGCGTCGAACCCGCGATTTTGGCGCATTATCTGTTCAACCACCTCAACCTCAATCAAGCCATCCTCCCTCGAGTGTCCACGCCAAACGGTTCTTGAACAACGTGGTTTTGACCCACCCCAGAAGACTTTCAAAAACTTGCGGTAGGCTTAAGGCGTGAAAAATAAATTATTGCTCCTTCGTGCCGTCTCGGGTTTTGTGCTGAGCCTCCTGACCAGTCAGGTCTTGGCGCTCGATTTTGCCAACTTCACGCTCAAAGCCACGCTCAGTGCACACCGTGGCACGGTGACGCAACTGGTCAAAAGCCCCGACGGCAAGCAAATTGCCTTTGCCACCTCGAGTTATGTTCATGTTTTTGATGTCCAAAGCGGCAAACTTGTTTACAGCCTGATCGGACACCGTGGCTTTGTCTCGAGTTTGTCGTGGCGCGGTGACAGCAAATACCTGTTGACCTCGAGCTACGACAAGACCGCCAAAATCTGGCAGGTTGGCACGGGTCAATTGCTGCGCACCGTTGCGGCTGGTACGGGTGATTTAAACATTGCTACCTTCAGTCCAGACGGCAAAACTTTTGCCGTTGGCGGCGATGACAAACTGGTGCGGGTCTTCGATAGCGAATCAGGCAAATTGCTGCGCACCCTGAAGGGTCACAACGAAATTGTTGAGGCGCTGGCGTATGCACCCAACGGCAAAATGCTTGCCTCTGGCGATGACGAGGGTGGTCTGCGCATCTGGAATGTGAACGGCGAATCGATCAAGGTCTTGAAAAGTGGGCAGAGCACCATCCGCCAACTTGGTTTCAGCCCCAATTCTGCCACGCTTGCCACCGTGGGCGACAACTCGGTGCGCCTGTGGTCTGCGCCGACCTGGATGGCAAAAGTCATCACCTCCAAAGATGACCGCCAGATTTTTTCGTTCGCCTGGGATGCCAGCGGCAAACGTATCGCCATTGCCGCCTCGGACTTTGTGATTCGTTTGATCGATCTGGAGCACAACAATGCTTTCGCCTTGATTGGCAAGCACGCCGACGGGATCAACAGCGTGATTTGGCTTGATGCCAAAACCATTGTCTCTGGCGGCGTGGACGGTCTGGTCAGGGGTTGGGACGCGGGCAGCAAAAAACAAAACTTTGCATTTTCGGGCGCACCCTCGAGGTTGAAAAGTGCGGTGTATTCAAACGACGGCAAAATGTATGCCACCATTGCCAATGAAACCGACATTCTGATCTGGAACGCGGCGGACAACACGCTCTTACAAACCCTGAAATCAGATTTTCCAGCCTGGCAAACAAATGTCGTTTTTCATCCAAATGCCAAGAGCCTGATTTCGGGCGACGATTTTGGACACGTCAAACTCTGGGATTTGACGACGGGCAAGTTGCAAAACGATTTCAACAACAACGATGAACCGATTGCAGGACTGGCGTACAGTCCAGACGGCAAGAAACTTGCCTTTTCAGGCTCGAGCGGCAAGATCAATATTTTCGATGCCGTCACGTTCAAAAGCACTGCATCATTTGAAAGCTTGCAAGACGAGACCCTGGCGGGTCTGACCTGGACGCCAGAGGGAGCAAACATATTGATCTACGGCAGTGACGGTTCGATCAAAACCCTGAATGCAGGCTCTGGGCAAGTCAAAACCAAGCTCGAGCGTCTGGAGTCGGGCATTCGCACGTTGGACTTGGCGTTTGATGCTCAAACCATGATTGTCGGTTCTAACGACGGCACGATTCAAGCCATGCAATTCACGGGCAAAATCCTCTGGAAAACCCAACTCGCCAGCGCCTCGCCGCTCACGGTTCGCTATTCGCCAGACGGAAAAAGTATCGCGGTGTCAGCCACCGACGGCACGTTGCGCCTGCTCGACTCAAGCACGGGAAAAATTCTTTACAGCCTGACCAACCACACCGATTCGACCGCCGCCCTGGCATTCAGTCCAGACGGCACGCGCCTGCTGGTCGGTGCGGGTACGTTGGGGGCGGGCGGCACGTTTAGCCTGTACGGTTTGAATGACAACAGCAGCGCCTTCGGAACTCGACCAGAAATACAGGCGGCAAAACCCGCCAAACCCATCCCGACAGATTGGTCGAGCGCCAACTTCAACAAAAGCCTCAAAATCCGATTCTCGAGCGGCTACCGTGTCGTTGCCATGGTCGGTGATGCCCTCGAGATTTCCAGCTTCACCGAACCAAATGCCAGCATCTTGGTGCAACTGAAAACCGCCAAAAACTCCGCCAGCGTGCTCGAGATGGCGCTCCAAGTTGCACGTGAAGAATGCAGCCTTGAGGTCAAATTTGCCAACTGTACCGACCCGATTGGTGTTTCAGGTTTGATAAACCCGTTGGACCGCATTTTTTATGTGATCGGTTTTAGCCTCCAAGCCACCGCCAACCAGAAATCCAACCCAACCCAGACCAAATTGCCCGTTGTTGCCCTGGACGCTCGAGATGTCGCTGACAACGCCATTGCCTTGCTCAGCATCAAACCAGGCTCGAGCCTGACAGAACAAGCCGCCAGCACCCTGTTGCTTGGATTGGCAAACAATCTGGCGTTCGAGACTGCGAATTAAACTCGGGCTTTCGATCTTAATGCTCGGTTCATTCTCGACAATTGTCATTCGATTCGAGTAGACTTCTGAGGCAGCAAAAATTATTTGGAGGTATTTATGTGGCCATTTGGAAAAAGCATCAAGCAACGTGTTGAAGAAGAAATGAAGAAATCACCGCTTTTGGCATCTCAACCAGTCACCGTTGAGGAATCGCATGGTGTGGTTAAATTTCAAGGCATTGTTTCAAACGCCGCCATTGTCAGATTGCTCGAGGCGACCGCCAGTGGCATCAACGGTGTGAAAAGTGTAGACACTGGTATGGTCGGTATTGAAGAAAACGAACCAGAAACCGTGCCAGCCGTCGACGAAGCCGAAGTTCAAGCCGCCATCGACGCCAGCGCGATTGCCAAATCGGTCTATCACGACATCAGCAACAACGGCGAACTTTCCAACAACCCAATTGACGTTCTGCAATCGGGCACCGAAGTCGTGTTGCGCGGCGCGGTTGACAATGAGCACGAATACCGTCTGGCAGTTCAAGTTGCCAGCGCCGTTTCCGGCGTGACGGGCGTCAACGCCAACGATCTCAAAATTGTTGAGGGCGCAAAGCAAAAGCACGAAGCCGCCGTTGCCGAAGAGGTCGCCAAAGTGAGTGCCCCAGGGTACGTCAACATTCCAGACGAATGGTACGTGGTGCGTCGTGGCGATACCCTCAGTGAAATTGCCTCGAGCCTCTCGAGCAGCGTTGACGACATCGCCAAAGCCAACGGCATTCACGATGTCAATTTGATCAAAATTGGTCAAAAGCTGCAAATTCCACGCTAAGGTTTTACAGGCGCTAGAGGTGCGCCTTCGAGGCGCACTTTTTTGGTTTGGTCTGTTGCAACTCATGTCAAATTCGGTACAATTCTGCGCGTGCCATCAGACCCGTTTCATGATCCCGAAAACGCAGAATTACCCAAAGATTTTATTCATGTCGAACCTCGTTTTGAATCGGCTGGAACCGAAGACATTCAGTTTGAACACGCTTCAAATCTGGATGCGACCAGCCTCTCGAACCGTCTGGATTACGTCGAACACTCGAGCATTGCTGATGATTCGATCCAGCAACATCAGATTGAACCTGAAACCGATGCTCGGGTTGAAAATGCAACCGAAATCAAACCGAACCTCGAGCGAGCACAACCAGCAATACCCGTTGCACAAACGCGTCGCTCAAGTGTCAATACTTCCAAACCTGTGAAATCCTGGTGGACTCGGGTTTTTAATGAATTGTTGCTCGAGACGTTGCTGCCCGCCTGGTTGATCGTGACGTTCTTGCTGATTCCTGTCGGCGTGCGCGGCGAGAGCATGTATCCAACGCTTTCGAGTGGAGATTATCTGGTGGTTGCCAAACTCGAGCGTTGGTTGGTAGCTTGGGGTATCAGACCAAATTACTTGCACCGTGGCGACATCATCGTTTTAAAACCACCTGTAGAGAGTGATTACAGCTTCGAGCCAGTCTCGAGGTTGTTTGAGAGCTTGCCGCTGCTCGAGCTTGTGGCGAACCGAATGCCGGAAAATTGGAAGTTTAGACCGTATTTTGTCAAACGCATCATCGGCATGGCAGGCGACACGGTTGAAGTGAAAAATGGCGTGTTGTATTTGAATGCGCGTAAAACCCGAGAGTTTTACATCAACACGCCAGCCGCCATCGAGGATTCGGGTCCGAGCGTCGTCAAAACAGGCACGGTGTTTGTGATGGGGGACAACCGTCTTCGCGGCTCGAGTCTGGATTCTCGGGTGTTTGGGTTGGTGCATCTCGAAGACATAGCCGGGCGTGCCGTGCTGCGTTTGGGACATGCCAGCCAGGATTGTAAGGGTGTACTTGAGTGCATCAAAATGTGGTTTGTGGGTTGGAAACTTGGTGCGCCTTGAGGTTGGGAACTTTTTTGATTGGCGAACCGTAAGATGGTTTGACTCCAGGAGGCTTTTACATGTTGCAGGTTCAAAACCTTACAAAACGATACGGTGCAAAAGTGCTCGCGGTGGACAACCTGTCGTTTCAGACCAAGGAGGGCGAAATTTACGGTTTGCTCGGACCGAACGGGGCGGGCAAAACCACCACGTTGCGCATGATTGCCACGCTGCTCGAGCCGAGTGAGGGCAGTATCTCGGTCGCAGGGTTTGATGTGCGCACCCAAGCCGAACAGGTGCGGCGCAACATTGGCGTGGTCAATGGCGGCATGGGTTTGTACGACCGGTTGACCGGACGTGAAATTCTGGAATACTTCGCCAGTTTTTACGGCATGGGGAAACTCGATATTGCCAAACGCATCAAAGAACTTTCAACCGCGCTCGAGATGAATGAACTGCTTGATCGTCGCGCAGGTGAATACAGCACGGGCATGAAACAAAAAATCGTGATCGGACGTGCGGTCATTCACAACCCGAGCGTGCTGATTCTGGACGAGGCAACCAATGGTCTGGATGTTGTGGCAAGACGTGCGGTGCTCGAGTTTGCGCGGGCGTACAAGGGCGCGGGCAAGGTCGTGATTTACAGCACCCACATCATGAGCGAAGCTGAGGAACTCTGCGAACGTGCCGCGATCATCGACCACGGCAGGTTGATTGCCGAGGACAGCATCCAAGCCTTAAAAACCCGAGCCTCGGCTCAAAATCTCGAGGATGCGTTTTTCACGTTGACCAAAGGAGCAAATTGATGCGCTGGGATTTTGTCCTCAAAGTGCTGTTCAAGGAATTGCTTTCGACCTGGCGCGATTCCAGAACGCTTCGCGCCACCATTTTGATGCCGCTGATTTTGAACCCACTCATCTTGCTGGGGCTGCCGATTTTGTTTAACAGCACCCAAAGCTCTGAGGTCGAAAAACGCCAGGTTGTTGGGGTGATCGGTTTGGAGCGAATGCCAGCCAGCTTAAAGAAATTGCTCGAGACGGACAGTGTGCAGGGCAAGGGTATCGAACTGAAAACCGTGACCGACGCCACCAAATCGGTGCAAGATGGCGATACGGAAGCGACCCTGGTTTTCAAACAAACTCTACCGACCGAGGCTGGAGGCTCGAGCGTGCCGATTGAAGTGCATTTGAAACTCTCGAGTCAAAAATCTCGGGTGGTGGCTGACAAGATCAGCACTGCAATAGACACGTTCTCGAACCAACTTGTGGCAAAAAAATTGGCTTCGGTGGGTCTGCCCGAACAAACCTTGCGCCCTGTGGTGGCTCAGACGGTGAGTGCCGATACGGTAGCCGAAAAAGCCAGCGGAATTTTTGGATTCTTCATTCCGTTACTGCTGCTTTCGGGCATCATTGCGGGCGGGCAAAGCACCGCCATAGATTCCACCGCTGGCGAAAAAGAGCGCGGGTCGCTCGAGGCTTTGCTGGTCACGCCAATCTCGAGGTTTGAGGTGGTCATCGGTAAAACGTTGGGTGTGACGGCGTTTGCCTTGCTTTCGGCATTTTTGAGCATCATCAGTTTGCTCGGTACAGGTTGGTTTTCCAAAAATGTTTTGCCCAGACTGATGAAATCCGACACTCCACTTTCACAATTGTTTGGTGGCAACATTGCCCTCGATGCGCAGGGTTATCTCATTTTGTTGCTGATTGCCCTGACCGCCGCCGTCATGCTTTCGGCGCTGATGCTCAACATTTGTATTTTTGCCAAATCCTTCAAAGAAGCCCAGACCTACCTTGTGCCACTGAATTTGGTGGTCAGCTTTGGCTCTATCGGTTTGCAATTTGCCGACTTTCTGCAACGCTCGAGCCTGTTGTACGCGATTCCGTTGGTTGGCACGATGATTTCAATTCTGGATTTGATCAAAGGCAAGGGCGGTTTTGGGGTAGCCATGATCGTGGTCGTGACCAACCTTGTGTTCACCGCCATTTTTGTGGCACTGGCACTGCGCAGCTTCAAACGCGAACAGGTGCTTTTTAGAAACTGAGGCTCGAGCTTCAAATTTGAAAACAAACCGAGCGCTCTTTTTGCCCGTGCTAGACTAAACCCATGGATGCGCGGCGTCAACAGGTTCTGCACTTGCTGGTCGAGCACTATATTGGCTCAAACCGTCCAATTGCCAGCCGTGACCTTGCCAAACCGCTCGGTGTCTCGAGTGCCACGATTCGTTTTGAACTTGCCGCTCTCGAGGAAATGGGTTTGCTGTACCAACCACACACCAGCGCGGGTCGCGTGCCGACACGGGACGCGTACCGAAATTACGCGCATCAGTTCTTGCCACCAAAACCCTTGCACGAGGCTGCCAAAGCCCGAATGGATGCCGCCATCTCGAGGGTTGACGGTGAGAATCGGCTTCGCATGGCAGCCCAGATCGCCTCGAGCTTGTCAGGTTATGCGGCGGTCACAGTCTTGAAACCGCGCGATTCCAAGGTTGAAGCGATTTACCTGAGTCTGCTGAGCGATGACCGCGTGTTGGTGGTGGTGGTGCTCGAGGGGAATGTCGCCCGAGAATTTGTGATCGATGCGGGGTTCAAACCCGAACGCATCACCCTGGAACGCGCCGAGGATTCCGTGCGCAACCTGAAAACAACAGTCCGCGAAATGCAGGTCAAACTTCTTTTGCTCGAGCACCAATCCAGTCCAGGCGTCGGCGGGGTGTTGAAAGCCTTGCGCGAACGTTGGGGCGAAACCGTGCAGGGCGTCAATTATTCCAGCGGCGCGAGTCAAATGCTTTCAGAGCCAGAATCTCGAGACGCGGACTTTTTGCGTGGCGTGCTGGAATTGCTTGAGCATCCGAACACCAGCAATTCAAATCTGCCTCCAGGCAGCGTCAATTTGTCGGTCGATGACCCGAACGGCATCAGCGCCATTCAGGTTGGCTTTCGCTCGAGCGTCGGGCTTGGCAGCGTCGCCATTGTTGGACCGACCCGAATGCGTTACCCGCACGCCATCAGCGTTGCCAAAGCGGTTTCGGATGCGCTCAGCCTCGCCTGAAAGTCTCGGTCTTTGGATTGTATCGTTTTTGAACTAGACTGAAACCCATGAGCCTACCAATCAAGCGCGTCACCCTCTACAAACACGGTCTGGGTTTTTTTGAACGGCGCGGATTGCTGACAGGGCAGCAGTTGAGGCTCGAGTTTCCACGTCCGGCGATGGACGATATTTTAAAAAGTTTGGTGGTGCTCGACAGTCTGGGTCAGGTCTTGGGACTCGAGTTTGAAACCCCACCAGACCGCAATGAAAACGTTCACAAAAGCAGTCTGACCCTCTCCAATGACTCGAGTTTGACCGATACCTTGACCGCCTTGCGCGGACGCAACGTGCGGGTTCAGACCAGCGAGCAAACGCTTGAAGGTCTGGTGGTCGGTGTTGACCTGGAGAGCAAAAATCCGCTCGAGCGTGCCATTTTAAGTTTGTACCAAACCGAATCAAAAAGCATTGTCAAACTCAGCCTCGAGCGACTTGAACGCCTGCAAATCTTGGATGCGGTGGCGGCGGGTGATCTCGAGTTTGCGCTGCAAACTGCCAAACGCGACGAAGACCGATCCTCGGCGCTCTTGCGGCTCTCCGAGGGTGAGCACAATCTGTCGATTTCTTACATTGCCCCAGCCCCAGCCTGGCGCGTTTCGTACCGTGTGATCGCCGAAGAACTTGAAAATACCGAATCCGATGTTCGAGAAATATTTGTGCAAGGTTGGGGGTTGTTTGACAACACGCTCGAGGAAGACCTTGACGGCGTGGAATTAAGCTTGGTGGCGGGAATGCCCGTCTCGTTTCGGTATTCCTTGTTTGCGCCCAACACGCCCGAACGCCCGTTGGTCGAGGATCAGGAGCGCACCGTCGGCGCTCCGATTCAGTTTGCCACAATGGACTACATGGAGGAGGCAAGCGCCGCGCCGATGGGCGGCATGGCGCGAGCCAGAAAATCGATGGCTGCTCCCGCCATGGCTGCCGCCCCCGCACCACTCTCGAGCCAGATGATGCAAAGTTCAAAACCAGTCTCGAGCGGTGAAGCTCGAGGGGCATTGTTTGCCTACCGCGTGGCGCATCCGGTCAGCGTGGCGAGGGGTCAATCGGGCATGGTGTTGCTCATGTCCGCAAAGTTAAAAGGCAAACGCGAACTGCTTTATAACGGCGCGAAAAATCCTGAGAACCCCGTCGCCAGCCTGCGCTTTGAAAACAGTTCTGGTTTCACCCTCGAGCGTGGTCCGGTCACGGTGCTCGAGGCTCAAGTTTCACAGGGCGCAGAGTACGCGGGCGAGGCGGTGCTCGAGTTCACACCGTCTGGCGCGGAAGTGATCGTGGCGTTTGCCGTCGAACTTGGCGTGAAAGTGACCGAGCAACAAACTTGGGAAACGCGATTAAACCGAATCAGCATCAACCAGGGTTACTTGCTGATTCAAGAACACCAAACCTGCCGCACGACCTACGAAATCATCTCGCAACTTCAGATACCCGTGGTCGTCACGCTCGAGCGGGATCGCTTGAACGGTTACGATTTTTTTGAGACGCCCCAACCCATCTCTCAAACCGTGACCCTGGCGCGTTGGAAAGTTGATCTTGGCAGCAAAGCCAAGTTCGAGTTTGTGCTGCAAGAACGAATGCTGCAAAGCCGTTATGAGCAGGTGCGCAACATTACGTTTGAAAGCCTGAGCGAATACTTGAAGAACAAGTTCTTGGACTCGAGCACCTTTGAAGCCCTGAAAAGCATTCGCAATCTGTACGCCCAGATCGAAAGTACCAACGCCAAAATCAGTTCGCTCGAGGCTGAGCGCAAACGTATTTTTGCGCGTCAAACCCAGATTCAAGGCAACCTCGCGCCGTTGGCTCGAGACGGTGACGAGGGAAGACTGCGCTCCAAATTGGTCAAAGAACTTGACGGGTCTGAAAACCGGTTGAAAACCCTCGAGTTTGAGACTGAAAACCTGAAAGCACTGGCTTCAACCCTCGAGCAAGACGCCAGCAAGGCAATCGCGGCACTCGAGCTTAAAGCCTAAAATCAGAATCATTTGTCTGGGTTTGTTCGGGTTAAACTCGGTTTGTGCTTTTGTACGCGAAATTACTGGGTTCAATTCAATTCGAGCTTGATGGTGACACCATCGACGGTCTTCAAGGTCGCTCGCTCGAGCTTCTGGTGTTCTTGGCTTCTCGAGGACTCGCAAAAACGTGGCTTGAACTCGAGGAGTTGGGATTCCTCCAAGATGACCTGAAGGCGGCAGAATTCGAGCCAGTTCGCGTATTTTTGATCCTCGAGCATGACTCTTTGCGGCTCGAGGTTGGGTCGGATGTTCAAGATTATTTGAACGCTGGCACAAATCTTCGCACCCTGACCAGCTTGCGTGCCGAGTTTGCGCTTGGTTTAAGCTCGAGCCATCCAGCCTTTCAAGTGTGGCTGGCGCGAGAACGCTTTGATTTGCACAAGGTTTTCTTGAAAGCCTTGCTCGAAAATTCGGCTGGACTGTTTGACACTGGACGCACCGAAGAGGCGAACAAAAACCTCGAGTTTGTCGTGCGCGAACGCGAAAAGTATCTCGAGTTGAATCCCGAATTTGGTGCGGAAATCTCGCTCGAATTGGCAGGATTTGAATGGCGGTCGAACAGACCAGAAAAAAGTGTTGAACATCTTCAAATCGCGTTGCCGTATTTGCAAGACACAAAAGCCGATCACGTCAAAGCCAACCTTGCCAGTGCATTGATTCGCGTTGGAAAGCCCCAGGACGTGATCGCGCTGCTCGAGTCACTGCCAAGCCATACAGATTCCAAAGGTTGGGCGCTGGTGCATCTGGCAAACGCCTACCGAATCCTTGATGATCTCGAGAACAGCGTCAAATTTGCGCTCGAAGCCTATGACATTTCCAGCCTCGAGCAGGACGGTTTTATGGCGGTGGCGGCATTGACCGTGCAGGGCGAGGCGCTGCTCGAGAAAGCGATTTTCGAGGGCGTCAATCCAAAAGAGGCGGTCATCGCATTCGGCAAAGCCGTCGGGATTTCTGAGATTTTGGGCGAGGATGCCAGCGCGGGGGTGCTTGCAGGATTGGGACACGCCCATGCCGTCTGGGGCAGTAAAAACAAGGCGCTCGAGGTTTCAGAAAAAGCTTTCAAACGCGCTCGAGCCGCCAAGGACGCAGCCAGCACCACCCGTGCGCTTTTGGCACTCTACGCCACCACCAAAATTGGCAGCTTCGCCCGTAATGCCTTGACCGAAGCGAGGGTGGCAGGACACAAACCGTATGAATTGCTGGCATTGCTTGAGGTCAGTGAAAAGGAAAAAGATGGATCACTGGCTCGAGAAGCGTTGAAGATTGCTCTCGAGATCGGTTCAAGACGTCTTGAGACTCGAGCAACAAACCTTGTAAATCAGCTCGAAGCTTGAGCTTTCTCGAGCAAGTGTTGATACATTTTCCTGGCACGAATGGCAACCGGTGCAGCCAAGACGCGCTGAATCATCTCGAGACTTGGATTGGGGTCGTAAAACCAATCAAAAGTCTCAATCACGCTCAAATACTGGGCTGCACTTGGCTCGAGCGTGACGGCATCGCCAACTTGCACCTCGCCCTCCTCGAGCACCCGACAGTACAAACCTGGTCTACGGGCTTGCTTGAACTTTTTGACAAATCCGGCATCACCCATTCGCGCCGCCAAGGTGCTGCACGGAATTCGTGACGCCGAAACCTCGAGCAACACCGTGCCAATCTTTAAGCGATCACCAATATTGAAACTGGCACCTTCGAGGTCACTGATCGTCAGGTTCTCGCCAAAGATTCCAGGTTCGAGATTAGATTGTAATTGCTTCGACCACCAGGCGTAATCGGCTGTGCCGTATACATAGATGGCTTGATCTGGACCGCCGTGATGCTTCTTGTTTTGTATCACATCTGCCTCGAATCCCAGTTTTCCAACACGGACTGGGTTGTTGACGGGCGTTTTGAAAATTCCTGTTTTGGTGCTGTGATTTCCAACCTCAAGCGGTTGCAATGTTCCAATATTGACCGAAATCAGCTCCATGCCTCAGTGTATCTCGAGCGACTGAATCAAAACGGGAATCTCGAGCACCTGATCCAATAATTCCCAAGCTCGAGCTGTTTGGCGTTGAACGTCAAGAATCAAATACGGCACGTCCCAGGCGGCTTTCTCGAGATCGGTTTTTGATGGAACGGCTTCATGCCTTGGGTGCGAATGGTAAATCCCAACCAACTCGAGGTGCTGATTTTTGATGACTTTCAGGGCGCGAACCACGCCGCTCGGTTCAGCCGCGTAAAAACTGGTCGCGTTGTCTGCCACATTCACCAATGGAAACACGGCACTGACTTGCCGACTCGAGATTCCAGCCAAAAACCCCACGCATTCGTTGGGTAAAGCACTGCGTGCCAATTCAAACAAATGCTCAAACAGTATTTTTGGAAACTCGAGTTTGGCGCTCACAACTCAGTCTGACACGATCCAAGGTTTTACAGCACAAACTTCGGCTCGGGTTCAATTGAAACTTCTTTGCTTCACTTTTGACCCCCTGGCTTGGTACACTTTGCCCACTCACCACGAAAAAGTTGCCCAAATGGGCAATGTGGTGCATTGTAAGAGGAGGTTGTATGAAGCATTGGAAGATTGCTTTTGTCACAGTCGCGTTAGGATCGGCTGCGCTGATGGTCGCCACAGCCCAGTCCAGCGCGAAAACCCTCGTTTTCGCCCAGTCGGGCGACGCGATCAACTTTGAACCAGGTGATCGTGAGGACGGCAACACGCTTCAGGCGCAACAACCCATTTATGAACGCCTGCTCGGCTTTGAATCTGGAACGACCAAACTCGTGCCATCCTTAGCCAAAAGCTGGCGTGCCAACAAGACTGCCACCGAGTGGACGTTCAGCTTGCGTTCTGACGTGAAATTCCACGACGGCACGGGTTTTGATGCCGATGCGGTCAAATTCAACGTCATGCGTTGGTGGGACCCCAAGTTCGAGTACGGCTACCGCGACAAGGGCAAGCTCTGGGAACCGATGGGCGATTTGCTGAGCGGTTACAAGGGTGACGCCAGCGCGGTCATCAAAGATGTGCAGGTGGTCAACAAGTACCAAATCAAATTTATTTTGACCCAACCCTTTGCCGCGTTTGACGCGGTCATGGCTTCGATTTACTTCGAGATTGCCAGCCCAACCGCCATCAAGAAAGCCGGAGCGGATTACGGCACACCAGCCAGTGTTGGCACCATTGCGGGCACTGGACCTTTCATCCTCAAAGACTGGAAACCAGGCGACCGCATCGTTTACAGCAAAAACCCAAATTACTGGGGCAAGACCACCACCAACGTCGATCAACTCGTGTTCCGTACCATCAAGGACACCAGCGCCCGTTTTGCCGAGCTTCGTGCGGGTACAGTTGACCTGACCGTTAACCTCAACCCAGACGATTACGCCGCCATCAAAGCCGACCCCAAGCTGAAAGCCATTTTGCGCCCGAGCTTCAACGTCGGCTATGTGGCGTTCAACACGCAACTCAAACCCTTCGACAACGTTAAAGTTCGTCAAGCGGTGGCGCAAGCCGTCAACAAAAAAGAAATTGTTGCCAGCTTCTGGAAGGGCTTGGGCGTGACCGACGGTTCGTTCCTGCCCTCAACCTTTTCTGATTTCAGATCGCCAAAAGTCAAGGATTACGTCTACAACCCAGAAGCCGCCAAAAAAGCTTTGGCAGACGCAGGGTATCCGAACGGCTTTGAAACCGATTTCTGGTACATGCCCGTGTCCAGACCGTACTTCCCAACGCCAAAACCGATTGCCGAAGCCATCGCCGCCGATCTGGCGCAAATTGGCATCAAGCTCAACCTCAAGACCGAGGACTGGGGCACCTACCTCGAGGATCGCAAGAAGAACAAGTTCCCAATGTTCTTGCTTGGCTGGACCGGCGATTACGGCGATGCCGACAACTTCTACACCCCACACTTTGGACCTGGTGCGGTGGACGACGTGAACTACCGCAATCAAAAAGTTTTTGATTTGCTCGAGAAAGCCCAAAAGCTGACCAACCGCAAAGCCAAAGTGCCGATCTACCAACAAGTCGAAGAAATCCTCTTCAACGATGTGGTGCGTTTGCCATTCGTTCACAGCCAACCGCTCGAGGCGAGCAAAGCCACGGTGGAAGGTTACAAACCAAGCCCCTTAGGTGAAATCAACTTCGCAGATATCAGCATCAAGTAACTTGTTTTCTGGGAGAAGGATTTTCTTTCTCCCAGATTTTATTGAAACTCGAGTTTCGCAAATGGCTCGAGCTAATTCGTTTTTGGCAGTATTGAATTTTTGAAGCGCATAAATTCTTACAGAAACCACAAGGATAAAATGTTTGTTTACGCCATGCGCCGCCTGATTGCCATAGTGCCTGTTTTGATCGGGATTTCGATTCTGGTTTTTATGTTTATTCACCTGATCCCAGGCGATGCCGCCACAATTTTGTTGGGTGAACGCGGCACGCCACAACGTCTGGCTGAAGTCCGTGAGCAACTGGGTTTGAACAAACCCTGGGTTTTTAATCCGGAGGGTTTTGCCAAAAATGGTGTGCTTGGTTTTTTTGATTCGCAGTATTTTAATTTTGTCGGCAAACTTTTGCAGGGCGATTTTGGTGTCAGTTTGTTAAAGAATATACCTGTCAAAACCGAACTGGTGCAGCGCTGGCCCGGAACCATCGAACTCTCAATTGGCGCAATGATCCTCTCGACGTTTCTTGGGATTCCAATTGGCATTCTGGCAGCCGTGCGCCGAAATTCAATTGTCGATAATTTGTCCATGACCGTGGCTTTAATTGGTGTTTCCATGCCAATCTTCTGGTTGGGCTTGCTGCTGATTTACCTGTTCGCCGTCGAACTGCACTGGTTGCCGCCAGGTCACCGGCTTGGCACGGACCTTTCGATCAGTTTCAAACCGATCACCAACTTGCTGGTTTTGGACGGTGTTTTGCGCGGGCAACTCAATGTCACCTTGCAAGCCCTGCAACACCTGATTTTACCCTCGGTGGCACTCGCCACCATTCCCACCGCGATTATCGCCCGCATGACCCGCAGTGCCATGCTCGAGACATTAAACCAAGATTATGTCCGCACCGCCCGAGCCAAAGGTTTGTCGCAACGCACGGTGGTTTACAAACATGCGCTGCGCAATGCCCTGCTGCCAGTTGCCACTGTGATCGGTTTGCAAGTTGGTGCGCTCTTGGGCGGCGCAATCCTGACCGAAACGGTGTTTAGCTGGGAGGGCATCGGCTTGTGGATTTACGAGGGCATCTCAACCCGCGATTACCCAATTGTTCAGGCGGGCGTGATCTTTGTTGCCTTCGTTTTTACCCTGGTGAACACCATCGTTGACATCAGTTACGCCCTTCTCGACCCCAGAATTCAGTACAGATAAACCCAGCATTAATAAACCCAGTACAGATGAGGACAACGTGACCACAGCAACCGCAACACCAGAACGTAAAGCCCAACTCGAGACACCAACCGCCCAGATTTGGCGGCGCTTTCGTGCCTCGAGTCCAGGAAAAGTGGGCGGCATCATTGTGCTCATGTTCATTGTGCTGGCATTGCTCGCGCCAATTTTGAAGCCTTACGATGCGTTCAAGGACCGTTCCTACCGTGACCGTTTAACACCGCCCAGCACCAGCCATATTTTTGGTACGGACAACCTCGGGCGCGACGTGGCAACGCGGGTGTTGCATGGCTCGAGAATATCCTTGCAGGTCGGTTTGATCTCGGTGTCACTGGCAGCCGTGGTTGGCACGTTGCTGGGTTTGATCGCCGGTTTTTTTCGTGGACGGGTGGATGCTGGCATTGACTGGGGCACGAACATCCTGCTGGCTTTTCCGGGCACGCTCTTAGCCATCGCTATTGTCGCCGTTCGCGGTCCTGGTTTGACCAACACCATGCTTGCCATTTCGGTCACGCAAATTCCGGTTTACGTCCGTATCGCGCGGTCGATGGTCTACAGCCTGCGCGAACAAGATTTCATCCACGCCGCCGAGGCGCTTGGAGCCTCGAGTTGGCGGCAAATGCTGGTTCATGTGCTGCCCAACGGGCTAAGTCCGCTTATTGTGCAAAGCACCCTGACCATCGGCACGGCGACACTCGAGGCGGCGGCACTGGGTTTTCTGGGGTTGGGGGCGCAACCCCCACAACCTGAATGGGGAACCATGATTGCCGACGCCTTCCAGATTGGTGTGGCAACCACTGCGCCTTGGACGATGATTTTTCCGGGCTTGGCGATTTTGTTGACCGTGCTTGGGTTTAATCTGCTTGGTGACGGTTTACGCGACGCGCTCGATCCCAAATCGCAACGCGCCGCAAAATAACCGTTAACGCCCGCCCTGCAATGCCTTCCAGGGATTCGTCAGTGGACTCGAGCCTTTGACGTACCCCGTCAGCTCCATGTACCCCACGCCCCTGGTCGTGCCTGTTACTGTGACCGCACCCTCGTAATAATTAAAACCGGTCGTTGCTCGAGCCTCAATTTCCTGATTGTCGGTGATTGCGCGAATCGTTAAAATTGTTCCATCCTCGAGCCGCAAACTCCATTTGGTCGGGTACTTGCCGCCCGTGGCGGGTGAAGTCCAGGTGTCCCAGGGTTGAAACCTGAAGTTACGAATTTCAGTGCTTGTTCCGTCGCCGTTGCTGGTGCTGATAAATCGGTCGCTCGGTTCATTTTTGGCGTTTTTCACCACGTAAATCATCATGTCGCGCCCATCCTCGAGTTGCAGGCTCATCCAGTCCCAATTCGGGTTGAAACTGGCGCTGCCGTCGCCCACCTGAGCGCCGATGCCGCCGCCCCATTGGTGGTCAAACCAGACAATGCCCGTGACCGCCTCACCGTTCAATGTGCCAGTGACTTTCAGCCGTGTGGCGCTGTAATAGTACATGCGTCCAGTCTCAGTGTTGCCGCTCCAGCCGGGACCGTGAATCACTTCGGGACGCAGTGGCTCGAGGTCAAGATCGATGGCGTCCTGTCCGTTGTTGCTGGCTTGGACGGTGTAATGTCCGTTTTGCTCGCGGGTCATGCGCCAATCGCCCAAATGTACGTCCATGCGGGTTTCGCTTGCGGCAGCATCGGTCACACGAATTTTCGGGTTTTTGACGAATGGCAGCGTGCTGCGTTCGCTGCTCGAGAACGTGCCGACTGCCTTGTCCAGCAGGCTGTAATGCCCAAAGTAAAAGGCTTGGGGCAAAATGCTGGCTGCCGAGATCAGACCGATTTTGCTGTCCTCTGGAATATAGACCTGAAATATGGCGGCGGCAAAGCCTTTTTTCGCGCCCGACCCCGTCTCGAGATGACCGTTCATGTACCACCATTCGACGGCGCTGCGATGTGCGCCCTGGTCGGTTACCGGGTCGGGTTTGCGCTCGACAAAACCCTCGAGTTGACGCACCGGAGCGCACGCTGTGAGTAGCATCAACAGCACCATAAAGCGTAATTTCATGACTTGATACTATCCAAAATTCTTGAAGTCATTCGTACTCGAGACTGGAATTTTTACTGGTGAAACTTTTGAATCGTGTAAACTAGAATGCGTGAGAGTATTGTGGTTCGCAATTGTCTTGGCGCTCGTTTGCTCGGGTGCGCTGGCTGGAAGTTACACGGTTCAGCCCAAGGACACGTTGTACAGCATTGCGAAAAAATTTAACTCGAGTGTTACCGAGTTGCAAAAACTCAATCAATTGACGGGTAACAATGTCAGTGTTGGGCAGGTTTTGATAGTTCCCGACCCGCAAAAAATTCATGTGGTGGCAGCCAAAGAAACCCTATTTTCGATAGCCAAAAAATATGCTGTTTCGGTTCAATCGCTGCTCGAGGCAAACAAATTGAGCACGCCCGAACTTAAAATTGGACAGCGTTTGTTGATTCCAAACTCGAGTGTAACGCAAACAAGTGTGCAAACCTCGAGCAATCCAGTCAAACCTCAAGCCTCGAGCACCGCGACCAAACCAAGCTCGAGCACGCCGCCGAAACTCCCAACCTTAGCCACTGCGCCCAAACCGCAAATCTCGAGCACCGTGCCTCAGCCAAGCTCGAGCGCCACCGTCAAACCCGCAAAACCTGAAGTTGCGCAGCCCAAACCAAATGTTGTGCCATCAACGCCAAGCCCGAGTGCTGCAAATCCAGATGCTTGGGTTTCATCAACCAATGCCTCGAGCTTGCCAGCCAGACCCAGCACGCCAGCCACGCTTAAACCGCCAGCCGCAGGCAGTGTCAAACCTGTCACCTCGAGCGCCAACACCAACGCCGTGCTGCCCAACGCTCGAGGCTCGGATGTGCCGATGGTTGTGCCAGTGCTCAACAACGCGCCGATGCCGAACCTCAGCACGCCGCTGACGGTGCCAGTCATTCAAAACACGCTGCTTGATACCGGCATCCCAGTTGAACAACCACTGCCGACCGCGAGCGGCGACGCGCCAGAATTGTTTTACACGGTGCTGGCAGGGGAGACCTTGTACCGCATCGCCCTGCGTTACAACGTCAGCATTGATCGTATTCGTACCGCGAACAACCTGACCAGCGACGCGATCAGCGCCGGACAGCGCATCAAAATTCCGGTGACGACTGCGGCTGCGATTGTGCCACCATCAAGCTCAAGTCTGCCCAGTGTCGCCGAAATTTCGCAACGTTATTTGGGTGTGACCTACCGTTACGGCGGTACAAACGCCAACGGACTTGATTGCAGTGGATTTGTGCAAATCGTGTTTGCCGAACTGGGTTTAAAGCTGCCGCGCACCAGCGCCCTGCAATTTCAGGCGGGCATTGAGGTTGCTCGAGAAGATTTGCAGGAGGGCGATCTGGTGTTTTTTGACACCACCGGACGCGGCGTCAGTCACGTTGGGATTTACCTGAAGGACAACCAATTTATTCATGCCGCCAGCAATCCTGGCAAGGTCACGATCTCGAGCTTGAGCGAAAAGTACTGGCAACCCAAATACCTTGGAGCGCGTCGGGTGATGACCGATGACTGAATGGAGCGTTTCAACCAGGCGTTTACGCTTGCGCCAATTCAAAAAATCCGATCTCGAGGCACTGCTGGCTTACCGAAACGACCCAGAGGTGAGCCGCTTTCAAGGTTGGGGTTCAATTTGCTCGAGTGAGCAAGCGATAGAATTCATTGCCCAGATGTCCAGCCGAGAGGCAGGGCAAGTTGGTTGGACGCAACTCGCTATTGTGTTGGAATCCACGGGCGCAACCATCGGCGATATTGCCCTCAACACCCTCGAGTTTGAACCGCGCTGCGCCATGATCGGTTACACCCTGGCTCAAGAACACTGGAGCCAAGGCTACGCAATGGAAGCCGTGACAGCCATTTTAAAGCACTGTTTTGAAAACCTGAACATGCACCGTATTCGTGCCAACTGCGACACCCGCAACGAAAGTTCCTGGCGTTTGCTCGAGAAACTCAGGTTCAGACGCGAGGCGCATTTTATTGAAAGTTACTATGAGGATCAAACCTGGTGTGATGAGTTTGAATACGCGCTGCTCGAGCGTGAATGGTTTGGGTTGACTCAAAGCGGGCGCGGCGGGCAGCGCCATTATGGGTGAACAATTTTGAATGTCGCACAGGCTATTTGCCATTCGCATTCAACCTGTTAAACTTCCCCCGTGACTTGGAAAACCTACAAAGAAGTGTACGGCGCTAAACACACGGTGGTCGGTGATGTGCGCGTTTTTCAGGGTGTCTCAAGTTCTGGTTTGGCGGCGCGGAACATTTTGGTGTGTTTGCCACCAAATTATCAATCTGAAACCCGAGATTACCCAGTAATGTACATGCACGATGGACAGAATATTTTTGATGATGTCACGGCTTACGCTGGCGAGTGGGGCGTGGATGAAAGCGCCGAAATCTTGGCGGTTCGAGGTTTGCCGTGCATTGTTGTCGGCATTCCAAATGGGGGAGAGGCACGCCTCGACGAGTACGGACCTTGGGAGAGTGAGCACTTAAAGCGGCATTCCGCCACAGGGCAGGGAGGACGGGCGCTCGAGTATCTGGCTTTTTTGCTCGGCAACGTCAAACCGCTTGTGGACTCGAGCTTCCGCACCTCAAGGCTCAAGAGTCAAACTGGTATTTCAGGCTCAAGCATGGGCGGTCTGGTGAGCCTGTGGGCGGCACTCGAAGCCCGCGAGACGTTCGGATTTTGCGCGGCGCTCTCGTCAAGCTTTTGGTTGGGTGGAAAACTCGAGGAATTTGTGGCGGATCGGGTTTCACCAGATTTGAGAATCTACCTGGACGTTGGCGGCAGGGAGAGCAACGTCAGAGCACAGCAAAACGCGTACCTGAAATCCAACCGCAAAATGCGTGATTTGCTCGAGTCGCAAGGTTACGACCTGGTGTACTTTGAGGACGCAAACGGTATTCACAACGAAGCCGATTGGAAGAGGCGTTTTCCCGCCGCGCTCGAGTGGTTTTTAGACCCTGAGGTTCGTCCGAAAGTGTAAGGAGTTATTTGTGAGTGTCGTAACGTTTTTGCAAGATTTAATTCGTATTGAGAGCCTGCCCAAACAAGAATCTGCCCTCGCCGCCCGAGTGCTGATTGAGTACCGCAAATTGGGTTTCGACGAAGCTTGGAAAGACCATGCCGGTAACGTTTTTGGTCTGGTGCGCGGTTCGGAGCCTGGCGCTGGTTGGATGCTCTTGACGCACCTTGACCATGTGGATGTCGGCGATCATGTCCAGTGGCAGCATCCACCGTTTGCAGGAATGCTCGAGGATGGCATTGTTCATGGGCGCGGCGCGGTGGACATCAAAGGTCCGCTGGCGGCACAAACCTATACGCTTTTCAGAATTCTCGAGCGCAAATCAAGACCCAAGCGAAACGTGATCTTGTGCGTTCCAGCCGAGGAGGAAACTGGCGGTGAAGGCATTGCGTTCGTAACCGCCAACCTGCCAGTGACCACACCGCAACACGAAAAACTCGAGATTGGAGCGTGCATTGTTGGCGAACCCAGTTCCAACCGTGTGATGCTTGGACACCGTGGCATTTGCCGCAGCACCGTTTCGTTTCATGGTCGCGCCCATCATGCCAGCCTGGCGTTAAAAGACGAAAATCCGCACTACCAACTGGCACAATTTTTAATGCGCCTGTACAGCCTCGAGTTACCACAGCACGCCATTCTCGGCTCGAGCAGCATCAGCCCAACCGTGATTCGTGCCGACACGACCTCGGACAACCTCTCACCAAACCGCATTGACCTGACCATCGACTGGCGCACCACCAGCGAAACGGGCGAGGATGTGCGCCAAATTCTGACGAAATTGATTGCAGGTCTTCATGCCAGTTTCTCGAGTTACGACGACTGGCAGGGCGGTGCACACGGCATCAAAAATCCTGGGTTTTACACCGAACCCGACCAGCCAGACGTGCTCGCGCTGCAAAAAACCTTGCTCGGGTTTGACCCCGACGCGCTCGAACCTGGCGTTTGGAATTTTGCCACCGATGGTCGTTACCTGCACCACGCGGGCATTGCCTGCATCGGTTTTGGACCTGGCAACCAAGATTTGGCGCACACCACCAAAGAACACATTTACGTTGGTGACCTCGAGCTTCACATCTTGGTGCTCGAGAAATTCTTGTTGGAAAACGTGCCGAGCAAAACGCGCTGAGGTTTTGACTTGATTGAATTTGAAACGAAATGCTCGAGTATCGCGTACAGTAAAGTATGAACTACCGAATTTTGATTCCATTGGTGTTGATCCTTTTTGCAGGTTATCTGGTCTACACGGCGTACTCGAGGGGGCAGTTGAACTTGCCCGGAATTGAACCTGCCATCTCGGGTCCTGTCACCACGCCGACATCACCAACTCCAAACACACCAACTCCAAACTCACCAACTCCAAACTCACCAGCGTCAACGTTGCCGATCACTCCTCCGAGTCCCATTGAAATTAACCCCACGAAATTTGCGAAAGCCGAACAAGCTGCCATTTGGCAATTGGTCAAGGATAAACGATGGGGAGAAGTGGTGACAGCAGCCAATGTGGTCCTGGCAAAAACCCCAACCGATGCCCTGACCAGATTTGCTCGAGAACGGGCGCTAAATGAACTCACACGGGTCAAAACCGTCAGTTTTGGCATCAGCGCTCCGCTCACGGGCAACCTCAAACAAGTTGGCGAAGCGTTCTTGCAGGGTGCATTTCTGGCGGTCAACGACATCAACAAGGCTGGCGGTCTGAAAAAGAACGGTGTAACCTCAAAAATCAACATTTCAGTCTTGAACGACGCGGCAGACCGTGCCACCGCATTAAACGTTGCCTCGAGTTTTATTGAGGACAAATCGGTGCTCGGTGTGGTCGGACCGTATTCCTCGAGCACGCTGCTGGCGGCTGCGCCGGTTTACAATTCTGGCTTGCCAGTGCTTGCCCCCGCCGCCACCAACCCAAAGATATCCTTGGCTGGCGAATACATTTACCGTGTCGCCCCCAGCGATAATCAGCAGGGCGCAAGTCTGGCGCGGCTGGTGAAGGCAAGGGGTCACAAAAATGTGGCGGTCTTGTTCGACGAAAACGATGCGTACTCCAAAGGTCTAGCCGATGCGTTCACGCTCGAGGCGAAGAACATCAACCTGGCAATCAGTCCGTTCAAGATTGAACTGAACAAAATAACGCAAGTCACCGTCGGAAATTATGCCGTCGATGCCGTGTTCATCAGCGGTTACACCAATGACGTTGCCGCCTTCACCAAACTCGAGGCGGGTTATCCAAAACGTGAGGTTTTTGCGGGCGACGGTGCTTACGGACAGGATTTGTTCCAGCAGGGCGGCGATACCGTCGAGGGCGTGATTGTCACGACGTTCTGGCATTCGACCTTAAACGATCCGAAATCCAAAGCCTTCACCAAAAAGTTTGAAGCGCTGTTCGGTGGCGGCACGCCAAACGCCAACGCCATGCAAGCCTACGATGCCATGCGCACCATGATCGAGGCGCTCGCTCGAGCGCCCAAAGGCAGCTTGCATCCCGTCAAGGACGGTTTGGATACCTTTCGCACCAAACCAGGTGAGGGCGTGACCGCACCGATCAAATTTGATGCGAATGGCGACGTGGTGGGTCGTCCGTTTGTGGCGATTCAAGCCAAGAACAAGAAGTTTGTCGCGCTTGGGTTAGCGCCTTAAGCTCGAGCCTCAAAACTCGAGATCGACGCCCGTAAACTTACCATTGTCCTGAATAATCTCATTGTCTGCAATCAACTGTCCGCCGTTGCGCAAATCCGCAATCAAATCCCAGTGAATGGCGCTCTGGTTCAGCCCGCCACTTTGCGTGTACGTCCGTCCGAGCGCCAGGTGAATCGTGCCGCCCATCTTCTCGTCGAACAGTATGCTGCCCGTCGCTCGAGCAATGCCGTAATTTGTGCCAATGCCAACCTCGCCCAGTCGTTTTGAACCGGCGTCCGTCTCGAGCATCTTGTGCAAGTATGCCTCACCAATTTCTGCGCTGGCGTTTACCACCAAACCATCCTTGAACTCGAGCTTCACGCCGCGCACCTCGCGTCCCTGGGCGATGGCAGGAATGTCAAAATAAACTGTGCCGTTCACGCTGTCTTCAATTGGCGCAGAGAACACCTCGCCGCCTGGCATGTTGCGCCTTCCATCGTCATTGATCCAAATTCGGTTCTTGACGTGCATGGTCAAATTGGTATGCTCAGACCGAATCTCGAGCTTGTCGGCTTTGGTCAATCTTGTGACCAGTTCTGCCTGACGCTGCCCGCGCTCATTCCAGATTTCGTTGGGTTTATCGTGCTCGATTCCGACGGCTTTCACCAGAAAATCGGTGTAATCGCGCAAGCTCATGCCCGCCTCCTGCGCCAGCGCATCGGTTGGGAATTGACACGCCATCCATTTCACATTGCCTAAGATATGCGCTTGAATTTCTTGCCGCGCAATCGCATGTTGGCGTTGACGCAATGGATCAATGCTCGAGAGTGATCTTGTGTTCTCAGGAGCGCCAATGTTGATCAGCGCATCGGCTCGTTTGCCCACAAATTTTTCAAACTCGTTTGGTGCATCAAAATGCAAGTCTTGACCGTACTTAAAATAACTTTCAAGCATTCCAGGCAGGGCAATGTTCACAACCGGAAAAGCCTCAAGCTCGAGGATGTGCTGGTAAATCTCGAGCACCAACTCCTGGGCTTTGGGTGTGCTGTTCACAACCACGTACTCGCCTGCTTGAACACTCACCGAATAATCCACCAACAACCGTGCATACCGTTTCCAAATGGAGTCCATGGGCAATAGTACCTTATGGTTCGAGGATCAATCGCATTTCATTCGAGGTTTCAAACCCCAATTCTGAATACAAGTTCTTGCCCGCTTCGGTGGCGTGCAAACTGACAGATTTAATCCCGCGCAATTTGGCTTCCTCCAAAAGCGCCTGAATCAATTGCCGCGCCAAACCCTGCCGACGGTGCTCAAGTTCGGTGTAAACATTAAAAATGTAGGCTCGGGTGGTGCTGGTGTCCCCGCAACCCGGTGCAGCCTCGCGCAACAACATTCCCGCGCCAGCCGTCACCTGATGCACATTGGTTGCCAGCATTCCCAAGTAATTGCCGTCGGCGATGGCATCCCGTACCCAAGGCAAAAACGAGGTCAGCATGGCTTGCATTTTGGCATCGTCGGGTTTTCCCATGTCCAAAAACATTCTGCGACGTTGAACGGCAATGATGGCGGCATCCTCTTTGCTGGCGGGACGAATATCGTACATGCCATTATTTTAATACCCCAAAGCTTGAATGCTGCCCTGAGACAACTCCTCGCTCGGTGGCAGGTTAAAACGTTTGTCGAGATGCCAACCCGCAGGCAAGGTCGGCGCTTGGCGCAAGACGCCCGAAGCCCGTTTTCGCAGCGTGTCCAGCCGTCCAAGTTGCTCGAGCAGGGCGCTGGGGTCGTTGCGCGGAATCCGAATTTCGCGTCCATCGTTGGTCTTGCCCATGTCCGAAATCCCGCCGTACTCGAGCGTCAAAACCTTCAAATTTGGCGTTTTGGCAATGACTTCTTCAAGCAAAATATAATCGAGTTCTGAGAGCGGCAAGTGACGGTCACGAAGTCCGTCCGCCTCGAGCCTCGCGCCAGAAACATGGATTTCTTTGACTTTATCCAGTGGCAGGGCATTGATGTAATCTCGAGCCTCCTCGTCACGGTGGTAGGCGCTGACCCGCGCATGAGCCAGATCGAGCAAGAAACCAGCCTGTGAATTTTCCAAACAATCCGCAATAAAGGCTGGGTCGGTCACAAAACTTGGGCGTTCACTCCAGGCGTAATGTGCAACATTCTCGAGCAGCACCTCGAGTCTGGTCAATTCTTTCAAAGCTGTGACGCTTTTCACCACGCGCTCCAGCGCCAATTCCCTGGTGATCGGCGTTTCAAAATCCTCGGTTTGAACATCCAAATGCACACTGATGTAAGGCGTGCTGCTGGTCTGCACCAAATCCAGCAAGACTCCAGGTTGGGAAATCTCGAGCATTCCGACTCGGTAAAAGCCGCCCCAGCCGTGCAACAAGACTGGACGCAAGGCTCGGGCGGCGTTCAGGCTTAATCTGGCTTCGCGCTCGAGCGGCATTTTCAGGTAATCGAGCGGTGGGTTGATTTTGCGCAAAAGTTTCTCGAGGGCGGTGCTCCAGTTGGCGGCGAGTTGAATCATGAAAGCCTCCTTGACCCCGTGTGCTTTGGGTTCTCGAGGTTTGGTTTGACTCGAGGTTCTGGGGTGATGTTTGTGAGTATTATACACATAATACTCAAAAGAGCAAATACTCCTCAAGATTAAAGAAAAAATCACCGATCAAATGATCGGTGATTCACAAAGCTTATGCTTGTACGAGTCCAAATATTTTCAGGGTGAAATATTACGAGGGCTGCCAAAAAACTCGAGGGGTGTTGCGGGGAAGATGGCTTTCGTACCACCTCGGATTAAACCACCTTGCAATGTCAAATGCACTTCGGTAGCACCACGAGGATCAGTTGAAGCATCAGGAAAATCAATCCTGAAGCCGTTGGGTTCGATGTTGTCAACCAAAATCTTGGCGGTGCCCTGAGTGGCATTCACTACCCAAAGGGTAATTGCCGTCATTTTGGCAGCAAATAGTGCAAGCTGATTCGGGTCTGTTACCCCTTTGCCAAGTGCTGGCAACGAATTGAGTGACAATTGATTTGCTTGCTGAGGATCAGATGTTGGACTGGGAAGTTGTACTCCACCTCCCAACCCAGTATCAGTATCACAATTCCAATTGGCAGGATTTGGATCTTGAACAGCGTAGACGGCTGTTGATGTGACATCCATGTCGCAACCTGCATCAAACCAACGCATTGCAGGCATACTCAGATCGCCAATTCCAAAGGTGCGAAGTGTATTTCCACTGTTTATAAAGTTGCCAACACCAAGAACAGGAGCATTGTTTAAGAAACTTGTATATGAAGAATAATCACGCATCGATTGGTCTAAGTTACGACGGTATTCCATAATAACCCATTGATTATCGTTACTTGCGTCTGCTTCGAGTAAATCATCGGCAGTTGCACCATTTGTAGCATTACCACTATAGCCTCGAGTGACCTGTTGCCGACGGACAGCATAATATGCGACAAAAGCATAGCAGCCGCCACTTTGATTTTCTGGAGGATTAACAGCACACTGATTGTAAGGACGAGTTGGGCTAACAATCATGGCAAGAAACGGGGCTGTATTGTCTCCAACTTCCCAAGCATAACCACCGGTGGGTTTTTGACCTCTGTTGCCCGAACTAAAAATTGGAATCCTTGAAAACCCCACGTACATTTTGCTTGTTTCTTGCGTGGCGGCGGTGCTTGGGAAACTGGCGGCGGTGCAACCTGGTTTCAAAACCGGAGCAACTGTAAATGAATACACACCACAGGGCGGATAAATATAAATTGCCCTTTGCACTTCATCAACAATCAAATTACCAGAATTGCGTAATTCTTGTTGAAGTGTTGCCTGATTGCTAACCAAAGTGCTGATTTTATTAGAACTGATAAATATTTCCATGAGTGCCAATGTAATAACGCCAAAGATAGCCATGGCAATCACCAACTCGAGCAATGAAAATCCATCGTTAGATATTTTTTTCATGGTTTTGCCACCAATGTGGAAAATGGGATAATTTTACCTTCTATCGTGGTCACTTCAATAACCACTTGGCGGAGCGTTTGGGTTGCCGTCCAAGCAGCACTAATTGTTGGCTTTATTTGTAATGTCCAACCGGTGTCAATCCGAATGTCACAGCCAACGGTTATGGTATCACTCTTGGCACAGACAACAGGTAATGTCATGTTCTGGTATTTTGTATCATCAAGCCATTTGTTTTTAAGCACCTCGAGGTACGACTGTGCAATGGCAGCTCCAACAGTTTCATTTGAGGCGGTTTTCGTGAGACGAAGTGGTAAAACCAAACCAGAGGTGACAAGCAACACCACACCAAGCAACACCAATGAGACGAGCATTTCTACAAGTGTAAATCCATGTTTACGCACAGGGAACCCCCGTTTTCTTGATGGGTCTTGAAACCACAATTCCAGTGACGCCAAGTAAAGTAATTTCGGCATATGGAGCTCGATTGGAAATTTTTACAGCATAACATGGTGAAATAGCTTGTACCCTTCCAAATGGTCCACGAAATGTAGGGTCTAGCGATGGTGCAGAAGAAAATTGTGTGCCAACAGGCAAAGAAAATGGACCAATTGATGGCAATGAAGTGTCTTTGGTCCCATCAGATTTCAGGGCATACATTTCATAAATGTTTGTTGTGGTATTGACTTTGACAGTCAAATTGACACTGAGTCGCCTTGATAACTGTCTGGTTTTCTCGAGGTCTTGCGAAAATTGTGTTTGTGCCTCACGAATCCGCAATATTGCACGGTAATTATCTAAAGATACAAATCCAATGGCAGTCAGAATACCAATGACAGCAATCACAACCAGCATTTCCATCAATGTAAATCCTTGGTTCATCTGGTTACCCCCACCTGTGCATAAATACCTGTACGGCGTATCTTGACACGGTTGGTGTTGGTGACTTGCAAAAAGCCTTGCAAACGATCATCAAAAAGAATTGCGAAGCCAGCACCCCACGTTCCGTTCGTACTGGCTGGTGTGCCTGTGGCAGGAGTGAAATCAAGCAAGGTGTTGCGCTTTACAGAAAAATCCATTCCCGAGGTATCTCCGCCATTGGCGACACCGTCGCTGGAGGTTGTTAAGAATCCCAATTCAGATGCAATGACCGAACCAATATGAACCCAACGGGATTGCGTACTCGATTGCGTACCTGGTCGAGCATCTTGCCCGCTTCGCAGGATATTGGCAATGGCGTTTGCCGAGTAAAAAATACCATCTGTGCGAAGTGGACCTTGGGCGCGTCCGCCTTCCATCGTTGAAAGCCACATCAATTTCAAAAGCCTGGTTTGACTCAGGTCGCCGCGAACGGGGTTGCCAGCCTGATCCCTGAGCACACCACCAAGCCAGCCCGTCGTTAGTCCCTGATTGTTGTCTACAGCAGCGTCGTTTGCATTCACGCTCATCCAGGCGTCTGTTCGGGCGTTGGGAGCTGCGGCGTTCGTGATCGTACCACTTTGCCGAATAAAAGAAGTACCTGTAAGACCTGCTGGGGCGCACCAGAACGAAAAGTTGAACGGGGCTGTGGGAAGTTGCGCAGCACCATTTGGATTAACGCTTAAACCGCTGGCAGTTGCACTGAACACATAACGCCGTACTGGCATGTTGACCGAAGTCCCACAACCGAGGGCGGCGGGATAACCAGCGCCAGCCACCAAACCAGTTGTCTTGTCGCCAAGTTTGAAAGGACCATTTGTTGGATATAACGGACTAACATTCTTGGACAATGCAGCGGCAATTCCACCTGTGCCGTTCACAAAACTGGCACCACCGTTTTCGTAAAGTTCTGAATTTCCCGCCGGACCGATAATGTAGCCAAAAGGAGACATCTTGAAAACCTGTTTGTTGGAAGCACGGCTGTTGGGGTCCTCGAGCGAACGGGTGAGGAAACCAGCATGTCCATTAAAATTGACCACGCCATTGCCGTTGGGATTTGTAGCACTCAGGTTGTTCCCCGCAGTGAGGGTGGCATATTGATCATTAACGGCTGCCGCTGGTGCGCTGGCTCTAGCGGGACGACCGGTGCTGCCAGGAACGTTCCAGTAATCCCAAGCTACGTTTGCGTTTGGAACCTGATTGCGCCCAGTTTGGTCATTGGTTAAGTCAAATGCGCGGTTGGAATTGTTCATGCGCGAATCGGGTCCATCGTAATCACCGACAATGATATTTCCACCTGCCAGCAGTGCAAGACGGGGCAAATCTGTTCCCGCAGCATACTGAGCCTTTGTACATGGTGTCCCAGTGGTGTCACAGGCATATACCAGGTCGCCAACAACATAAATATTGCCTCGAGCAACAATGCGTCCGTTGCCCAATACTTTGCCGCGAATCACCAAGTCACCATTAACCAGAATCGTACCGGTCAGTTTCATTGGGCGTCGCCCGCCCGAAAGTGTGCCCGCATCAATGATCAAATTGCCATCAAAAGAACCAGTCCGACCGGAGTAAGTTCCAGACATCAGGTCGTTCATAGCGGTATTGCTGGTTTGCGGAAACCAAACATTGCTTCCAATGTTAGCCAAAGAAACGCTTTGTAAACTGTTGCCATTCTGGGCGGTGACAAAATTTGCCAGGGTCGCGGCGTACTGCCCCCGAGCGCACTGCTGTAAGTTACTGCGTGCATTACCAAGGGCAGGGGTGGCAACATATGCAGCAGCAAAAACATCGCCAGTGCAATAAGCCAAGGAAAGTGTGCCTGTTCCTGTAGGGTTATAATTGACATAAAAGTTATTTTGGTAAGCATTTGTTGTCGCAGTTACGTTAAAGGGCAATTGCGTTGCGCCACCTGTGCTCGGTGTTGTCGGCAAGAAATCACGGTTGTTTGGGGATGCAAGCGCCTGGGTAATCCACCACCTTTGAAAATTGGCGGGTGTGGCTTGCAACGTCGCCGCAGTGTAAACCGCACCTGTGTCCACAATGTTGTTGGCAGCGATTGGGTCATACGTCCAGGGAATTGCGGGGGCGATATTTGCAGAAGTTGGTCTTCTGACACCGTAAAAGACAGGTGTGGTTGCACCACTTGCGGCGACATTGACGCTTTCTAGACGACCGTATGGTGCAGTATTGACAAATGCAGTCCAGTCTGCGTCAGAGATTTGACCATCACCACCATCTGGAATTGCCGCTGGAAATTCGTCGGGCAATGCGCCGTCAGGCCACTTCCCGTTGTAAACACCGGCTGGATCATCGACTTGGGCTTTGGTGGGATAGTTATGGTAAAAGACACCGTTGGCACGATTTGCTCCGCCCTTTGGATCGGTTGTTGCTGTGGCGGTTGCGCCCAGAAGTTTTCGTGCGTCCCAAACACTATTTGTGTAAAACGAGCTGGCAGTATTTCCATCAAAGGCATAATCTCCACTTGGGTTCAGTGTGGCATCTGTACTCGAGTTTACCAAATTGCTGTTGGTACCAGCTTTGGTTTTGCCATCTTTTTGTTGAGCAAAACGTGCAAATTGACCTGCAGAAAAACCATGGGTTGATACTTTAGCCAGATCGGCACGAACGTACATTCCGCCATAAACGACTACGTCTGCACCAGCTTTTTCGGCGAAATCCAAATTGGTTGCGGTTGATGTAAAACCAATTCTTGCCCGATCAAACGTTCCAGTGGTTGACAATGCACGTTGTCTGGTATCAATTTGCAAATGACAGAACGAGCAGTTTGCTGCTGTGGTCAGCATTGCAAAACGATCTCCCTCGTAAGGATCACCCGCAATTTTCAGGGTTCGACTGAGAACCCGCTGCCCCACTGTATTGCCCGCCGAATCTTTGACCTTGCCAACAGAACGCATCAGCAAATTGATGTCGCCTGTTGGGGTGTCTTGGCGCTGAATCGAAATGTCATAAATGCCTTGTTGCAGTGCAATCGCGCCACTGTCTGAACTGCTAAGATTAACTGTTGAATTGTTTTTTAACCCTGGAAATGGAGAACCTGTTGCGGCATTGGCAAAATTGACGTATGGGCAGCTTGCAGCATTGTTGGCTGTCAAATCGGCGTCAGAAGCACCGAATCCAATCCCAGTTAGCCATTTTTTATAAGCACAAGTATCAAAATCAACATAATCGTTTGGATCAGCCGTAGATGTATTATAAACCAAAGCATCCCCTGATGCTTTCCAGTTGGTGTAAGGATCCCAATACACCCGTTTCAGTGCCATTTCAATGCCTGCTTCGGCAGCGTACTGGGCTTGTGCGGTAATAATCGTATCGGCGGTAGAACGTCGGTTACTGAGCGCCAACAAACTGGTCACTGAAACCAGTGTAACCATCAAAACAAGCATGATTAAAACTGTCACCAGCGCAATGCCTTGTTGCGGGTGACTCGAGCTTTTAAACCCCAAACTGTTCTTCATTCCATCCTCCGTTGCTCGAGTTTTAAAACTCGAGGGTTGTTCTGAGTCTGACTTTATTTGAATTTGGTGAATGTGCGTACCCCTTCTCGGGGGATGGTTTGACTTGACGCGTCAGCGTTTTTTGTGCCACACTCAGTATCAGTGAAACTGACTGCGCGAGCTAGATAGTCCAGAGCTGACCCTTTAAGGGTTTGTTCTGGACTGCCTGTTGTCTGTGGTCAGTTTTTTTATGCCTTTAATTCCCAATTCTCGAGTCTCGAGGTAAACCCCATGAACATGATCGAACAATTGCTCTTAACCCCTGGTCCCACGCCCATCGAACCCCATGCGGCTCGAGCGCTCTCGTTTCCAATGCGGGGTCACATGGACCCTGACGTGTTTGCGATCAATGCCACAATTCAGAAGAACCTGCTCGAGTTGTACGGTGCGGGTTCTGATGCGTTCACGTGTTTGTTGGCGGGGACGGGTTCGCTTGGCATGGAGGCTGGGTTTTACAATTTGCTCGAGCCTGGGGATGCGGTTTTGGTGTGTGCGAACGGTGAGTTTGGTTTTCGCATGGCGGAAATGTGCAAGCGCGTTGGCGCGGTGGTGACGTTGGTGACGGCTTCAATCGGGCGTGCAATCAAGCTCGAGGATGTGAAGGTGGCGCTCGAGAAGCAACCATTTAAGCTGGTTGCGGTGGTGCACGGCGAGACGAGCACTGGGGTTCTCAATCCTGCCGTCGAGATTGCCAAACTCGCCAAGGGACACGGTGCACTTGTCACCGTCGATGCGGTCACAACGGCGGGCATGATGACGTACAAGATGCTCGAATGGGGCATTGATTACGCCTACACGGGTTCGCAAAAGTGCCTGAGTGCGCCCCCAGGGGTTGCGCCTGTGGCGTTCAGCGCGGCGGCAATTGCCTGCGTCGAAAACCGCAAGACTCGAGTTCCGCTCTGGTATGCCGATCTTGAGGGATTGCGGGCGTACTGGGATCGCCGTGAGTACCACCACACCGTGGCGGTGCAACTGCATTACGCGCTCGATGCGGCGTTGCAGGCGGCGCTTGATGAGGGGATGGAGGCTCGAGCCAGGCGTGTTCAGTTGGTCGGCGATGCGACCTTAAAAGCCTTGGCGGTGGCAGGTTTCGAGGCATTCGTGCCTGAAGCTGAACGTTTGCCGACAGTCTTGGCGGTTAAACTGCCCGAACACCTTTCCGATGTCAAAGTCCGTGCCAGTTTGCGCGAGCAGAACGTCATCATCACAGGTGGATTGGGCGAGACAGCGGGTAAAATCTGGCGTCTTGGTTTGATGGGCGAGGCGGCGCGACCAGCCTATTATGCGCGTTTCCTCGAGACGCTCGAGCGCGTGATTGGCGTTTCTGGCATGACTGAGGTTTTTGAACAGTCGATAGCGATTGTTTAAAGTTCTGATTTTCACGGTAAAGTGTCCCTGATGCCTTCGAGTTTTGCCGCGTGGTTTTCGGGTTTGATGCTTGCCGCTTTGGGTGCGGCGGCGATGTTTGTCGTCACGCCGTTCCCACAGCGTTTTTTGGTGGCTTGTTTAACGGTCTTCCTGGTCGATGCCTTTGGCGGACGCTGGTTCAGTTACGCGGCGGGTTTGTTGCTGGTGGTGGGTTTGTTCAATGACCCGACTGGTCACTGGGTTCAGTTGTTCCCTTTGGTGGTTGGCAGCCTGTGGGCGGCGTTGTTGTTGCGCCACACTGAACCAGGTTTTTTGGGTGTGGGTTTGAGTTTTATCGGTTTTGCCTTGCCCGTGGTGGCGCTGGTGACCTTGCGCAGCAAGTTAGACCCGAATTTGACCTTGCCACTCGGCTCGAGGTTTCTGATGTACTCCCTTCTCAGCGGTGCGATTGCCATTGTGCTCTCGAGTGTGATCGGGTTTTTCCTGAGGCGCTCGAGTCAACCCAGGGCGGCAAAAACCAGCAAGACATCCACACCTCGAGTCCGAGCGCAACGCTGAAATGATCTCAAAGCGAATGTTGAGTCTGAAACTGCTGGTGACAGCCTTTATTTCAAAAGTCATTGAGGCGCAGGTGCCGATTTTGGCGGCGGCGCTGGCATATTACGCGACATTCAGTTTGTTTCCGTTGTTGTTGCTGGCGGTGGCGGGTTTTGGTTTCGCGCTTCAAGCCCGTCCAGAGTTGCAAACCCAGGTGCTCGAGTTCATGCAAAACAGCATCGGCACGGCGTTCCCGAGTGCGGCGGATTTGCTGAACGATACCTTAAAAGACCTGAAAGTCTCGGTGTTGTTGCGTTTTCAAGCCAACGCAAGCGCGACGGGTGCGATTGGATTGCTGGCATTGTTTTGGGCGGCAAGCGGTTTTTTTACGGTCTTGCAGGGTGCGCTCACCAAAGCCATCCCTGGGCAGCGCAACCGCAATCTGGTCATGCAGCGTGTCGTGGCGTTTGTCAGCGTGTTTACCTTGGGTCCGTTGCTGCTGCTGTTGATGCTGGTTGGCACGGTCCTCTCGAGCTTGGGCAGCATTCCCGCGCTGGGCATCCTGAGAAGTGCCTCGAGCATCCTGCTGCCACTTCTGGGGGCGCTGATCCTGTTTGCCCTCTCTTACCGCTTCTTGCCCGCCCACACGCCAGGCTGGAGGGCATCGTTGATCGCGGCAGTCCCGACGGCGTTGGTCTGGCAGTTGGCGCGGCAAAGTTTGGGCTGGTTGACCCCAGTTGCCAATTTTCAGGCAACGTATGGTCTGCTGGCGGGGTTTTTGTTGTTGTTGGCGTGGTTGTATCTTTCAATGTACATATTTTTGCTGGGCGGAGTTCTGACAGGACTGCTCGAGCACCGAGAGGTTGAACCTGAAGCAGTTTCAGGCAACGCCTAGAGCCTTGAAAACCTCTCGCCAAGCCTCGAGTGGCAATGCGCCCGAGAAAAAGTAACCGCCGACCACAAAGGCGGGTGTACCGCCAAGCTCGAGGTCAGCCCCGAGTTGGTTGTCGATCTGGACTTGACTGAGGTACTTTTGGGCGGTGAGGCAGGTTTTGACACTGCCCGCGTTTGCGCCCACGCCGCCCGCAATTTCGACCAGTTTGTTGTCCAAGGTCAAGCCAGTCAAACTCGCCCAAGAATCATGGGCAGCGCCGTACAGCAGACTGTGAAAATCCCAATACTGTGTTGAGCCAGCCTCAAAAACGCAGGCGGCGGCGCTGGCAGCCCGAAGGGCTTCGTTGCCGCCAACCGTAATCATGTCGCGGTACACGAAACGAATCTTGCCAGAGTCAATGAATTCTGTTTTGATTTGCTTCAAAGTTTGGGTGGCAAACTGGCGGCAATAACCACATTTAAAATCGGCGAATTCGGTCATGGTGATTTTGGCGTTTTGATTGCCGATGCTGTACCTCGAGCTTCCCGAGACATCACCCATCGGTTTGCCGACCACCCGAATGCGTTGCCCGTTCACGGTGGTTTCAATCACGATGGGTTTGAGCATGGTTGGTGATCCTGCCGTGATTTTACTGTTGCTCGAGGTGACAATACCCAGCACCAAGCCCAGTATCAATCCTGCCACCACGCCCAGCAAGCCTGTCAGGGTTGGGCTGATGCCGCCAGGTTTAGGCGTTGAAATCTCGGGTTCTGAAGGTTCACGCATGGTTTGATCCTAACAAAAATTTCTGGTTTGTTCGAGTATGATTCACACCAATTGGCGTAAACTCGAGTTATGAATTCACAAACAAATTGGACAGACCTCGAGGAACGCATTGGTATCGAGGCGTTGCCTGCCTTTCATCGGCGTTTGCTGGCGGCTCGAGGTGAGAAAAAACCGGAGGCTTTACCGCTCAGGCGCGTTCAACAAAATGTCGAACGCGAATTGAACAAACTTGTGCTCGAGGGCAAGGCGATCAAAACAGAGGAAACTTGGTTGGTGGATGATGATGTGCTGGAAGGCTTGATTTAACGCTCGAGTTCGTTAAAATCGTGGTATTCCGCGCCGTCATCCTCGGGTTCATCATTTTCGAGTTCATCGTCAAAACCATTTCCCGCCTTAAAGTCTTGATAACGCGTCAGAAATCCTGAAAGAACCCGATTAAATTCGTCTGGACACTCGAGCGGCGCGTTGTGACCGCCGCCAGAAACCGTGACCAGCACGCCCAAGCCTGGTTTGACCCATTCGACGATCTCGTGGCTGTAACGCATCGGGGTCAGGTTGTCGTCCGAGCCAACCATCACCAGAACGGGGCATTCGATGGCTCGCAGGTGTTTGCGCTGATCGCCGAATTGCAAGATCGACTCGAGCGCGATTCTGGTCGGGGCAGGATCGCGGCTGCCAGCCAAGGTTTTTAAGTGTTCCAAGTGATCCCGTGAATACTCGAGGTAATGTGCGCCCCAAAGCCAGGGCATCGCCACCATGAACGCCAGGGCGCTGCCGCCAAGGTTCAACGCCTCGAGCACACTGCGAATTTTGATCTCGAGCACCGCGTCCAACCTGCCCAGCGAATCTGCCAGGGTCAGGCTGAGGCTGCGCAAAGGGAATTTGGCAGCCAGACGGTACGCCAGAATGCCGCCGCCAGAATGTCCGACCACATGGTATTGCTCGAGTTCGAGGTGGTTTACAAGGGCAACCAGTTCCTCGAGATGATGCTCCAGGCTCATGTCAGCTTTTGGCAAACGGTTGTAACTCAAGATTCGGTATTTGGCTTCCAGAGCCTTGATGGTATGCACCCAACTGCTCGAGTCCGCAAGCTCGCCGTGCAGTAAAATGATGGTTTCAGGGGCGGTCAGATTACCCTCGAGCGTGTAAGTCAAGTTGATGTTTCCAGAGCTAAAGACAGGCATGTTCTTACTGTACCTGTCAAGCTTTGGGAATTGTGTGGGTTAAACTCCTACAGGATTTTTTACTTGCACAGATCGGTTTGGCAAACGTCCAAAACCGTCCAATCTCGAGCGGCTTTGATCTGAAATTTAAAGGTTAACGTGCCATTCTCGAGCAGGTACCTCTCGCCATTCGAGGCGTTCAGGTCGCTCAGGCTGGTGGCGGCAGTCAGCAGGTTGCGGTTGTCAATCCAGTAATCGCGGTAAATCTTCAAGGTTCCCGCCGTCCAAGGAATGCTGACCAGCAACCAATCGCCAGCTTTACGATCCCTGAATTCGACCCTCGAGTGACCTGGCATCGCGCCGTTTGGGGACAGGCTGTAACTGCGTTTGTTGATGATGGTGGTTTGAAAGTTTTCGTTGACGGCACCGTTCGGCACGCCCCACATTTGATGCACAGGTTTCGCGCCGTCGTTGCGGGTCATGCTGACTGGACTCAGCTCTAAGGCGGTGGCATCGAGGTTGTTGAAGTAAAACCGTCCATACTCGAGGTTGCAAATGCTGGCGTTCCAGGCTGGTTTGGCGGTGCAGCCGTCCATGATAAACGGGTTGTTGACCACGATGCTTTGTCCAGCCGTGCCTGTCAATTTGCCATCCAAATCGTTGAACACGGCTGCCCGATAACCGTCCGAGCCATCGTCGCTGGTTGGCGTGGTGGGAATGGCGTGGTCCTCGAAGAAGACTTCGTTGGCATTGTTAAAACTCAGGTTGCTCGAGTAATTGCTTGGTGAAATGTCAAAGGCTGTAAAACGCAAATAACTCAAGCCACTCGCGCCGCGTTGGGCGTTGGGCACATAATTGGCGAAGGTGGTGTTCATCGCGCCGACTTTGCCATCGTAAAACTCGTAACCGCGAATCGGGAATTTGGCATCCCAAGGTTGAGGCAGGCTGCGCCCATCGAGTCCGACGGGTTGCGTTGCATAGGCTTTTTGACCCATGTTGGCGCTTTCGCCGATCATCACTGCGTTTTCGACCATCGTTTCATTGGCGGCAAAGGTCGCGCCAATCGCGTTGTCTGCCAACGAGGCGTTTTTCAGGTGCAAATGCCCGCCGCGCAACCAGACGCCACGTTCACGGTTTTTATACGCCGTGAAATTGCTGATAGCGTTTTCCACCACTGCCGAATCGGGCAGGGTGTTGCCGTTGGCGTCCTTGCCTGGCGGTACTGGATTGACTCGAGCTTGGTAATAGGTGGTTTCGCTCGCCATCGGCTTTGGTGTGGAATTTGGATTTGGTCCGTTGTCCACATCCAAACCACGGTTGTCGTTCGAATGCGAAATGTTGCCGCTAAATTCGGTGAGCGCCGTGCGTCTTGGGTAAATGTTGGCATTGCTGGCGACTTTATCGACGCTCGAGAGTCCCATCGGGCGGTCCGGCAGGGCAATCCAGAATCCAATGCCTTGCGAGCCAGCCGCGACGTTGTTGCGAAACGTGTTGGCTGGGTTGGTGATCCAGTAGGTGCTTGGGTTGGTGTCGGTGGGCAGCAATTCCTCGCCAGCTTTGGGACGCTTGGTCAAAAACCCAAGGTTGTGATCGAGGACCAATCCCGTTTCCGCGCCATCCTCGAGAAAGTAACAATGTCCAATGGCGTCGAACGCGGCGTTGTTCTCGATCAGGACGTTGTTGCTGCCGTGAATCGTGACGCAACGGTTGAAGGTGTTGTGAATGCTCGAGTTTTTCAGATACGAACCTGACGCGTTGTCGCCCATCATGTGCCAGTGAATCGGGTAACGCCCAACTTTTTGTTTTTGTCCCATGCGGAACAGCTCGACGTTTTCGACGTGCATCGCACCGCTGCCCATGTCCATGATGTGCCCCCCAAACCCAGACGCGCTCGAGGCATCGTCGCCTTGAATGCGTATGTTCCTCGAGAGCAGCGCCACCTCGGCGCGTTCGTCGAGGCTTGTGCCGGCGATGGTTTGCATTTCGCCGTAGTGCATGTATGCCAGCGCCTTTTCCAGCGTGACCGTGTTGCCGCTCACGGCGGTGATGACACTTTCTTCGGCTTGGGCGGGATCGAAATCGGTTGAGGCTATCGCAATTTTATCGCCCACGCGCCAGCCAGGATTGCCATTCAAAGTAATTGTAGTTGCGCCCTTGGCGGCGGTGGCACTCAATTTGGTCCACGGAATTCCCCTTGAAGCCCCGTGCAGCTCGAGTTGCCCGCCCATCACGCCAATCAATTTTGTGCCCATGTTCATGGGGTTCAGGGTTTGATCCGAACCGTTCAGGGTGATGACCGCCTGATGCTGGAACGCCAGATCGCTGCTGCCAACCTCGAGTTTGCCGTGCACCATGATGCTGGTTGCACTCAGCTCGAGGTCTTGGTCGGAAAATTTGAGTGTGCCGTTGATGGTCACATCACCAAGATTGAGGGCGCTGACATCCAACAAAACGTTTTTGCCAGTCGGAATCTCGACGGCTTCGCCAGCGAGTGGCACTTTGCCTGACGCCCAAGTGCTCGCCTCAGACCATTTGACCAGCGTTACGTTGTTAATCGGAGGGGTCGTGCCGCTGCACGCGCCAAAACCCAGTCCAAGGCTCAGCCATACTGTTAAGCTCAAAATTCGCATAACCCAGATTACGGTGAAGATTGTCAAAGGCGTGTGCGTTTTCGCTGAGGGTAATGAGCCGCTTTTGTCAGCGTTGGTATTACCAAATAAATTTAGGCTCGAGCAGCGTTTTGAGGGGTGCTCGCGATGTGAAAAGCTTTGGTTTAAAGGGGGGTGAAAATCGGATTCAAACAAGGATGCCATGTCCTTTAAACTCTTGCGATGCGAGTCTGAGGCTCAATAACCCAAGGTCTGTGTGCTCGAGCCTCCGAATTGGCATTGTGGCTTTGAAATGTCACCAGAAGCTTGAAAAAATCCTGAAAACTTGGGTTAAGATTTACGCAATGCCGATAAAGCGAATCCTGGTGGTAGCTGATATGGTGCATCCATACATCTACCGCGATACCTTCCCGAGCGGACTCGAGCCGCTGGATTTGGTGCTGGCAGCCGGCGATTTACCAGGTTATTTCATGGAATTTGTGGCAACCCGCGTGACCTGCCCGTTTGTCTGGGTGCATGGCAACCACGGCGAGGAAACGGTCAAAGATTATTTGGGAAATCAAGTTGCACCGGGCGGTGGTATCGCCGCGCACGGACGGATCGTGCACGCGGCGGGCTTAACAATTGTCGGTTGGGGCGGCGCTCCAAAATACCGCGAGGGCGGGACCGGGCAGTACACCGGACTCGAGGCGAGAATTGGACTCTCAAAACTTGCCCCAGCACTGGCGCTCGAGAAGTTGCGGCGCGGGCGGGCGTTTGACATTTTTTTGACCCACGCCCCGCCACCTGGTCCGCACGCGGGCAAGGATTTTGCGCACCGTGGCTGTCTCGAGATCGGGCGTTTTTTAAGCCATTACAAACCCGCGCTGAACGTCCACGGGCATGTGCACAATTATGAAGGCAACGCCCACGAGTATGTGACGCCTGAGGGCACCAAGGTGATTAATGTCTACGGTTACAAACTTCTCGAGATCGATTTTAGCCGCAAAGGACAGCAGTCGGCGGCGATTGCCGTTTGAATTGACAGGTCGTTTCAACGCAACGCTTTGTTGCGGTACATGTCGCTGTCAGCCACACGGTACAAGGTATCGGCGTCCGTGCCATCGTCGGGGTAAATGGCGATACCGATGCTGGCGGTGACCTTGTGGGCTTTGTTGCCAATCCGAACGCTGGTGTTGACCTCTTTGGCAATTTTTTCGGCAATCTGTTCGGCATCGCCCCGAGACGCCAAATTGCAGACGATCACACCAAACTCGTCGCCACCCAATCGCGCCACCGAATCTGATGATCGCACGGCTTGAATCAGTTGTTTGGAAATGCTGCGCAGCAACTCGTCGCCCGTGGCGTGCGAGAACAAGTCATTGATTTGCTTGAACTTGTCCAGATCGACGTACATCACGCCGACTTTGTGTTTTTCACGGTCCGCCCTTGCCATCGCTATCGCCAGACGGTCGTGGTAAAGCAAGCGGTTTGGCAGTTCGGTCAACGGGTCGTGGGTGGCTTGAAACTCGAGTTGTTCCATCAGGGTTTGACGGTTGACCGCGATGGCAGCCAGGTCAGCCGCCGCATGAACCGCCCGGGCATGGTGCTCGAGCGAGTTGGGCGAGTACAGGCTTAGAGCCCCCTCACTCTGGTTTTTGATGGTGATGGGTATGGTCAGCGACGATTTGAAATTTGCCTCGACCATAGCTTTTCTAAATTCTTCTGAAAGTGGCGTGTTGCTTTCCAGATCGCTCATTGCGCTGCCTTCATTGTGTTGAGCCGCAGACAAAATGGGATGGTTGTTGAGTTGCGCCGCGTCGTTCAGAAGAGCTTTAAATTCTTTACCGAACAAATGACTGGCAGCCAGGTAAACAGAGCTACCCTTGTTGAGGTGAATCGCGCAAGCCGCACCAGAAAATTGTGCGGTCAGCATCTCACAAATGACCCTCAGAATATCCTCGAGTGGCGTGCCACGGGCGACCATCTCGAGAATCAAATTTCGATCCCGTTCGAGTCTGACCGCACGTTTGTACTCTGTCACATCAACGATCAAACCGCGCAGCCGGACCCCACCGTAAGGCAGGCGCGTGGCGGTGACCCGATCCTGAAACCAGTGCATTTTGCCGTTGATGTCGATGGCTCGAGATTCGACCTCGACCGGCTCGAGCGAAATTGAGGCGTGTTGCAAACGCGCACTGATGTAATCCCAATCGTCTGGATGATGAACCCTCATCCAGACGCTGCTGAGTCTTGGACCCAGAAATTCCTCGACCGAATAGCCCAGCACGCGTTCGGCTTGCCGCGAGACAAAAGTGCAGACAAAATCACCCTCGCGGAATTCGGACTCCCAGACGATGCCCTCCAAAGAATTGACCAGCTCTTGATAGAGCGCCCTCGAGCGGCGAAGTTCGTCCTCGGTGCGGGTGCGTTCAACCAATTCGACCCGCAGGCGCTCGAACAATTGCGCGTTCTCTAAAAGTGGGGCTGCCGCCCTAGAGGCGGACACGACCAGATCAATCTCGTTTTGGTTGTATTCTCTGGGTTCAAAACTGTCGAGTCCTAGCGTACCGACCACCCGTTCGCCAGCGATGATCGGCACGATCAGTAAGCTCGACAAGCCGTAGGCGCGGGTGGCTTCGCGCCCTGCGCCCATTCTGGGATCGTTCTGGGCGTCCAGAACGGCAATCGGTTGGCGTGTCTCGAGCACCTGTTTGGTGATCTCATTGCCTTCCAGCCCGATTTGCAGTCCCAAATTGATTTCGCCGCGCAAACCAAATTCTGAAACCACAGTCAATCCCAGCCCATCGTCGTTCAGTCGGGCGAAACCCGCGTGTTCGACGCCGACGACTTCGACCAATTCGGCGCAGATCACGTTCAAAACCGTGACCGGCTCGAGCGGAGCACCAGCCGTGGACACGATTTGTTTGAGCATGGTCGCCTCTTTCAAGCGCCGGTCAAGTTCGTGTTTTGATAGGTTCTTGGAGCTGTTAAGTTTTTTTTCTGACACAGCAATTCTCCCAAATTGTTTGTCGTAACCGATTACAAGATTTTTACAGCTTACCCTGATTGCCAGTTCACATTCCGTTTGTGACTGCCAAAGCGAACAATGAAGCATGCGTCTTAATCTCAAATCCATCTCGTGTCCGAGCGCGTAGACGTTGAATACCCATTGATTCCAACTGCGAATTTACTGTCTC
>JANXTZ010000002.1 GCA_025352125.1 Deinococcales bacterium | reverse complement strand
CGGTCTTTGGCGTGGTTAACGCGGTGTAGGCGGTTGGTGCGTGATTTCGAGGGTTTACCTGAAGTCACTGAATCATGGGTGTATTTGGCGAATATTCGATTGATACTGAGGAGACTTGACCCTTCATAAACACGCTCTTAGGGATTCTGGCCATGATATTCGCTCGGGTGAAATTGGTGCAAAAAAAATCATTTGGTCCAAAATGCCGCTTGTGTCTCGAGCTTTGATCGTGCTGGTTTTGTGCAGTTGGCTTTTGCCAAATGTTTTTGAAGCCCTCTTTGGTGCTCAATCAAATACCTATTCCTTTCTGACTCCGACGATCAATACCCTTGGTTGGATAACGCTTGCCTTTGGAATCTGGAATTCCAAACCATCCGCGTCCAATCCGCCAAACCTGATATCAAGCTAACAATTCATCTAACGCTTGTGGCGTACACTTCTGGCATGAAGCGTTTTTTTCTTGTCCTGCTGGTTTTCTCGAGCCTGATCGCTTGCTCACCCATCGCTTTGATTAACAACCGCGTCTCGCCGCGCAATTTTATTGGCACCCGTAATGTGGCTTATGGGTCGCTCGAGCGTCAAAAACTGGATGTTTACCAGCCGCGCAAGGGCGCGAATTTGCCAGTTTTGATTTTTGTGCACGGTGGTTCGTGGCGCAATGGCAGCAAGGAAATTTACCCGTTTTTTGGTGAACGTTTCGCGCTCGAAGGGTACGTGACCTTAATTATCAATTACCGTCTCGCACCTGAAACGCCGTTTCCTGGTTTTATAGAAGACGCGGCACTGGCGGTCAAGTGGGCGAAGGACAACGTGCAGAATTTCGCGGGCGATCCAAACCGTGTGTTCTTGGCTGGGCACAGCGCTGGGGCGCACATTGTCGCCATGCTGGCGCTCAATCCCGCGTACCTGAAAGCCGTGAATCTCGAGCGCAGCGCGGTTCGGGCGGTGGTGGGCATGGCGGGTCCGTATGACATTGCAGGTTTTTTTCCGCAATCGCCTGCGTTACAGCAAGTTTTTGGTACAGACCCGAGTGCTTGGGCGGCAACGCAACCGATCAATTTTGTGGATGGCACAAACCCACCCATGTTGCTTCAGCACGGGATGCGGGACACGACGGTGGATTACAGACAGAGCATTGAATTGCAGCAAAAAATTCTCGAGAAAGGCGGAAAAGTTGAACTGAAAACCTATCCCAAACTCGAGCATGAGGAGTTGATCGGGGCGGTGTCCTTGGCGGCTGAGGCTTCGCTTGACCCAAGTGTTGTGCCGGACATTGTGGATTTCTTGAAACGTCATTGATTTACGGCGAGAATATTGATCTCCAGCCTCGTTCACCTTGAAATAACGTTTTTTTACAGACAGTAAAATGAAAATCTGTTTTTTGCGTGTCAACCTCGAGTTTTAACTTAAGATCAAATCGAATGCTTATACCGTGCTGCTCGAGAAATCTTTAATCTTTAGCGCAAGTCAGGTCACAAAGACTTGAGTTCTTTCAAATAGCCTGTTATAGTTCGCAGTCGGTCAGAGGCTTCTGGCCCCATCGACTAGCGGTTAGGTCACCGCCCTTTCAAGGCGGCGACACGGGTTCGAATCCCGTTGGGGTCACCAACCCGCGCTTGAAAAACGCGACCACAAAAGACCCTCGAGTTTAAAAGCTCGAGGGTCTTTTGATTGCAAAAAATCAACGGATCAGTGTGACTTTGACACGCAAGTTGGGCAGCTTTTCCAGCATTGTTCTGCGATTAAGACTTCTAAACCTCGAGCTTGGCATTGACTTCGAGCCGCCTGGATTCGAGCAATTCACTGGTCAAATCACGACCATCAGTGCTGGCGAGTGCACCGTGAAGTCGTTCTGCAAGGATTTGGCGCGTTGTCATTTGAACAACATCATCTTTGACCAAAAAAATAATTTTGTCTCCAGTTTGACAACAAAGCGCTTGCATCACCTCGAGAGGAATCACCACTTGAGCATTCGCCTCGAGTTCAACTTCTTTGCGAATCATGGTCATGCTGCTCCCAAATCATAATTCTTGAACAAAAAATCAGTGCATCATGTTGTCAAGCACCGTTGGATGCTTCGCCGAATTCATCATCAAATCCAGCAAACTGACCACCTCGGGCGCACAGGTCGCCACAAAACGGTAACGGCGCTTGCCGCTGGAAGCAATCACGCTCGAGAGCGATTTGACCTCGAGTTTGAGTTCGCCCTCAATTCTTAACCCTGGCAAACCGCGCGGAATCTGTACGCCGTCAACCAGTTCAAAATAGCCACTGACCTCAAAGTTGGCAAGGTCAAGCGTTTTAATGCGTCCTGTCACAACGTCAAACGACACACCTTCGGAACGGACTTGGTATTTCTCGAGGACAACCACATTCTCAGTATGCAACAAACTCGAGATTTCAAAAGTTCATTTGCGTTTGATCCGTCTGGTTCGATCAAAACCCGAGCATCTTGATTGGCAATGCTTGGGGTTTGCGGTGGCGGCTGGCACTGGTATGCAACCCATGCGCAACTGGTAGACTTGTGGTTGATGAGTCAACCTTCCGATAAGAAAGCCAACCAATACGGCGTGACGCCACAAAGCACCGACTTTAACGATTGGTACAACGAGATCGTTCTGAAAGCCGACCTTGCCGATTACAGTCCCGTGCGCGGTGCAATGGTCGTCAAGCCTTACGGCTGGGCATTGTGGGAAAACATTCAAAAAATCCTCGACGGGCAGTTTAAAGCCACCAACCACGAGGCGTTGGCGTTCCCGATGTTCATTCCCATGAGCTTCTTGCAAAAAGAGGCGCAACACGTCGAAGGTTTCGCGCCTGAACTGGCGGTCGTCACCCACGCGGGCGGCGAGTTGCTCGAGGAACCGCTGGTCGTGCGTCCAACCTCAGAAACGATCATCGGTCACTGTTGGGCAAAATGGCTCAAGTCTTACCGCGACCTGCCATTCCTGCATTACCAATGGGGCAGCGTCGTGCGCTGGGAATTGCGCCCGCGCCTGTTCTTGCGGACCACCGAGTTTTACTGGCACGAGGGTCACACCGCCCACTCGAGCCACACCGAAGCCGTCGAAGAAACGTTAAGGTTGCTCGAGATTTACCGCAGTTTTGCCAGGGATTACGCCGCCATGCCCGTGATTGCGGGGCGCAAAACCGACAGTGAACGTTTCGCGGGTGCGGTGGACACCTACAGCATCGAAGCCATGATGGGCGACGGCAAGGCGTTGCAGGCGGGCACAAGCCATTACCTGGGACAAAATTTTGCCAAAGCCTTCGAGGTCAAGTTTCAAGACGAAAACCAGAAAGAGGCTTTCGCACACACGACCTCCTGGGCAATCAGCACGCGTATCATCGGTGGCATCATCATGACGCACGGCGACGACAAGGGCTTGGTCATGCCGCCCAGACTTGCGCCAATTCAGGTGGTGATCGTGCCGATTTACCGCAAGGAAAACCAAGATCAGATGCTCGAGGCGGCGAGGGTTTTGGGAACCGAACTCAAAGCTTTGGGCGTGCGCGTGAAAATAGACGAGCGCGACGGCTTGACCAACGGCGCGAAATACAATTACTGGGAATTGCGCGGCGTGCCGTACCGCATCGAACTTGGACCGCGCGATCTCGAGGCGGGCAATGTTGTGCTCGCATCACGTTTGGGTGGCGAGAAAGAAATTCTGGCTCGAGGAGAGGCGATTGCGGGGCTTCCAGGCAAGCTCGAGGCATTCCAAAACGCATTGCTCGAGAAAGCAGAAACCTTCAGAAACTCGAGAATCAAAACCGCCGACACCTGGGACGAGTTTGTTGATTTGATCGAACAAGGTTTTTTTGTTCGCGCCTTTCACTGCGGCGAGGTTGAGAGCGAAAAGAAAATCAAGGAACTGACCAAAGCCACCACGCGCAACATTCCAATGGACAGTGAAGGCGACCTTGGTGCGGCAGAAGAGGGCGTTTGCGTTCACACTGGCAAACCTGCGGCATACGGCAAACGGATTATTTTCGCCAGGGCGTACTGATTGTCCATGCTCGAGTTGCGTTTTCATCTTTTGAATCTCGAGTTGTTAAAGGCTCGAGATTTTTTCTTCTCCAATCCTCTGTTTCATGCCAGAATAAATCATGGACATTTCCGCCTTTCTCGAAGAATTCCGAGCCGAGACTGAAGAAAACCTCGAGCATCTGGCTGAGGGTTTGCTGGCGCTCGAGCGTGACCCAAGCGATGCAACCTTGGTGCGGGGTTTGTTCCTGAACGCGCACACGATCAAGGGCGGCGCGGGAATGCTCGAGTTGAAAGTCATGAAGCAAATCACGCACGCGCTCGAGGATGTGCTGGGGCGACTGCGTGATGGTGGTGAAACGCTCGAGGCGAGCACCGCGTCGTTGTTGTTAAAAGCCGTGGACACCTTGCGCCAGATTGTCCGAACCGAACCGACGCTCGAGACTCCAAGTCCTGAAATGCAGGAGTTGCTGGTGGCATTGCGGAGTCGCGCCAGTGGTGTGATTTTCAACCTTCCAGTCGTCAAACCCCCTTCAAACCTCAAGTCTCAAAAACTGGCGTTGCTGCTCGAGCCTTCTCAAACCGCGCAACTGGTGCAACGCCAGCAACTTGAAAAGGCTGGTTTTGCCGTCGAGGTCTTCTCGAGTTTGGATTTGGTTTTAGAGCGTTTGGGCGACGGTGGCGTGCAACTGGTTGTCACAACCCTCGAGCCTGGTGGTGTGGATGGTCTGGAATTGATTGCCGAAATGCGAGCCGCCAATTTGAAAACGCCTGCCATCATCACGATGCTCGAGCCGAATCTTGAAACCCAAAACAAAGCGTCAAAATTAAACTCGAGCGTCTTGCGCAAAGCCTCAATTTTTGACACCCAATTGACCGAAGCCGCAAAAGCCTGTGTGGTTTAAGGGTCGTTTTTGGAGCGCCCAATTTTCGAAAGCAAACCCCCGCCCACAAGTGCCACAATCACGCCCATGATCGCCCAGAAGCTCGAGCCGGTCATGAAACTGCCTGGCAAGACGCCCACACCCTGGAACAACCAGATAAAGCCAATGAACACGCAGATAAAGCCCAGAACATTACGAACGGTATTGATCATCTCGAGTCTCCTTGTGGCAAAAGTTTACTCGAGTTGAAGAGCAATGACTGTATTTCAAGCGTCCAGACGGTAACCAACGCCCCAAACGCTGACCACGCGTTCGCCCTCCTCGAGCAACTTGCGGCGAAGTCGAACAACGGTTGTGTCCACCACGCGGTCAGAGCCTTCAAAGCTGGTTCCCCAAATTCGCTCGAGCAAATAATCCCTCGAGAACGTGCGCCCAGGATGATGCGCCAGCATGAGCAGCAAATCGTATTCCCTTGGCGTCAGGTCGGTCACGGTGCTGCCAATTTTCACAGACCGCGCCGCCAGATCAATCTCGAGCCTGCCCAAACGAATCACCTCGACGCTGGCGGCGGTGGCTTCTTTGGTGATCTGCGAACGTCTCAGCATTGCACGCACCCGAGCCAGCATTTCACGCAGGCTGAACGGTTTGGCAATGTAATCGTCCGCGCCGACCTCGAAACCCAGCACCCGATCCGATTCTTCGGCTCGAGCGGTCAGCATCAAAATCGGCACGGTGGCACTCGTGGCGTGCTCCAAACCCGCGCTTTCAAAAGAGACGTTGTTCAGTGGCACCCGAGGTTGACGAATCCGCCGTGCGACCTCCAAACCGTCAAGCCCTGGCAGCATCAAGTCCAGAATGATCAGGTCAAACGTCGTAAACCGACACGACTCGAGCGCGTTTCTGCCGTCGCGCTCGAGTTCGACGGTGTGACCCTCACCTTGCAGGTGTTGCTGCAAAAGCGAACCCAATTCCGGTTCGTCTTCGACGATCAGCAGTTTAGCCACAAAAATTCCTCCTCGAGAGAACGTATTTTAACTGACGAATCGAGGAGAAAGCCTTAAAGCAGACTTTTGATGAGTGTGACGTCATTGTTGCGTGACTGATTATCATAAAATGAAATTTATAAATGCCAAAACCTAACGGTTGTCCCCCGAACCTTTGATCTGATCCCGCTCGAGACGGTCAAACAACTTGGTTAAATTGCTGCTCGCCACATCCTCGAGCGTGACCCCAAGTTCGGTGGCGATTTGCGCCAGATACCAGAGCACATCGCCCAATTCTTGCTTTAAGGCTTCACGGTCAGCGTCGTCGATCACACCGTTTTTGTCCCTGAAAAGCTTTTTGACTTTGCCCGCAAATTCGCCTGCCTCGTTGGTCAAACCAAGGGTCGGGTAGACAATCGGGTGATCGGTTTTGACCACCTGCGCGGTTCTTCTCGAGAGGCTTTGGTACTCGTCAAGGCTGGTTACGGTCACGGTTTTGGGCATAAAGAATTTCCTTTGCTCGAGCATTTTATTCCAACACTGGACGCATGAAACGCCGCTCGTACTTCACGATGCAGCGCGTGTCCTCGGCAAGTTTGATGGCGGCTTGGCAGTGTGGGTCGAACGGGATTTTGAGGCGATAGGTTTCGTAGGCTGCCAAACTTGGAAAACTGAACAGCGCGTAAGCAACCGTGTTTCCGCTTTCAAACGGCAGAAAATACCCGTGATGCTTGCCGCCCATCGCGTTCACCAAGGGAATCCAGAGTTTGGCGTAACGCTCGAAAGCCTCGAGCTTATACGGGTCTATTTCATACTCGAGATAACACGTGACCATTTGTACCCCTCTCTCTTGACCGTAAACGTGCACCTTCTTGATTCCAAGATGCACCTAACGGGCGGGGTCGCTCATCCCCAACCCTCTTGAACACAAAACGCACCTTCTTGATTCCAAGATGCACCTCACGGGCGGAATCGCTGTCGGACATGTTCGCCTTCTCTCCAAGGAGAGAAGGGAGTTTAGGTTGTGTCTCGAGAAGCCAAAATTTTGCGTTTTGGAAACATTTTTTGCTTTAATCCAGTGCGGCAACACCAGGTAAAATTTTACCTTCCAGTAACTCGAGGCTCGCGCCGCCACCGGTGCTGATGTGGCTGATCTTGTCGGCTTGTCCACTTTGATGAATCGCGCTGACGCTGTCGCCGCCGCCAATCACGGTGTACGCGCCCGTCAGTTCGGCAACGACTTTGGCAATGGCGTTTGTGCCTGTGGCGAATTTCTCGAATTCAAACACGCCCATCGGTCCGTTCCAGAACACGGTTTTCGCTCCCGCCAGGGCGCTCGAGAAGGCTTTGATGCTGTCCGGTCCAATGTCCATGCCTTCCCAGTCGTCGGGAATGTCATTGGTGGCAAAGACTTTGGTGTTCGCGTCGTTGGAGAACGCATCGCCTGCCAGCGTGTCGGTTGGCAGCACGATCTTGCCTGGGTATTGCTCGAGCAGGCGTTTGGCGGTGTCCATGTAATCGTCTTCGTGAATGCTCTTGCCGATCTTGCCACCTGTGGCTTTGACGAAGGTGTACGCCATGCCGCCCCCGATCAACATTCGGTCCACTTTCGGCAGCAGGTTCTCAATCACTTTGAGTTTATCCGAAACTTTCGCCCCGCCGATAATCACGATGTACGGCGCGACAGGATGTTCGGTTAACTTGCCCAGCGCTTTGACTTCAGCCTCGAGCAAGATACCGCCAGCATGAGGCAGCAGTCCCGCCACACCCGAAACGCTCGAGTGCGCACGGTGTGCACTGCCGAATGCATCGAGCACAAACGCATCGCCCAAGGCAGCCAGCGAGCGATTCAGTTCGGGGTCGTTTTTCTCCTCGCCAGCTTCAAAACGTACATTCTCGAGCAACGCCACCTCGCCAGGTTTGATGCCCTCGAGTGCCTTTGCCGTCTCAAGACTGGCGGGTTTTGAAGCAATGTATTTCACGGGTTTACCCAAGACTTTTTCGAGTTGTGCCGCGACAGGCTCGAGACGGAATTTTTCATCTACCCCTTTGGGGCGTCCCAAGTGCGACATCAAAATCACGCTCGCACCGTGACTGAGCAAATAATTGACTGTTGGCAGGCTTGCCGTGATGCGCGTGTCATCTTCGATCACACCATTTTCGATAGGCACGTTGTAATCCACACGCACCAAAACGCGTTTACCTGCAACATTCAAAGATTCTAGGTTTTTCATATTTGACCTCCTGAACAGCTTTTAATTTTCTGGTGAACTCGAGAAATCTCGGTTCGCGCGAAAGGGCGAACACAAGGTTCGCCCCTACAGTACACGTTTTAAAAATTCTCGAGGAACATTTTTATCCTCAAATAATATTTTTTTACAGGCTCTTGGAGATGTGCTTCACAAGGTCCACAACGCGGTTGCTGTAACCCCACTCGTTGTCGTACCAAGCGACGACCTTGACAAAGTTTCCGCCCAACACCAGGGTTTCCATCGCACTGAAGATGCTCGAGTGCGGGTTGCCTTTCAGGTCAATGCTGACCAGTGGTTCTTCGGTGTACTCGAGGATGCCCTTCAAGCTGCCCTCACTGGCTTCTTTCATGACGGCGTTGATCTCATTGACGGTGGTGTCTTTGCCCAGAATCGCAGTGAAATCGACGACTGAAACCGTGCTGACCGGAACGCGGAACGCCATGCCGGTGAATTTCCCTTGAAGCTCTGGAATCACAAGACCCACGGCTCGAGCCGCACCGGTGCTGCTCGGCACGATGTTCATGGCAGCGCCACGGTTGTCCCTGGGGTCGCCACGAGGACCGTCCACCAGGCTCTGGCTGGCGGTGTAGGCGTGAACGGTGGTCAGAATGCCTTTTTCGATGCCGAACTTGTCGAACAAGACTTTGGCAACAGGGGCAAGTCCGTTGGTGGTGCAACTTGCATTGGAAATGATGTGGTGCTTGCTGGCATCGTAATTGTTCTCGTTGACGCCCATGACAATGGTGATGTCTTCTTCTTTGGCTGGCGCGGAAATAATGACTTTCTTCGCGCCGCCACCGGTAATGTGTGCTCGAGCGGCGTCGGCTTTCGTGAAACGCCCGGTGCTTTCGATCACGATCTCGGCACCCATGTCCGCCCATGGAATCTTGGCAGGGTCGCGCTCCTCAAAAATACGGGTTTTCTTGCCGTCCACGATGATGTTCTGATCGTCGCTGCCGACCACACCAGGGTACTTGCCGTAGTTGGTGTCATACTTTAAGAGCTGCGCCAGCTCGGCGTTGTCGGTGAGGTCGTTAACTGCTGCGACTTCAATCCCATGCTCTGCCAAAATGCGGAAAACTTGACGACCAATGCGTCCGAAACCGTTAATGCCTACCTTCATGATGCCTCCTAAGATGCGTTCAGTCGCGTTTGCGATTGATTGATTCTCGAGTTTGATAAAATTCTTGGACCCGAGAGCATTTCACGTTTTGGATGATAGCACTCGATTGTGACAGTCGGGTATCCAGGTGTCTAGAGGTCGTTTGGAATTGTTTGGAACGTGATATACAAGATTGTGTGCGTGCACAAGTGACTTTGGTGTTTTCAAACCCCAGTGTTCTAGCTTTAATCAAGCTCGAGTCTTCAACTGACCCCTCGAGACAACGGAGGCAGGGTGCATCTGGTGCTGGTTGCAGATGATCCACGTTTGAGCCGCCTGATTCTCGGGGGTTTGAGCAAGAACGGATTACTAATCAGTTATGCCTCCAATTCCAGCGTCGGTGATGGCATAGCGGCTGGTTTCTGGAGGATAAATGTTGGGAAATTCATTTCGTAGCGACCTTTTGAAAGAGTAGGCAAAATCTCGAGTTTTAATGCTCGAGATTCCAATTGGAGGCTGTTTTAATTAGTCTTGAACGCAAAAAATCATAGTTTCATTGTGCGGAAAGCGGAATTTCTCAGGGAAGTCAAGTCCAGCCAAGAATCGGAAGGGGCTTATTTGGCATTGTAGCGAAGAAACCAACTAACGACCAGGACGCGATTCTTGCAGGTTTGACTTAGAAATACCGTCCTACACGAATTCCAACAAGATCTAGTGACTTAAGATAAATGTTTAAAAAAACTATCAGTGTAATGATAAAACCAAAAAGTACGAAAATCCACTCAGTAACATACCGACTATAAACACAAGCCATCCTGGTGAATGCAAGTATTTGTCTGGCCAAACATAAGCCGCTATCAGCAACAACAAGGCTGTGAATGGAAGCCATTGATAAACAATGAATGGTACTAAGAAGGATAAGGGTGCTGTAATCAGATTTTTGTTAAAGTAAAGGTTTAAGATCGGCATTCCAACCAATCCTAAAATACATAACCCAACGCTTACCCATTGACGAATTGTGAATACTGGGATTTTCATTTGCGCTAAACCTTTCAGAATCTCGAGATGTGAGACTCGAGCAACTAAAATTAGTAGTGTCCTTTGAGATATTATGAGCTAAACTTTAATAAAAAAATAAGAATAAATGCTTAGAACGAGAGACAAAATGAAACCCATCATAATAGAAATAATCAGAAGTATGATGAACGCATTTTCAATTCCATCGGCTGGGATAAGCTTCAAAATAGCAGGAAGAATCCAAACTATGAAACCAAGTAACAATCCCCAAATAAACATCCCTCGGATAAGTCTGAAAAACCAAGTTTTAATACCTTGCGGAGATGTTTCTCCTTCAAAAAACATCCAAAAAAAACCTGTCAAACCAAAAGCAATAAACCAAAAGACTAGGGCTAGAGGTATTCCTTTAGTAGATAATACTGCAAATGTTGGTTTTGGAAATAGTTGAGAGAGACAAAGGGCAACTATGAGGCTTAAAAAACTGCTGCAATCAAGTGTTGACTTGCTGGGATTTTCATAAGTTTCCCTAGTTTACTAGAGCTTGTTTGAATTCGTGTAGGACAGTATTTCTAAGTCAATTCTGCAAAAATCGCGTCCTGGTCGTTAGTTGGTTTCTTCGCTACAATGCCCATTAAGCCCCTTCGGTGGTGTCGTGAGATGATCTCAACCCCCGTTTCTTGGAATCACGAAACGTAATAACTCGAGCGTTCCCCACACATGATCCGCAATCCCAGCCGCCATCGCCGAAGTCCGGTCCTGATACAATCTGCGTCCAATTGGTAAC
>JANXTZ010000065.1 GCA_025352125.1 Deinococcales bacterium | reverse complement strand
GGAGTTGCGTTCTGCGCTGAGTTTTTCGATCATGGCGTGTTGTTCGGCGCGTTTATCATGGTTGGTTTGGAGTGTGCTGTAGAAGTTGCAGGTTTTGCAATGAAATTTTTGCTGTCCGTCTTTGGTGCGTCCGTTTTTGCGGAGTTTCGTGCTTTGGCAGCGTCGGCAGGTCAGGGGGATCATGAGTTCAGTCTATCAGTTAGAATGTGGACACTACCAAATCTCGAGCGTGGGGTTTAACCGTTGATTTGATAGCGCTGTGTTCATAGGCTTACTTGCCAACGAAAATGTCCGGCTGTGCTCCCTTGGGCAGCAAGTACGTCACCATGACTACCGCCTTGGACTTGCCCATATTCCGAGCCTCGTGGATTAGACCGAGGGGTTCGGTGAAGCTCTCGCCAGCCTTGTAAACTTTGCTGACACCTTTTTGCACCAGGGTGATCTCACCTTCGGTTACCATCGCCAGCACAGGTCCGCCGTGCGAATGCAGTGGAAACACTGCATTGGGCGGGAAGTCCACCAAGACCATCATTGCCTTGAAGCCTTCTGGCATCGTGAGGTTCTCGTATGATGCCATCCAGCGAGGCGAGGGTGCCGCGTCAACAGCGATGACCGTGCCGAGCACGAGCAACAACGATGCGAGACCAATCATTGCCAAAGTTGCTTTTTTCATTTTGACTCCTGTTCATTCACTCGAGCGATAACGGTACAACCGCCATCCAGACATGCCGTTTGAGGCATTGGATTTGTAAATTGTTGTGTTGCCCTTTGATGTTTCACTTTGGACAAATCCACGCAACAAAGCCATTTTGCGCTGCGTTATGGGTCTTCCTTTCTTCTCAAACGCGTGCCCAAAAACGTTCCAAGATTCCTTCGGCAGCGTCCTGCCCAAAGAATTCCAACGTCTGGGGTTGTGCAAGAACCCCCTTTCGTTATTCATATCGCCTGGACTTGGTGGCGCAGGCTTGGATTGATGTTAAGTCTAAGCTGGTCACAACTTGGTCATAAATTGGTCAACAAGCAACACTGGATACCGTTCCAGACAGTGTTGCTTGCCAGAAATCAAATCTCAAAAAAGTTCAGGCGCTCAATTGTGGCGTCAGAAAACCGTCCATCGTTTCGGGCAGCAGTTCACCAACCTCGAGAAACCTCGAGCAACCCTGGGCATAAACCGAGCGTGCCTGATTGAGATGACCCGAGCGTTCCAGGCAGCGCAGCGTCAAACGCAAAACCTTTGCATTGTAAGGTTCCATCTCGAGCAGGATTAGCCCCAGTCGGGCTGCCTCGTTCGGATTTGACTCGAGCTGCGATTCGATGCTGGTTTGCAAACCGATGGTCAGGGCGTTGCGCACCCCGAGCAGCCAGTTGTCTTCGAGGCTGCCCTGGTACACCCCGCGCCAGAGCGCCGAATCGCCAGTTTGTAAAAAATCTTCGGCATCGCTCGAGATGGCATTGAGGGCGTATCCGCCTGCGGTGCTGACCAGGCTGTCGGCTCCCAGCACCGAACGGTTGAGGTATACCAGTTGCTTGAGGGCTTTTTTGGCTTCAAATTCTGGCATGTTTGGATACAGGGCGAAGGCGAGTTCGCGGGTGGTCGCCTCAAGACGACCAGAGATTCTCGTCTCGAGCAGGTAGGTCAGAATTTCGAGGCGCTTGTGGGCGCGGGTGACGACGGGTTGGTCATCGCGGAAAAGTCGAATAGCGCCGAGCACCTCGATTCGTGCCGTCGTGGGCGAAGACTGCACAGGTGCAAGCGCTTGGGTCAAGAAATCCCGCCGAGCTTGCAACGCAAACGCGCCAAGACCGCGCCCTTCAAACCACTCGAGCAATTCTAAACCGCGCTGACGGTTATTTTGAAGTCGAGCGATGCCAAGTTCAGCCTCGGATCGATCCTCGATGAACGGGGTTTTGCTTGCGGTTTCGTGCCACTTGACCAGTGCCGCCCCAATCTGTCCGTTTGCCTCTAGGGCGAGCGCCAAGGCAATCTCGCCGTCACAGACGTCTTTGGGTGAGGTCAAACCGATTTCAGTCGCCTCTAGCGCCAATTTGAGTGCCTGCGCGGGATCACCAGCCCACGCCTCGATACGTGCCGCGACCGCCAGCGCACTTCCAAGGCAGCGTCGGTTGTCCAGCTCACGCGAATGCTGAACCGCATCTCGAGAAAATTTCAGCGCCAGCACAACACCGTGCGCAGGACGCCACCGTGCGTAAAGATCACCGAGCGCCCACTCGGCGTTCGCCAGTCGGTGGCTGACCTCGAGACGTGAAAGCGTTTCATAGCCTGCCAGGAGCAGGTCTTCGGCTTCCTGAAACCGTCCCAACCGCATCAAGATCGCACCGAGAGCGGTTCTGGCATCCGCCCCGTTCTGAAAGACTCCAGCCTGATCGATCAAAGTTACGGCATCTTTGAGACTTTTGATTGCCTCCTGATAACGACCCAGGCGGTACAAGTTAAACGAGCGGTTGTAATAACTGACCGCAATATTGCCCGCTCCGGCGGCTTGCAACGCCAGCTCGAGGTGCTGATCGTGCAATTCCTGGGCTTCCTCGAATCGACCCTGTTCGGAGCGGATGGATGCCAGAATTCCGATCACATTGCGGTGTCTGCCGACAGGATCGGGCATGTCGAGCGCCTGGGCGATAAGATGCTCGGCGTTTTGAAAGTCGCCCAGGTTCGCGTACGCTTCCGCCGCGTAGGCGATGCTTCTGGGGAATTGAAGCAACTCTGGATGATCGCGCCAGGTTTGCAGCGCCTCCACCGAATCTGCGTTGCGGGTTTGGGCATTGAACACCGCATTCAGCCAGCGGGCTTCGACGCGTTCAGACGCTGGAAGCTCGGCGATCAAAGCCTTGACCTGTGCCACTTGACCGATGGTTGCCAGAGTCATCGCCAGCCTGAGATGGGTCTCGCGGTTGTCGGGTTGCGCCCCGTGAGCCAAATGCAGCAACCTTAGCCGTGGTGTGAACGTACCTCCAATTTGAAGCAGGGCGTCCGCCTCGAGCGCCAAGCGCATTCGCGCCTCGCCGCTGGCACGTTCGGCAGCCAAGCCCAGCAGGTGCGCGGCACGGTCCAAATCGCCCTGTTCTCGCAATAAGGCGGCGGCTCGCTCGAGGCGCTCGACCGCCAGCGAGGACTCGAGTCCCGCGTCATCGATGTAATCGGCTGCCAACACCAGATCGATTGACTCGAGCGCCCGCATGGCGCGGTCGGCATACATGGCGCGTCGGGCTGGTGGCAGGTCGCGCCGCGTGATCTCGGCGAAAAGTGGATGGACAAAGTACAGTTTGTTCAAGACACCACCGCGCTCGAGTGCCGCGATGGCATCCAGAAGCACCGGGCGTTCGACCGCCGCGACTTGCGCCCAGACGGACAAAAGCACCTCGAATTCCAGATGATCTGGCAAGATCGCCCTGGCTTCGAGCACCGCCTGGGTTTCAATGGTGGTCATCAGTCCCAGGGTCAACTGCGAAATCAACGCCTCAACCGTCATCGGCATGAAATCTTCGGGCGGTTTGCGCCAGCGCCAGCACTCGCCGTCCGACCACAAAAACCCCTGACGCGACAGCAAACGCACAAACTCGAGTGTGAACAACGGGTGACCGCGCGTGCGTCCAAAAATCCACTCGAGTCCGTCCTCGGGTGCTTGGGCTTTCAATTCGTGCTCGAGCAACGCTGCTGTCTCCACAAAGGAGAGCGGCTCGAGCTTGTGGTTCTTGAACGGCAAACAGGGTTCGGCACGACCCGTGACCAGCAAACCCACACCCCGCGTTCGGGTGATTGACTGGGCGAGCATCTGAATCAAATCCAGACGCTCAACGTTTGCCTCATGCACGTCCTCGAGATGCAACACGAACGGCGCAAGGGCACTCAACATTGCCACCAGCATCGCCACAAAGGTGCTGTTTCCTGGCTGTTCACCACGCTCGAGTCGCAAGCGTTGGCTTTGCACCCAAGCGGGCAGGGTCTTAGATTGGGGCAACGCCGCAACAATCTGCATTGCACTGGTCGTGGCGTGCAAGGTCAGGCGACGGCATTGAAGCTGCGATAAAATTTCACTCGCGGCGTGGGTCTTGCCAATTCCTGGCTCGCCCCACAGTCCGACAGCCGTTCCCAGAAACTTTGAGACAACCACATTCAGTTGCCGAGCAACCTGCGATACAACGTCGTGCCTCACACAAGCACGCTTTGAGCTTTGGGTGCTCGATTCTGCATGACGGGTATTGTAATTGAAATATGTTTGAATTTAACTTCAAAGCTTGGTTGTCACGTCTGTCACTGCAAACAATGCCTTGATCGGAAAGTGCCAAGTTCATGGTTTTTTGCGAGCCTTCTTCGGCGCTGGCAAGGCATTCATGCTCGAGACCCTTGTCGAAATCTCGTGTTGGAGTTTGGCAATGTCATGCTCGAGACGGTCCTGGGCGCTGTCAAGCTCGAATCTCAGGCGCATGATCTCCTCCACCCCAGCCAGATTGACACCAAGTTCTTGGGTCAGCCGCCGCACCTCGCGCAGATGATCAATATCGCGGTCGGAGTAAAGACGGGTTTTACCACCTGAGCGACGCGGACGAATCAAACCCTTGCGCTCGTAGAGGCGCAAAGTCTGTGGGTGCATTTCGACCAGTTCGGACGCCACGGAAATCACGTACACCGGACGGTCTTTGGGATCACCCGAGACGCTGCCATTCTCGAGCGCCCGAGCCTCCCGTTGGCTGGTTTCAAATTCTGAGCGCAATTGCGTCTCGAGGTCTGATATTTCCATCTCGAGTTGAACCTGAACATCATCGAGTTCGTGACGCAGTTTCATGACCTCTTCAACGCCTGCCAGATTGACGCCAAGTTCTTGGGTCAGCCGCCGAATCTCGCGCAGATGATCGATGTCGCGCTCCGAATACAGGCGTGTTTTGCCACTCGAGCGACCTGGACGGATCAAGCCCTTGCGTTCGTACAGCCGCAAGGTTTGTGGGTGCATGTCTGTCAGTTCTGCCGCAACAGAGATCACGTATACAGGTCGATCTCGAGCATCCTGGGTCATGGTTGCAGTATACCTGATACAAGTACGCTCATGGAATTGTTTTGGTCACACCCGAGGATTGTAAAACCACTTGAAAAACTTTCTGATCTTACAAGGTTTCTGAGGGTACCGAGCGCAGATTCTCGGACTCAAATCCGAATCATCAACGCCCTGGTTAAGCTTGAGGCGTGAAACATTTAAAGTATTTGATTGCGGTTGTGGCACTCGTCTTTGTCGGCAGCGCCTGTCTCGAGCCGCGAACACAGGCGGGACAACCGAATCCAGCCAAACTTTTTATCGAACCCAAAGACGGCATTCAACCCGTTTTGGCTGCCATCAACGCCGCCAAAGTTTCGATCAGGCACAAGATTTATCTGTTTACCGATTCCAGGCAAGACGTGATTGACGCGCTGGTTGCCGCCAAGGCTCGAGGGGTGAATGTCAGAATTTTACTCGAGCGCGAACCGAGCGGGACGGTTGGGGGCAACACCGCGATCTTCTTGAAACTGAGAGACGCGGGCTTGAACGTGCAACTGACCAAGCCTTTCAAATTTGTGTTCGTTCACGAGAAAAGTTTTGTGATTGATAACTCAACTGCCATCATCTCCACTGCGAACATCACCGGCAGCAGCTTCTCAAGCAACCGCGAGTATTTGGTACAACTCGAGAATCCAGAATTGGTGGGCGAGATTGCCAAAGTCTTTGATGGCGACTGGGCTGGAACGGATGTTGATTTGAAGAATTCAAAACTGGTCTGGAGTCCAAGCCAGACAACATCGGCGGGATTGGTGCGCGGCAACGCTCGAGAAAAAATCTTGGATTTGATCAACAATTCAAGGCAAAGTTTGGTGCTCGAGCAAGAGGCGATGGCGGATGAAGAGGTGATTTTGGCGTTGATCGACGCGCAGGCTCGAGGCGTGGCGGTGGGTTTTGTTGGTTCGCCAAAGCCAGCAGATGACACCTACATTGTGGCTGGGGCAGAGCGCCTCAAAGCCGCTGGCGTCAAGGTTCGCTGGTTGCTCAGCCATTTTGTTCACGCCAAAGTGATACTGGCAGACGATACCCGAGCCATCGTGGGATCGGAAAACATCAGCACCAACAGTTTGAACGCCAACCGCGAACTTGGCGTGATCCTCGAGAAATCGGATTCGATTGAGGCAATAACGCAGCTCAAAACCCAACTCGAGGCTGATTTTCAAGCTGGGGTCGAAACCAACCCATTTACCTTGCCAGCGCTGACAGAAGTTCAACCCGCCGAGAGGATGAACGAATTCCTGGGGCGTGAAGTGACACTCGAGGGTGCGGTGGTCGAGGTCGAGAAACGCGACACAGGTGTCAGTTTCATAAAATTTGGCACTGGCGAACTCGCCCCTCGAGCCGTGATTTTTGCCCGAAATTACGATAATTTTGCTCAACCATTTCCGGATATTTATAAAGGTAAACGCGTGCAAATTGCAGGTCGGGTTCAATTGTACGGCGATTATTTTGAGGTCATTCTGAACACGCCAGACCAGATCAAACTGCTGTGACACGAATTGCACACGACTCGACGCGATTGATTTGATACTGTAAAATGTTTCATGCCTTACTTTCGGATCACCTGCCCAGAACTTCGTCCCGAAAACATTCAAGCCGTGGCGACGCGCCTGACCGATGAAGCCAACCGTTTATTTGCCAACTCGCACATGACTTCCGAAGAATTGCGCAGCCGTACCACCGTGCATTTCATGTCATACCACGACGGTCAATTGTTCATCGGTGGTCAAACGCCAGTCGAACGTCAAAGCGCCGACGTGACGCTCGAGGTTTCGGACTGGGGCATGTCTGTAAAACAACAGGCATAAAGTGGCAAGCGCCCTGACGCCGGTGGTGGCAGAACTGTTTGCGATTGCGAATCTGAACAATGTCAATTTTCGTTTTCATTCTTATCCGCCAACAGATTTTGCCGTGGGTGGTCGCTTGCTGAGCCAAACGATTCCAGCGATTGCTGCAATCATGAAGCGCTTGCTGGGTTGAAGCCCGACAGGTTTTGCAACAGTATTGACACTAACTCAAGAATTGATAATTCTATTTGAAGTCGCACCCCCTGTTGAAAAGCTCGAGACTCTGGCATAATGCAAGGCGCAACTCAAGCAGGAAAACGTTAGAGGAGGAAGTATGAAGAAAGTCGCATTGGGAATTGTTGCTCTCGCACTCGCCGCAGGTTTCACGACCGCGCAACAACAAGTTCGCGTCGGTATCGCATTTGACGCCGGTGGAAAAAACGACAAGTCATTCAACCAGAGCGCCTACGAGGGTGCTCAAAAAGCCGTCAAAGACCTCAAAATTGATTACCGCGATTTCGAGCCGAGCGACCCGAGCCAAGTGGGTCAAGGCATTCGCAAGTTTGCCGAAGACGGTTTTGATCTGGTGATCGGTGTGGGCTTTGCCAACACCCCAGCTATTAGCGCCACCGCCAAAGAATTCCCAGACACCAAATTTGCTGTAATTGATGACACGCCAGAAGGAGCAAACACCACGGGCGCAGTCTTCCGCGAGCACGAGGGCAGCTTCTTGGTCGGTTACATCGCAGGCAAGACCACCAGCACCAACGTTGTGGGTTTTGTCGGCGGCATGGACATTCCGTTGATTCACAAATTTGACGCCGGTTACACCGCAGGCGTGAAATACGCTTGCCCAAAGTGCACCGTGATCAGCAATTACGTGGGCACAACACCAGCCGCCTGGAATGATCCAGCCAAAGCCAAAGAAATCAGCGCCGCCCAAGCCGCCAAGGGCGCTGACATCATTTACGCCGCAGCAGGCGCGAGCGGTTCGGGCGTGCAAACCTACGTCAAAGACACCAAATGCGTCAACAGCGCCAAATTGCCAACAGGTATCAAGCTTAACCCAATGAACGTGGCAATCAAGAACCTGGCGAAACCAGCCGATTACAAAGCCAAATGCGTTGGTGCAAACGACCGCCCAATGTTCTTTATTGGTGTTGATAAAAATCAAAATTTCATTGGTGACAGCGATAGTAATCCAAAGACTCTTAACTATGGTTTGACCTCAATGCTCAAACGCGTTGATACCGCCGTATACCAAGTCATTAAAGATACGGTTGACGGCAAGGGCTGGACTGCTGGCGAGCGTCAATTCGGACTAGAAAACAACGGTGTGGGCTATGCGATTGATGAATATAACAAATCGCTCGTTAGCAGCACCACCATCAAAAAGCTCGAGGCGCTCAAAGCCGATATCATTTCGGGCAAGATCAAAGTGCCAAGCAAGTAATTCTCAAACAGCTTGATTGAAGGGAGCGCAATTGCGCTCCCTTTTTTTTACGTCTCGAGATGCCATAATCATGACATGACCCAAAATCACAAAGCTTTGAATGCCGTGGCAATGAGCAACATCACCAAGCAATTTCCCTTGGTGTTGGCAAATGACAATGTCAGCTTTGAGGTGAGTTGGGGCGAAGTTCACGCGCTGGTGGGCGAGAACGGTGCAGGAAAAAGTACCCTGATGAAAATTTTGTACGGAATGCAGCGCCCTGACAGCGGCGAAATTGCGATTGACGGCAATAAAATTCAGCTTTCCAACCCAAACGACGCGATCAAACAGGGCATCGGCATGGTGCATCAACATTTTATGCTGGTCGAACCTCTTTCAGTCATGGAAAACATTATTTTGGGTTTGGAGCCAGGCTCGAGCCTCAGCATCGACACCAACGCGGCTCGGGTCAAGGTGGCGGCGTTGATCAAACAATTTAATTTTGAACTCTCAAGCAATGACATCATTGAAGAATTGCCCGTCGGCAAGCAACAAAAAGTCGAAATTTTAAAAATGCTCTACCGAAACTCGAGCATTCTGATCTTGGACGAGCCGACGGCGGTGTTGACGCCAATGGAAACCGAGGAACTGTTCGCGTTTCTAAAAGACTATGCCTCGCAAGGCAACGCGGTGATTTTTATCTCGCACAAATTGCGCGAGGTGATCGAGGTCAGCAACCGCATTTCGGTCATGCGCAACGGCAGGATGATCGGCATGGTGAACACGGCTGGCATCACCCCGCCCGAAATTGCCCGCATGATGGTTGGGCGCGACGTGATTCTGAACGTCGAGAAAAAACCCGCCCAACCAGGCGAACCTGCCCTCGAGCTGACCGGTTTAACTGTTGGCAAACGCTTTGAGCGTCCCAAAGTTCATTCTGTCAGCTTTACCGTCAGAACGGGCGAAATCGTCGGCATTGCGGGCGTCGAGGGCAACGGTCAATCCGAACTGGTCGAAGCCATCACGGGGCTTATTCACTCGAGCGGCACGATCAAATACATGGGTGCAAGTTTGTCGCATCAAGACGCCAGAACCGTGAGAGAGGCAGGCGTCAGCCATATCCCTGAAGACCGCAACGAACGCGGTTTGGTGCTCGAGTATTCGACGGCGGAAAATTTAATTTTGGGCGATCAGCACACCAGTTTAAACACTGGGCGTTTTGGCTTGCTGGATTTTAACGGCATTGAAACCAGGGCGCGGGCATTGGTCGAAGAATTTGATGTTCGTCCGCGCAGCATCGAACTGCCCGCATCAAATTACTCGGGTGGCAACGCCCAAAAAATTATTGTGGCGCGTGAACTTTCTCGGGACCCTAAGATTTTGATTGCCAGCCAGCCAACTCGAGGTGTGGACATTGGCGCGATTGAATTCATTCACGAGCAGATTGTGGCGGCAAGGGACAAAGGTTTGGGCGTGTTGCTGGTCAGCGCCGATTTGGGCGAGGTGATGAGCTTGTCGGACAGAATCTTGGTGATGTACGAGGGTGAAATTGTGGGTGAAATGCCAGCCGCCGAAGCCACCGAGGAACGTCTGGGCTTGTTGATGGCTGGCGTTCACGGTGAGCCTAAAATTCAGGAACTGGTCTCGGGTTAAACCAAGCATTTTGAAAAGTGATTGCAGCAACACATGACATTTTTTAATTAAATTTAAGAGGATGACCATGATCGATTTTTCGCTCACCGAACAGCAAAAAGAGCTTCAAAGTCTGGCTCGAGAGTTCGCCCGAGAAGAGATTATTCCTGTCGCCGCAGAGTTTGACCGCAGCGAGGAATATCCAGAACAAGTGATTGCCAAAGCAGCCCAAATTGGACTGTTGAATGTCAGTGTTCCCGAACATGCGGGCGGACTTGGTTTGGGAATGCTCGACGAGTGCATTCTGGGCGAGGAACTGGCGTATGGCTGCATGGGAATTTACACGATTCTTATGGCAAGCGAACTGGGCATCACGCCAATTGTCATTGGTGGAACCGAGGCGCAACAAAAACAATGGCTCGAGCCTCTAGTTTCAGGCGCAAAACTGGCTTCATTTGCGCTGTCCGAACCAGGCAATGGTTCGGATGCGGCGGCGCTCAAAACCAAAGCCGTGATTGACGGCGACGAGATCGTTCTGAACGGCTCAAAAATGTGGATCACCAACGGCGGCATCGCCGAATTCGCGGTGGTGTTCGCCACTGTGGACGCCAGTCTTCGAACCAAAGGCAGCGTGGCAGTCATCGTGCCTCGAGAAACGAAAGGGTTCAGTCACAATAAGATTCATCACAAAATGGGTCAACGCGCCAGCTACACTGCCGAATTGGTGTTTGAAGACGCTCGAGTGCCAATTTCTTACATGCTTGGTGGTGTGGGTGACGGCTTCAAAATTGCCATGAAAACGCTCGACAAAACCCGAATTCCGGTCGCGGCGGGAAGCAACGGCATCACCAAACGGGCACTCGAGGAAAGCGTGAAATACGCCAGAGCACGCGAGGCTTTTGGCAAACCGATTTCTGAATTTCAATTGATTCAAGCCAAAATTGCGCAAATGTACATGGGACTCGAGACGGCAAGGTTGGCAACCTACAGGGCGGCATGGTTGGTGGACAATGGCTTGCCGCATGTTTCGGAGGCGGCGCTGGCAAAAGCCTATGCCAGCGAGGTCGCGTTCAATGCCGCCAACGAAGCCATTCAAGTGCACGGCGGTTTTGGGTACGTCGGCGAGTACCCAGTCGAAAAACTGCTGCGTGACGCAAAACTGAACATGATTTTTGAGAGCACCAACGAAATTCAGCGCCTGGTCATGGCACGGGGGTTGCTCAAAGATTGATAAGCAAACTAAAATCCACTCTCACGAATAAAACCCTAAGCTCAGTCCATGAACACCAAAGGTTTAATCGTTTTAGGTTCAATGTTCGCGCTCATCAGCACGCAAAGTTACAGCCAGTTTCAACCGATCATCGACAGTCCAGCCACCGCGCTTTACAAAGAGGCAGCGTTTTACCTCGAGCAATACTATTTTGGTTACTCGAGCGCCGACCTGCCAAACTTGACCGAACAATACCGTCAGGAACTCGAGAATGCTTGTGCCTCCCAAGGTTCAAATTGCGGTTTTGAAACGGCGCGACCTTTTATTGAACGGCTCACCTCGAGTCTCAGAGACGGACACTCATATTACGTTTCCGCCGCAGCTTACAAAAGTGCGCTCTCGAGCTTTGCGGGCGTCAACACCAATTCAAATCCCAGTTTTGGTTTTACGCCGGGCACCGCCAACGCTCAAGGTGAAGTCTTGGTGCTCGATGTCAGTGCAAATTCTCCGGTGCTTGAGGCTGGGTTGCAGCCGTTTGATCGCATCACAGGCATCAACGGCGTGAAATTTCAGACGCTGACGGCACTCAATACACTTTACTCGAGCCTCAACACCGATAGCCCAGTGCGTTTTTCAATCGCTCGAGGTGAAATTGCAAAACCCGTTAAACTCGAGATTACAGTGCAACGACGTTACAATCCAAACCTAAACCTGCCATTTTCTTATGTGGCGGCAGGACATCCTGGCGTGGTGGTCATGCGCTTTCCAAACTTTATTGGCTTCAACGACATTGGACCCAAAACCCACGCAATGGTCAAAGACGCCACCCTCAAAAAAGCCAAAGCCATCGTGATCGACGTGCGCGGCAACATTGGCGGCGAGGAAACCGAATGCTCGAGTGCCGCCGCCGCATTCGTCGCGGGTGGCGTGGAATTCATGGGACAGACCAAATACCTCAAACTGCCCTGGGGCTTCAAAGACGGCAAAACCACCGGCAACGACGCTCGAGATTTGCGCAGTTACACGATTGCTGACCCTCAACTCTGGAAGGGCAAAATAGCAGTGCTGGTCAACCGCAGCACGGCATCGTGCGGCGAAATATTTGCTTACGCCGTTCAACGCGCCAAACGCGGCAAGATTATTGGCGAAACCACACTGGGTGTCTTGAACACCGCGACCGATTACTTCAGCCTGATCGACCAGAGCGCGGTTGCCATCACCTACTCGAGAACCTTCAACCTCGACGGCACAGCCTTGCCCGAACGCATCACGCCAGATGTGATGCTCGAGTTCAACACGCAAAAGATTGCGCAAACTGGCAAAGATGACATGCTCGAGAAGGCGCTGGTGGCAATGGGGGTAAAGTAACGCTTCCCTCTCATCCCCGACCCTCTTGACCATAAAACGCACCTATCGGGAATACTCCCTTCTCTCCTTGGAGAGAAGGGAGTATTATTTTGCCACACGCGTTGCTCGAGATTCAGTTTTTGCCTACTGCCAACAGATCATTTTAAATTTTCTGGATTCAATCCGTGCAAATCGTTTGGTATGAACAAGCCATCTTTGCGAATCAGTTCGTCATCAAAATAAATCTCGCCGCCACCGTATTCTGGGGTTTGAATGAACACCATGTCCCAGTGAACGCTCGAGCGGTTGGTGTTGTCGGCAACGCCCTCATAGGCTTGACCTGGGGTGAAGTGGAAACTGCCCGCAATTTTTTCGTCGAACAGAATATCCAGCATGGGTTTGGTGACGTAGGGATTGAATCCGATGGCGAACTCGCCGATGTAGCGTGCACCGTCATCGGCATCCAGAATTTCATTGAGACGTTTGGTATCGCTGCCCGTGGCGTTGACAATCTTGCCATCTTTAAACTCGAGCGTGATGTCGCTAAATTTCACACCTTGATAGATGGTGGGCGTGTTGTATTTGATAATGCCGTTCACGCTGTCACGAACTGGGGCGGAAAAACACTCGCCGTCGGGAATGTTGCGCTCGCCCGCACAAACAATGGCTTCAAGTCCCTTGAGTGAAAACTCGAGGTTCGTGCCAACGCCAGTCAACCGCACGCGTTCAGCTTTGTCCATGCGGGCTTTAAGGGGTTGCTGCGCGGCTTCCATTTTGGCATAATCGAGGGTGCAGACGTTGAAGTAAAAATCCTCGAAGGCTTCGGTGCTCATGCCTGCACTCTGGGCGAAGGCAGGGCTTGGGTAACGCAGGACCACCCATTTGGTTTTGTTGACGCGGTGACGGTGAACAGTGCCCCACACGTGTTTTTGGTAGAGCGCCATCTTGTCGTTTGGCACATCAGAACTCTCGAGCGCATTCAAACTTCCGCGAATGCCGATGTAGGCATCCATCTGTTCCATGCGGCTCAGTTCCCAACTGGCTTGGCGTTCAACCATGTCAGGGTTTGCGTTTTGCAAGAGTTTGCGCAAAATTTTGTTGTTCTTGGTTTCGACAAATGGAATTGCGCCAGCCGCCACAACGCTGTCAATCAGTGCGGATACCATCTCTTCGGGAACATCGAACGCCTCGATCAAAACGCGCTCATCGGGTTTTAGTTTGGTGGAGTGTGAAACCAAGACATCTGCCAATTTTAAAATACGCAAATCTGCCATAAAACCTCCGGGTTTCTCGAGAATCTTTGCCCGAGATCAAGTTTTTTCGTCTTTGGTATTCTCACTGGTTTTGGCAAGGTTGAACAGGAATGTGCGTTGCGATTCAAACCCGTTTTAAATTCCTGACTAGACAGCTAGACAGCGCACTCGAGCTGCTTTGCGACTCGAGCGTAACGTGATCGTATGACACTTCCAACTTATCCATTGCCGAATGAACGCGGGCGCTTCGGGCGCTTTGGTGGTCGTTACGTTCCCGAAACCCTGATTCCTGCGCTCGAGGAATTGAACGCAGCTTACGCCGCCGCCAAAGTTGATCCAGAGTTTCTAAACGAATTTCACAGTATTTTGCGCGAATACGTCGGGCGTCCCTCGAGATTGTACTTTGCCAAAAACCTGACCGAGCGCTTGGGCGGCGCAAAAATATATTTCAAACGCGAGGACTTGAACCACACTGGGGCGCACAAGATCAACAACACGGTAGGTCAGGTGCTGCTGGCAAAACGCATGGGCAAAAAACGAATCATCGCCGAAACGGGCGCGGGTCAGCACGGTGTTGCCACCGCCACCGCCTGCGCCCTGTTCGGACTCGAGTGCATCGTCTATCAGGGCGAGGAAGACGTGCGCCGCCAAAGTTTGAATGTCTTTCGCATGAAATTGTTGGGCGCAGAGGTTCGTCCTGTCTCGAGCGGCACAAAAACCTTGAAAGACGCCACCAACGAAGCGATTCGAGATTGGGTCACAAATGTCAGGGAGACATTTTACGTGCTTGGCAGCGTGGTCGGACCTCACCCTTATCCGGCAATGGTGCGCGATTTTCAGAGCGTGATCGGCGAGGAAACCAAAGCCCAGTTGCTCGAGGTCGAGGGGCGAGAAATTCCCGATGCGCTCGTGGCTTGCGTGGGTGGTGGCAGCAACGCGATTGGTCTGTTCGCACCGTTCGCCTATCTTGACCCAACAATTCGACCCAGGTTGATTGGCGTCGAGGCGGCAGGTCACGGTGTGGAATCTGGTTTGCACGCCGCCAGCGTCGCGGGAGGCAAAGTCGGCGTGCTTCACGGCAGCATGATGTATTTACTCTACGACGACAACGGTCAGATTCAACCCGCGCACAGCATCAGCGCCGGTCTGGATTACCCAGGCATTGGACCCGAGCACAGCTTTTATGCCGAAACCCGAGTTGCCGAGTACGTGCCAGCCACCGACACCGAGGCGCTCGAGGGATTCAAATTGTTGTCCGAATGTGAGGGAATTATTCCCGCGCTCGAAACCGCTCATGCGGTGGCATACCTGCGAAAGCTCGCGCCCGAAATGGGGAAGGACAAAATCATCGTGGTCAATCTTTCTGGACGCGGCGACAAGGACGTGAACGAAGCCATGCGCATTTTGGGTGATCTCGAGGGAAAGGGTGAATCCAATGATTGAACTTTTGAAATCTTGTAGGGGCGCATTGCCATGCGCCCTCTCCCAAATTTGCGCCCAAACCACATCCCGCTCGAGGTTGTTCTCATGACCACCCGCATTCAAGAAGCCTTCGACCACGCCAAATTTGAGAACCGCGCCGCTTTCATCGGGTATCTGCCCGCAGGTTATCCAACCCGCGATTCGTTCCTCGAGCACGCCAAGGTGCTACTCGAGAGTGCCGATCTGCTCGAGATTGGACTGCCGTATTCTGACCCGCTCGGTGACGGTCCAACGATTCAACGCGCCTCGGAGGTTTCATTGTTGGGCGGTATGACGGTTGAGGGGACGTTTGAGCAGGCTCGAGCGCTTCGGGCAATCACCGAAAAGCCACTGCTCATCATGACCTATTACAACCCGATTCTGGCAACGGGCGAGGAATCTTTTATCGCCAGTGCGGTTGAGGCTGGAGTTGACGGTTTGATCTTGCCTGATCTTCCACCGGATGAAGCCGATACTTTGATTCCGCTGGCAAACACCGCAGGTCTGAAACTCACGTTTTTGCTTGCGCCAACCAGCACCGCAGACCGCATCAAATTGGTGACTGACAATTGCACGGGCTTTGTTTACGCCGTGTCCGTGACGGGCGTGACTGGTGCTCGAGCCATCGTGCCAACTGAGGTGCCAGATTTGGTTTCCAGAATCAAAGCGATTTCGGATAAACCTGTCGCCGTTGGATTTGGTGTGGCGGATGCCAAAACCGCGCATGGCATTGCCCAAGTTGCTGATGGCGTGGTCGTTGGCAGTGTTCTGGTCACGATGGCAGGACGCGGTGAATCGTTGCACGCCAAAGCCCAGGAGATTCTTGAGGGTTGCAGGCGTTAAACTCGAGTTATGGCTTGGTTAAGACACCTCAAAATTGGCGCGGTTGATGTTTACTCCCTGACCGATGGGAAGTTCCGGCTCGACGGCGGGAGCATGTTCGGCACGGTTCCCAAGGTCTTGTGGGAACGTGTCGTGCCGCCAGATTCCAGCAACCGAATTCCGCTGCGCATCAACCCGCTTTTGATTCAAATGCAGGGCAAAAACATTCTGGTTGAAACGGGCATGGACGATAAATCTGGCGACAAATTTGATGCCATGTTTGATGTTGAACGTGACGAAACTGTTTTTGATGGTTTGAAACAACTCAGCCTCGAGCCAGAAAATATTGATCTGGTCATCAACACGCATTTGCATTTCGATCACGCGGGACGAAACACGACTTCAAACTTCGAGCCGACTTTTAAAAACGCCAGGTACATTGTGCAAAGCCAGGAGCTTTACGATGCCACCCATGCTCACGAACGCTCTCGAGCCTCTTACAACGCGCACAACTTCATGCCGATTCTCGAGCGCGGTTTGTTTGATCTGGTCGAGGGAGAGAACCAGATTCTGCCAGGTTTAAAAGTCATGCCAATTCCAGGGCATAACCTTGGCTCGCAAGCTGTGATGCTCGAGTCCGAAGGGGCAGGCTTAGTGTATGTGGCTGATTTGATTCCAACATTCAATCACGCACAATACCCGTACATCATGGGGTTTGACTTGTACCCAATCACAACACTCGAGACTCGGAAAAGATTGTTCCCAGAGTGGGCGGAACGCGGTTTCGTGATTGCGCCGCCGCACGATCCAAATTTTGCGTTCGGCAAGTTGAAAGCTCGAGAACGTGGTGGGTTTGATCTCGAGCCAATTTAAATTATTGAAACTGAATTTGTCCTGTTCGCCATTCAGGTCGTCCAAAGCCAGAAAGTACCGCAAGCGCTTCGGGGTGCAAACCTCGAGAGATAAGTTCTTTCATGATTTCGTCAAATTCCACTTTGGTCAAACGATCCTCCAAACCAGCCTCGCACAAATAGGTGCTGAGTTCGTCTGTGGTCATCGATTTTGTGAAACGTTCAGTAATCATGGTAATTCCTTTATTTCAAGCTCGAGTCTGTCAAGCACCCTTTCAATCATAGCACACCCAAATTGGTCATCCAGCATCAATTCTACGCGCTGAAAAACGTTTGCAGCAAAGCATTCCGCAAAATATTCAAAAGAATTTGCAAGACCATACTGACTTAAGGCATCACTTTTTGGGGTCAGCATGGTTGACCGAAATAAGGGCAAATCGAGTTCGCGCAATGTGCCATGAAGGTGATGTCCCAATTCGTGAACAAAAGTAGGTTCAGTAACTTGCGGCAAGGTATTTGCCAAAGCGCTGATGTTCCAGAATTTTTGTTTAGAATACGTCTGTGAATATTCTGAAGGATGCCGTCTAATGCCAATGTCCACCTCCTTCTTTTGAAAATCGTAAATCCCACTGACATCGTTCCCAAGGTATAAAACCCGATTTTCAAAACGAAGTGCCGTGTAAGGATGTTGAATCAGAAAATCAAGTAAACCAATTTTTTTCGGTATTGCCAACAAAAGCTGTGTGTGCTCATCACTCAGAACCGATTGAACTTGTTGGGCATAAGGACAGATCACTCTTAAAAACCTAACATGCTGATAACGCTCGAGACTCGGAAAAGATTGTTCCCCCAATGGGCGGAACGCGGTTTCGTGATTGCGCCGCCGCACGATCCAAATTTTTCATTTGGCAAGTTGAAAGCTCGAGAACGTGGCGGGTTTGATCTCGAGCCAATTGAAATGTAAATCTCTGGTTTTAAAATAAGGGTGTGCTTCGTTGCACCAGTTGAAGCGTCAAACCCCAAGGATCGCGCACAAAAACCACCGAATCACCATTGGGGAAATGTACGGCTTCGCCTTCCTGCTTGCCACCCGCCGCCTCGAGCCGTGCAATGTCGGCGTCAATGTCGCTCGAGGTGAACGCGATGTGTTGCGTCCAGACGCTGATGTCCCAGTAATTTGGAATTTGTCCGCTGGGGTTGTGGTAAAACTCGAGCGTCAAGCGGTTTTCAGCGTCGGAAATAAAGTGGATGAACGGTGCAGTCAGGTTTTCGCGCAGGATGTTCATGGCAAGATTTTCGACGTACCATTTGACCTGTGCTACGGGTTCGGCAACGTTGTAGGCGGTATGTTCAAATCGCATGATGGTTCTCCTTGGACTGTTTTCTCGAGATTTGTTTTTGCCCCTTGAGTATAAACACTTCAAGTTGTATACTGTTGTGGTTGTTGTTCCCTCGACTTTGAGCCGGGGCGGGTTTTTTAAACCCGCCCCGTTCTTATGGCAAAAGTCTTCGGAAAAAGAAAACGTCTCGAGAGGTGAACACTCGAGTCTTTATTGGAGGTGAAATGAACGCATTGGAAGACATTGCCCGCGACGTGCTCGAGCCGCTCGGGTATGAGGTGTTGGAAGTGATCGTCTCGAGTGGTCGGGTCAGCACGTCGTTGATTGTGCGGATTGACCGAATTGACGAGACGCCCGTCACGGTGGACGATCTCACGCGGGCTTCAAACGTGCTGGGCTTGGAATTCGATCATCTGGACCCAATTCAGGGCGAGTACAAGCTCGATCTCGAGTCGCCAGGTCCGAAGCGACCATTGCTGACAGTACGGCATTTTGAACGGCACATGGGTTTGAAAATCAAGGTCAAACGCCAGGACGCCTCGATCATTGGCAAAATTGTGGCGGTCACACCAGAAACCGTGACGCTCGAGTTGGATGGCAACGTTTCGGAGACACTGCCGATAGCGGGAATTCGCGCTTATTTGGCTGAATGGCCCGACTCGCACCGTTAAGTTATCACCGTTAAAGAATTATTAGGAGTTTGTATGAACAAAGACCAGCAAAGAGAATTTGTCAGTGCGCTCGAGGAAATCGCGGTCGCTCGAGGCATGGACAAAATGCAGTTGATCACCGCGTTTGAAGAGGCGCTTCAACAGGCTTATACGCGCAACGTCGAACCCGACAAGCGCGTCGAGGTTCATCTTGATGCCGAAAAAGGCGAACTCGAGGTGCTGATCATTCGTGAGGTGGTCGAAAAAGTCGAGGATGCCGACAAGCAAATCTCACTTGCCGACGCCTTAGAGCTTGACCCGAGTGTGGAACTCGGCATGGAGATGGAGTTTCCGGTGCCGCCAGAGTCGTTCAGCCGCATTGCCATTCAGACGACGAAGCAAGTGGTCACGCAAAAAATGCGCGAGGCGGAGCGCAACATTGTTTACAACGAATACAAAGACCGTCAGGGCGAGGTCATTACGGCGCAGGTGGCACGTCAGGACAACAAGGGCAACACGTTCGTCGAACTCGGGCGCGGCGAGGCGATCATGCCGCCCAAGGAGCAAATTCCTGGCGAGCGACTGGCTTCAGGCTCGAGAACCAAGGTGTATCTAAAAACTGTGGAGATGGGCAACCGAGGTCCGAGCATTCTGGCATCTCGAGCCGCGCCAGAGTTGCTGTTGCACCTGTTAAAGCAAGAGGTGCCCGAGGTTAACGACGGCACGGTGGAGATCAAAGCGATTGCGCGTGAAGCCGGTCAGCGCAGCAAAATTGCGGTCTTCTCGAGAAACTCGAATGTGGACCCGATAGGCGCGTGCATTGGGCATCGCGGCAACCGCATTCAAGCCGTCACCAGCGAGATCGGGCGCGAGCGGGTGGACGTGATTCAATGGGACGCGAACCCCAGGGAATTCATCAAAAACTCGCTCTCACCAGCCAAAGTCGGCAACATCGAGGTGGATGTGGACGGCAAGGAAGCCACCGTCACCGTCACCAGCGATCAGCTCTCGCTGGCTATCGGCAAGGGTGGTCAGAACGTTCGTCTGGCGGCAAAATTGACTGGCTTCAAGATTGACCTTCAAGAGAGCGCCAGCGTCTCTGACCTTGACGCTGCCATGCGCGACGCCGCCGAAGATGGTGGCACGGCACGCCCGAGTGCCGCCGCCGACAAGTTCGCAGCGCTGTTCAGTGCCACACCAGACGGTGAAGTGGTCGATGCCAGACCGGGCGATCAAAAGGATTAAACATGGCGCAAGTCATTCGAGCACCCCACAGACAACACGACGCTGCCGGAAATCGAATTCCGGTACGGACGTGTGTGGCGTGCCGAGCCAGGCGACCTCAAGCCCAATTGTTGCGCATCGCCAAAGGGACAAATGGTTTGGAACCCGATGAACGACGCAAACTCGAGGGACGCGGCTGGTACGTCTGCAAAGACAAGCTCGAGTGCTTGAGCATTAAAGGATTGGGGAAGTTTGCTCGGGCGGAGGCTGCTGGTCTGGTTTTAAAACTCGAGTTATGGCACAAAAATCTTTCTGAGGAAAGCAAACCCGCTTATGAGATAAAACAAGTCACTCAAGTTATTCAGGGTTAAAAGCCCTCGGAGGTTCGGATGTCGAAAGTAAGAATTCATGCGCTTGCCAAAGAACTTGGCATTGAAAGTAAACGAATGCTCGAGTTGCTGCACGGGATGGGCGTCGATGCCAAGACCGCCTCGAGCACCATTGATGATGACACTGCCGAGATCGTGAAAGGTCTTGTCGAAGACGAGTTGAAAGCTGGGTCGGGTGATGAGGCAATGCCAACAGGGACGGTTGGTGAGAATCCTGTCAAAGCCTCGCAAGCAGACTCGAACACTGACACTGAAACTCTCAGCGCCGAGGTTGTGACTGCAGAACAAGCCAAGACTGAGCCTGTCAAACCCGCCAAAGAGATTCCGCATCGCCCACCCGTGGTCACGATCATGGGTCACGTCGATCACGGCAAGACCAGTTTGCTCGATTTCATTCGCAGTTCCAACGTCGCCAGCAAAGAGGCGGGTGGCATCACCCAGCACGTCGGCGCATTCGAGGCAAACACGCCGCGCGGCAAGATTGTCTTTATTGACACCCCAGGTCACGAGGCGTTCACCAGCATTCGCGCCCGTGGTGCGCAGGTGGCTGACATTGCCGTGATTGTGGTCGCGGCAGACGACAGCATCATGCCACAAACCCGTGAAGCGATTGCCCACGCCAAAGCCGCCAAAGTGCCAATTGTGGTTGCCATCAATAAAATTGACATTGCAGGCGTCAACCCCGAAAAGGTCATGCAAGATTTGACCAACGCCACCTTGATTCCCGAGGCTTACGGCGGCGATACCATCGTTGTGCAGATCAGCGCCCGCACCGGTCAAGGTATCGATGATCTGCTCGAGAATCTGAGTCTGGTTGCCGAACTCGAGGATTTACGCGCCGATCCAGACGGTGAATTGGCTGGCGTGATTATCGAAGCCAAAGTGGACAAGCAGGCTGGAGTTCTCGCCACCGTGCTCGTGCAGGGCGGCACGCTCGAGGTCAGCGATTTCCTGGTGGTCGGCGAGTTGTACGGCAAGGTTCGTGCCATGACCGACAGCTTTGGGACGCGCATCACCAGCGCCAAACCTGGCGTGGCGGTGCAGGTGCTCGGATTTTCGCAAACCCCAATTGCGGGTGAATTGGTCAAACGCGCCAAGAACGAGCATGACGCCAGGGAAATCATTGCAAGACGCAAAGAAACCCGAGTTGACGCCGCCGATGATGCCGAGCGCGAGGCTGCCATCGGTCAGGGCAAGGGCGCGGCGGCAGGCTTGAGCATCGAGGACTTGCTGGGCAAAGTCGGCGAGGTGAAAATTGAAAAACGCCAGGTCAATTTAATCTTGCGTGCCGACACCCAAGGATCACTCGAGGCGCTGGAAGGCATCTTGCTGCGCGAGAACAACGACGATGTCGAAGTTCATATTTTGTTCGCCGGAATTGGCGCCCCAACCGAGGGCGATGTGCTGCTGGCTTCGACGGCTATCGACACCAAGATCATGGGCTTCTCGGTGACACCGTCGAGCGGCGTGCAAAAGATTGCAGACAACAAAAAAGTCGAGATCAAGACCTACCGCATCATTTACGAAATGATCGACGAAGTCAAAAAAATGATTCGTGGAACCATCGAACCCGTGTTTGAAGACAAATTTGTGGGTCGCGCCGAGGTTCGTCAGATCATCAAAGTGCCGAAAGCGGGTGGCAACATCGCCGGTTCTTACGTGCTCGAGGGCAAGATCATGCGTTCAGGCAAAGCCAGCGTTCTGCGCAAGGGCAAAGAGGTTGCCAAAGGTCAGATTTCTGGTCTGAAGCGTTTCAAAGACGACGTGCGCGAAGTTTTGACTGGTTTCGAGTGCGGTATCAACGTATCCAATTTTGACGAATTTGAGATTGGCGATTTGATTGTGGTCACCGAAACGGTTGAAGTTAAAGTTTAAAACCGCTCACCTTTAACTCATTGGTTCCAAACTCGAGGCTCGGGTTTGGAACTTTTTTACGCCCGAGGCGCAAGAACCAAAACGCACAAATCGTGTTTGCAAAAGATTTTTTGGGTGTTTACGCCCTTAACCCAAACCTATTGCTATACTGTCCTCGAGCAGCAGCTCGAGGGGGCTATTATGAAAAAACTGTTGATGTTCGTCGCACTCATCGCCTTGATCGCATCGACTTCGAGTTGTGCACTGATTTTTAAAGGTGACTCACAAAGTGTCTTTATCAATTCCAATCCACAAGGCGCTCAAATTCTGGTGGACGGGAACGCGTTGGGAACGACCCCTGCCAAAATTTCTTTGCGAACAAACCGCAGTTACAACATCACCATTCGTCTGGCTGGGCGTAAAGATCAAAATATTGTGCTGAACAACCATGTCGGTACACTCTGGATTGTCTTGGATATTTTGGGCGGTCTTTTTCCCCTCGTGATTGATGCTGCGACTGGAGCTTGGTATGAGTTTGACAACACCCAACTGAATGTTGACCTGACACCGACGTTGATGAACAACGATCCATTGCCGAATTGGGCGACAAAATTGATTCCGAACCATCAACTGCATTAAACATTCAAACCTGAAACAAAAAAGACCACCAAACTTCTGGTGGTCTTTTTCTGAAACTCGAGTTTTAAATTTGCTCTCAATCGAGATTTTATTCCCATTCAATCGTGGCTGGTGGCTTGCTGGTGATGTCATAGACCACGCGGTTGACCTCTGGGACAAGATTGACGATCCGGTTCGCCACAACTTCCAAGAAATCTTGTGGCAGTCTCGCCCAGTCGGCGGTCATGAAGTCGGCGCTGGTGACAGCTCGGAGCGCAACCAGGTACGAGTAGGTGCGGTAGTCGCCCATCACGCCAACACTTTGCACTGGGGTCAGTACCGCCAGGGCTTGCGCCACCTCGTGGTACAAACCAAATTCGCGCAAACTCGAGATAAAGATATTGTCCACGCGTTGCAAGATATCGACTTTTTCGGGGGTCACCTCGCCCAGCACGCGAATGCCCAAACCAGGACCTGGAAAGGGGTGTCGGGTGCGGATTTCTTCGGGCAGTCCGAGAAGCTTGGCAATCTCGCGAACCTCATCTTTGAAAAGGGTGCGGAACGGCTCGAGCAAACTGAACGCTAGGTCGTCGGGCAGACCGCCGACGTTGTGATGGCTTTTGATGTTGGCTGCGCCCGTGCCCCCCGCACTTTCGATCACGTCTGGGTAGAGCGTGCCTTGAGCCAGCCACCTGTAGCCACTGCCTGCAAGCCTGCGCGCTTCGCGTTCAAAGGCGCGGATGAATTCGCGTCCAATGACTTTGCGTTTGGCTTCGGGTTCGCTGACCCCCTCAAGGGCGGCAAAAAATTCTGTTTTGGTGTCGAGCGTGATCAGGTTTTCGTCGCCGAGGGGACGCAGCGCCGTTTCAACCTCGTCGCGTTCGTTGAGGCGCAGCAAACCGTGATCGACAAAAACCGCCGTCAGTTGCGAACCGATGGCTTTGGAAAGCAGCAACGCCAGGGTGCTCGAGTCCACACCGCCGGAAACCGCCAGCAGCACCTTGTCCGTGCCAACTTTGGCTTTGACATCCGCAATCAGATTCTCGAGGATGTGGGCGGGCGTCCAGTCGCGGGTGATGTTGCAAATAGCCAGAAAATTCTCGAGCAGTCTTGCACCTTTGGGCGTGTGCACGACCTCTGGGTGAAATTGAATGCCGTAGCGTTTGAGGTGGCTATTTTCGATGCCTGTGACTGGCGTGTCGCTGGTGCTGGCAGAGACAAAGTAACCTTTGGGCAAACTGGTTGGCGTGTCCGAATGGCTCATCCAGGCGACAAATTCCCCAATCACACCCGCAAACAAATCGCCGGAGTACGACTCGAGCACGGCTTTGCCGTATTCCCGAGTGCCGATGCGTTCGACCTTGCCGCCGCCTTCATGCACCAAATACTGCATTCCGTAGCAGATGCCCAATATTGGAAGCTCGAGTTCCATGACCCCATCGGCGGGAGTGGGCGCGTCGGTGTCGTAAACGCTGGCGGGACCACCAGAAAGCACGATTCCCAGAGGTTGATGGGACCGAATTTCTTCCAAACTGGCGTTGCCAGGCAAGATCACGCTGAAAGCGTTCAACTCACGAAAGCGACGCGCAATCAGGCGGGTAAATTGAGAACCAAAATCGAGGATGACCAAACTCATGACGGCTAGTGTAACCCGATTTGTGACCGGACTCGAGCCGCACACGTCGATATTTGCCGTCGGTACGAGTTTAAAGAAACCTTTACACAGGCTCAAAGCACGATGAAATTTGGCGTGAGCCACACCTTTGGTGACTTGGTGATTCCCTCATGATTGTCAAAATACTCATTTTTGAGATCAATTCTTCATCTCTTTGGGATAAGTTTGTGGTCTTTGTACCCTAGGGTGCAACAGGAACGTAAACATTCTATGGGAATGTTTGAAACCCAAAAGGAGCCACACATGAAACGCAACATCTTAAAATCCTTGGTCGCCATCACCGCCCTGAGTTTGTGCTCAAGTCCAGGCTCGAGTGCTTTTGCTGACGGTTTTTCGGCATCGGTCGATGCACCTGTTTTTCAAGGCAATCAGTTTAATTTTTCGGTCGGCGCAAGCCTCAATTACAGCATCGAAGTCATGCCGCGCCTTTTTGTTGGCGCCAGCCTCAGCCCGAGCTTTGTGATCGATCCGAACACCGGCATTGGCGCATTTTCACTGGCTTCTCGAGTTGGCGCGAAATACGTGGTCAGCATCGTCAAAACCTCGAGCCTGTTCGTTGATGTGCCGATTGGTGTCGGCGTGGACGTGGGTATTGTTCCAAACTTGACCGTTGCGGCTGATGTCAATGCTGGCATCAATATCAACTATGTGCTGGCACCGAATTTGAAAGTCTTGGCGGCAGCGTCGGGCAAGTTTGGGTATAACTTTACGGCTGGAGCGTTGTTTTACGGTGCCAACGGCACGGTCGGCTTGTTTTTTGAACCCGTCAAAAGCATCGAATTGTTTGCTCGAGGCGAGGCGGGATTTAGCAACAGCACCGCAAATGCCAGCTACAGTTTGATCGGCGGTGTGTATTACACCATCGTGCCACAGTTCAAGTTGGGGTTATATGCGGGTTACAACAATCTGTTCTCCAACGCATTCACAAACGGCGGTTTTGTGGTCGGATTGCGCGGCTTGATCGCCCTGAAGCCTGGTTCGCTCGGCATCGAGGGTGCGTTTAAACCATAAGCTCGAGTGCATAAACCGTGTAAGCTTTTAATTCAGGCTCGAGACGTGCTAAACTGCTCACTTGGGCTATGAAGCCAAACTTGAACAAGCCCTCAAATTTGAGGGCTTGTATTTTTATGCAGTTTCTCGAGACTATTTGCAGGAGTTATACAATTTAAGAACAAGTTCAGGAGTGAAAAATGCCAAAACGCGAAGACCTCAAAAAAATCATGATCGTGGGTTCGGGACCAATTCAAATTGGACAAGCCGCCGAATTCGATTATTCGGGAACGCAAGCCGTCAAAGCCCTCAAAAATGCTGGCTATCAGGTGGTCTTGGTAAATTCCAACCCTGCCACCATCATGACCGACCCAGACCTCGCAGACGGCACCTATCTCGAGCCAATCACCCTGGAATTTTTGACCAAGGTCATTGAACTCGAGCGACCAGATGCGCTCTTGCCAACCTTGGGCGGACAGACAGCCCTGAACCGATCTTTGGAGCTTGCCGAGGCGGGTGTGCTCGAGAAATTCGGGGTTGAATTGATCGGCGCGAATGTTGAGGCGATTAACAAGGGCGAAGACCGTCAATTGTTCGCGCAAGCCATGCACAAAATTGGCATCAAAACCGCGCAGGGCAAAACCATTGGTTCGCTCAAAGAGGCGCTCGAGTTTGTATCACAGATTGGTTATCCCGCAATTGTTCGCCCGAGTTTTACGCTCGGCGGCACGGGCGGCGGCATCGCTTACGACGAGGCAGAACTGCGCAAAATTATCACCCAAGGATTGCATGACAGCCCCGTGCATACGGTGTTGCTCGAGCGCAGTTTGTTGGGCTGGAAAGAGTTTGAACTCGAGGTCATGCGCGACCACAACGACACGGTGGTGATCATCACCGGCATCGAGAACTTTGACCCGATGGGCGTGCACACGGGCGACAGCATCACGGTCGCACCGGCTCAGACTTTAAGTGACAAGGACTATCAAAAACTGCGCGACGCCAGCCTGGCGATCATCCGCGAGATCGGCGTGGATACGGGCGGCAGCAACATTCAGTTTGCGGTCAACCCCAAAAACGGCGAGATCATCGTGATCGAAATGAACCCTCGAGTCTCGAGGAGCAGCGCGCTGGCTTCAAAAGCCACGGGTTTTCCAATCGCCAAGATTGCGGCGCTGCTGGCGGTGGGTTATCAGCTCGACGAACTGCCGAACGACATCACCAAAAGCACGCCAGCCAGTTTTGAACCGAGCATCGATTATGTGGTCACCAAAATTCCGCGTTTCGCTTTTGAAAAATTCCCCGGCACCCCAGAAACGTTGGGGACACAAATGCGTAGCGTGGGTGAGGTCATGGCAATTGGACGCACCTTCAAGGAAAGCTTCATGAAAGCTTTCCGCAGCCTCGAGTCTGACATTCGCGGCGGTTTTGAAAACATGAATTTGGCACAACTCGAGCATTTATTGTTACCGACGCCAAAACGTTTTATGGCGGTGCTCGAGCTTTTGCGGCGCGGCATGGGCGTGGATGATCTGTTCGAGAAAACCAAAATTGACCGTTGGTTTTTACATCAGTTGCTCGAGGTGATGGACGCCGAAAAAGAAATCTTGACGTTGGGCAATATTGACACTTGGAAATACGAAATCTGGCGCGAAATCAAACGCCTTGGACTCAGCGATGCGCGAATTGGCGAAATTGTCGGTCAGACCGAACTCGAGGTGAGAAGCTTGCGCAAAGCCGCCAAAGCCTTGCCCGTCTACAAGACCGTGGACACCTGCGCCGCCGAATTTGAGGCGTACACGCCCTACCATTACTCGAGTTACGAGTGGGAGGACGAGGTACGTCCAACCGACAAACCCAAAATTGTGATTCTGGGTTCTGGACCAAACCGCATTGGGCAGGGCGTGGAATTTGATTACGCCACCGTTCACGCGGTCTGGGCGCTACGTGAGGCGGGTTTTGAAACCATCATGGTCAATTCCAACCCCGAAACGGTCAGCACGGATTACGACACCGCAGACCGCTTGTACTTCGAGCCGCTAACTTTTGAAGATGTCATGAACATCATCGAACACGAAAAACCCGTCGGCGTGATCGTGCAGCTCGGCGGGCAAACGCCGCTCAAGCTTGCCAAACCGCTCGAGGCGGCGGGAGCGCCGATCATTGGGACATCGCCCAGCGCGATTCACAAAGCCGAGGACAGACTCGAGTTTAATCAACTTTGCGAACGCCTTGGCATTCCGCAACCCAAAGGCGCGGTTGCCAACAACGCCAGTGAAGCCATGATGCTCGCCTCGAGCCTCGGTTATCCATTGATGGCACGCCCGAGTTATGTGCTCGGTGGTCGAGCCATGCGGGTGGTGCGCAGCGAAACCGAACTCGAGACGTACCTACGCGAGGTCTACAGCGCCGTTGAGGGCAGTCCCAGTATTTTGCTCGATCAATTTCTCGAGGGGGCGCTCGAGTTGGACGTGGATTGCCTGTGTGACGGCAAAGACGTGGTGATCGCTGGCGTGATGGAGCACATCGAAGCCGCAGGAATTCACTCGGGCGACAGTGCCTGCGTGCTGCCACCCGTTCATCTTGCGCAAGAATTACTCGAGGAAGTACATGTGCACACCAAAAAACTGGCACTTGAGATTGGCGTGAAGGGCTTGATGAACTGCCAGTACGCGATTTATCAGGGACAGGTTTATGTGCTCGAGGCAAACCCTCGAGCCAGCCGGACCGTGCCATTTGTATCCAAAGCCACAGGGCATCCATTGGCAAAATACGCCGCGCTGATTGCGACGGGCAAGACGCTCGAGGATTTGAAGTTTACAGTTGCACCGATTCCAAATTTTTATAGCGCCAAAGAGGTTCACTTGCCCTTCCTGAAATTTGCGGGCGTGATTCCAATTTTGGGACCAGAAATGAAATCCACGGGCGAAAGCATGGGCATCGACAGCGATCCGTATGTTGCCTACTACCGCGCTCAGTTGGGTGCGAACGTCAAACTGCCATTGACTGGCAGTGCGGTTTTGATTGGAACTGGACTCGAGAACGTTGCTGAGAGTTTGACCTCGAGCGGTTGGAACGTCGAGAGTCTGCAAACCGCAAACCTCGAGTCTCCCCTGCCAGACTTGGTGATTGACCTGACCGAATCAACTTATTTGCGAAAGGCACTCGAGAATGGCACGGCACACTACACCACACTCGAGGCGGCGACCTGGATTGCCGAGGCACTCAAACGCGCCAAAAACACAGATTTGGGCGTCTCGAGTTTGCAGGTCTGGCAAAATTTGACCCTTTGATTTGATGTGGGAACTTTTCACGGCTTGAAGTCGTACAATGTGCTTAGTTTGGCAAAGCCAGATGAGTTCAACCATTCAACAGGGAGATCATTATGTCCGACGAAGTGAAGAATGCCGCAGACGCCGCAGCCCACGCCACCACAAAGGCAGCAGAAACAGCAGCCAGCACCGCCGCAGGAGCCGCCGATGCCGCAAGCAAAGCCGCAGTCGGCGCAGCCGACAAAGCCAAAGATGTTGCCGGTGACTTGGCAGGCAAGGCTGGAGAAATGGCGGGTCAAGCCAAAGACATGGCTGGCGACCTGATGGGCAAAGCGGGCGACATGGCAGGACAAGCCGCCCACACCGCCGAGGACCTGGCAGGCAAAGCCGCTGACGCTGCAGGCGATGCGTTCGAGAAAGCCAAAGACGTAGCCGAAGATGTCGCCCATGCCGTCGAAGGCGCTGCAAAAGGCGTTTTTGAGGGTGCCAAAAACCTGCTGGGTGGCTTGCTCGGTGGCGGCGACAAAGACAAAGACGACGAGAAAAAAGCTTAACCGAAACGCCAAAAGTAAAATCTCGAGCATCAATAATCTGATGCTCGAGATTTTGTTTGTTGATTTCCTTAAAACGTGACTTCTGGTACTGCCCTGTCACCCTCGCTGGCTTCAAACATGCTCTTTTTGGTTTTGGTCATTGGACCCGCCAGGAACACGCCAGGAATCGTGGTGATCGAGTTGTTGTACATCAGCACAGTGTCGTTGTAAAACTGCCTCGAGTACGCCACTTTACCCTCGAGGTCTGAAAGTTCGGATTGAAGGTTGAGAAAGCTGGTGTCGGCTTTGAGTTGCGGGTAGTTTTCTGCCACCGCAAAAACGGTGCGCAGTGCACCTGACAGGGCACTCGAGGCGGCGGCTTTCTCTTCGACGGTGTTGGCGGTTTGCAGCATCGAGCGGGCTTTGGTGACGGTCTCAAACACGCCACTTTCGTGGGCGGCATAACCTTTGACGGTGTTGACCAAGTTCGGCACCAGATCGCCGCGCTTCTTGAGTTGCACGTCAATTTGTGAGAGCGCATTTGCCACACGGTTCTCGAGCGAGGTGATGTTGTTGAAAATGCCGACGAGTACAAATCCGAGCGCGACCACGATTACCAACAAAATAATCAATCCCATAAGTTCCTCCTGTAAAAGCCTCTGTATTTCACCCTGTACCTCATTACGTGTTCCAAATGATTATAGTTTCCAAATCATGAAGCGCCGTCTCCTCCACCGCCACCGCTCGAGCCACCACTTGAACCGCCACCAAATCCTCCACCAGAACCGCTCGAGATGTCGCTGAGTGCACTGTTGAGGTTGCCTAGGTTGCTGGCAATGTCTGAGAGGCTGTTGATGCTTTCCAGGGCGCTGACGGCATTACCAAAGTTGTCAAAGCCGCCGCCACCCATCCAGTACGGCACTGGAACCCAACCTGGGTTGCTCTCGGCGATGCGTTTTACATTTCCAATGTACTGCGTGGCAACCCCAAGCGCCGTGGCGTAAACAAAATGATAATCCCAGAGTTTGAAGTGCTCGGGTGGCGCGTTTTTCATCTGCGAAAAGTCGGACAAGAATTTTTTGTATGCCAACCATTTGCGGGCATTCAAGAGCTTGTCCGCGTTCCATTTGGAAAGCACCGAACCCGCGACCGCCGTCAAAATTCCGCAGCCGACACCAACCACAATCAACGTTGCCGTAATCCCTGGAGAGAGGTTCAACAAGAAAGCCGCCGCCAAACAAGCCAGAGCGCCCAGTGCACCCACCGCTATCGTCCAACCTTTTTGCGATTCGCTGCCCGCATCGAGAAGCTGTCCGTATTGTTGTTCGTAAGAATCTCGAGGCAGGGCGCTGAGGGTGGTCGCCAAACTGGTGCTTTGTTGAAAGTAGGTTTTGAGTTCGCTGGGGGAAAGGATTCCGTCGCCGCCGTGCGCCGCCTCGATGATTTGCCACATCTCGGTTTCAAAAGGACTGAGGTTGCCGGATGGGCGCTTCTCGAGTTTGAAATGCGTTTCGTCACGGGCGCCAATGCCAAACACGCCGTTGTGATGCACATTCAATAAGCTGAGATAACCTTTTCGCGTGAAGTCAATCAAGGTCGCACTGATTGCCACCCCGAGCGCACTCGCGCCCGGATTTCCCTGGGTCAGCAGATACGGTACGTAACTTGGGGCGATGTCCTGGGCTGGTTCGCGGTAGTACGGTCCTATGTCTTGCACCACCGGTTCGCGTCCAAATTTTTGAAAGCGCGTCCAGACAAAACCGCCCAGCAGCAACACCGGCACAAATGGCAAACCCATTTGCCACGGCGGCGGCGGCGGGGGTGGCGGCGCAAATCCGCCAGAATCGACCGAACCTCGGTTGATCGCCGCGCTAGAGGCATCCCGAAAGCCCTGGGTTTCTTGTTTGACCTCGTTGATCCAGGTGGCAAAAGTCTTGCCTTTGATGTTACGAAAATTGAATTGATCGGGCGCTAAGAAAACCCTGGTGCGCACAAATTCGCCCTCGCCGACGGGTTGCATGTTGATCGTGGCGATGCCTCGAGCGGTGTTGATGTCGAGTTTGCCAATGCGGCTGCGGGTGTTAAAAACAAAAACCCGAAACAAACTTGGATTTGCTTTGGGCGCATGAAGTCGCAGGATGTACCGGTCCACATCTTTGTGATCCGAATACAACACTTGGCGGTCAAACTGCGCCGCATCGTCGGAAACTTTCAACTCGTTTGTCAACGTGTACGAGACTTTAAAGGTGCGTTGTTCATCGGTGGCATCGTATTGCCATTTGATCTTGTTGCCCTCGATACTCGAGCCGTAAAAAGGCTTGCCGTCAATCGCCTCAACTTTGTCAAACGTAACATTGCCATTTGACGCTGGATCAATCGTGATAAACGCATTGTGATAGGTTCCCTGAAAATCATAAGTGCGGGTTTCCACGACTCGGGTCACACCGGAGGCTTGAAGGTAAACATCTTGTTCGATTTTGGCGAACTTAAAGTCTTTGGCGGCGGCAACACTCGAAAAGAGCAACACCACCAGCAGCATTCGGAATATGGGCTTCACGAAGCCAATTCTATACGCAGTTTGAGAATTCAGTGTCAAATGCCATTTGGCAGCCTCAACTTGCCCGTCCAAAACGACGCTTTCGTGGTTATTCAAAAGCTTTTTACCGTTTCAAACGCCGTTTTTGATCGCGCTCGAGAATGGACCATGAATCCAGGCTTCTGGCAAATTTTAAGTGCCTGACAGGTTCTCGAAAAATTTTGAGCTGGAGCCAGTGCGAGTAGGAGAAACCCGAGACAGTGTTGTTTTCTATTCGCAAATTCTTAAAATGAACATGGGTCGAAGGCAACCCCACCCGCGTTGCGCCAAGTCGCTCGAGGCTCAAGCCCATCGCGCCTGAAATCAGAATCTTTTCAAACCAAGGCATCATGCTCGAGTTCCAACTTGACCACTCAAGTTGCATCGTTGACCCCTCGAGTTTTCCGCGCAAACTTGGACAGTCTTCCTCGCCGCGCACCCAGAACGACCAGGTTTGAGGCTCGAGTTCGGCGGCACGAACGTCAAAAGCACCAATTTTCATGGTGGCGTCAAATTCGACGGGCGCACTCCACAGCCCCGCATACAGTTCTTCGGCACGCATTCGGGCTTGTGCTTGCTCGAGTTTCAGTCGGTCAAATTCTCGGATTGACAGAGCATCACGCAAAAAAACTTGCTCGAGTTCGATCAGCCGTTCCTCGAGAAGTTGCAGCTCTTGCCACGGATTCAAAAATTGTTCTGAGGCTTCTGGTAGCAGTTCACTGTCCAGCAATTGGTTTGGGTTGACTCGAGCACTCTCGCCGCGTTTGGCTTTCAGATAGCCCTCAAAACCGTTCGGGTACTCGACCAATTTGTTAAATTCGATGCCCAAAACCCTGGTCGCCACAGCCTGGGCGAAGGCACGGTCGTGGGTCACAAACAAAACGCTGCCAGGATATGCCCACAGCGCATCCTCGAGCGACTCGAGGGCTTCGACATCCAAATGGTTGGTCGGTTCGTCGAGGATCAGAACATCCGCTCGGGTGGCGGCAATCAGTGCCATGCCAGCCCGAGCGCGTTCACCACCTGAAAGTTGTTTGGGAATTTTGCCAAAATCTTCGGGCTTGAAACCGTAGCGTCCCAGATAGGCTTTGGCTTGGGTTTCTCCGACCCGTTCAGAAATCTGAGTGAGCACCGTTCGGTTGGGCGTTAAACCGTGATAGGTCTGATCAAAGTATGCGGGTTGTACCCCATCGGAAAAGCGAATCAGCGGTTCGGGAATTGCCACAACATCGGGTGCAAGTTCGCCCAAGATGATTTTGAGCAATGTGGTTTTGCCCGCACCGTTGGGAGCAAGCAGCGCAATTCGATCTCCCGCCCGAATTCGCAAACCAGCATCTTCAAGAATCAAACGGTCCCCAAAATGTTTAGTGACATGCTCGAGTTTGAAAAGCGTCGCCGCCCTCGCGTTGCCAGACTCGAGCGACATCGCAATTTTGCGCTCTTTTATTGGGGCTTCGATGGTGCTGGCTTCAACCCTCGCCGCCCTGGTTTTGATGGCTTTGGCGCGTTTCGCCAGTTTCTCGTTGTTCTTGCCCCAAGCCGCGACACGGCTCGCGGATTTCTCGAGTCGTTTGAATTCAAACCGACCAACGCGGTGTTGTTTGCCCTGAACCCGGCGTTCCTCGAGCCTTGCGTTTCTAGCCTTGCTGAAGCCGCCTGGATACGTCTTCAGGTTGCCGCGCTCGAGGTGAAAGGTAGAGTTCACAACCGCATCCAAGAGCGCCCTGTCGTGGCTGACGATCAACAACGCGCCAGAATACTCGAGCAAGGTGCGTTCGAGCCATTCACGCATTCTGATGTCCAGATGGTTCGTGGGTTCGTCGAGCACCAGCAAATCTGGACGGTTGACCAGCGCCACCGCCAACGCCAAACGCGTGCGTTCACCACCCGATAAACTCGAGGCATCACGCTCCAAGAAACCATCCAACTCGAGCGCCGCCAAAACCTGAGCTGCTCGAGCTTCAGCGCTGTAACCACCTGCCACCTCAAACGCCTCGAGGGTCGCAGACCATTGCAGGACAGCTTCGGGATTTGATTCCAACTGGGTCTCGAGTTCACGCAGGCGTTGCTCGAGGTTAAAAACATGCTGCATGGCTTGACGGATAATGGTTTGAACGCTTGTACCAGGCACAAAACTTGGGTCTTGCTCGAGCGCCCCAATCCGAAAATCGGTGGCAAACTCGAGTTCGCCCCAATCGGGTATAAGTTCGCCCAGAATTATTTTGAGCAATGTGGTTTTGCCCGCACCGTTGCGACCCGTCAACGCGACCCGAGCACCGCCGGCAAGTTCGAAGCTCACCCCGTTCAAGGTGACCTTGTCGCCGTAGGCGTGACGTAAATTGCTGGCGCGAACTTTCATCACTCAACCTCTCGAGCACAGATTCTACGCGAGAAAGCTTTGGGAATGTATAGCGCAAGTTGCGTACTCGAGGATTTGCGATTTGGCTCAACACTTCAAGCGCATTGATAACCCTCGAGTCGAGTTTGTATAAGAACACCTGGCACTCTGCCAAAAACTGTGGCACTACAATGGTTACGAGCTTACTCGGGTTGCGAAATCAAGTCCAAAAGTTACCGTTCAAGAGCGAGTTGCATTGGTGCAGCACATCAAACACACGCTCAAAGCAAACGAACTTGAAACGTTTTGGGTTGAGGAAATCGAACGGGTCATCGATTTGGTGGATGCAGGTCACATGGCAACATTTACAGTTGACGAATTAAGGAAACGACGTGCCGCCAGAACTGCTTTATAAAATTTACCCAGAACAGGCGTTAAAACACATTTTCGAGATCGAATGGCGACCTGAAGCCCAAAATTCAGACCGCGCAGAAGTTTGCGCCAAGACCTTGCGGGATAGATGGCACAGCAGTTGATTTTCGCTGGGTCTGCGACCATTGTAGGAGATCGGAAAAGTCTGAAGAAGTTGGATTAAGCGGTTTAAGTACGGCTTACTGTACGTGATTCACGGGAAATTTCTATTGATCGCGTCAATTAATCCTTTGAAAAGAGACACTCCTTCCTGGGACGACTGCTTTCAGCAAGGTCATTCAATCTAGAATTTGGCGCTGCACATTCACAAACTCTCTGGTAATCTCGAGGGGTGAGCGTGAAGATTTGATCGTGGTTGGCATTGACCCAGGCTTGGCAAACCTTGGTATCGGCGTGGTGCGCGAACAAGGCGTGACCCCGCATTACCTTCATGCCGAATTGGTGCGCACCTCGAGCGAAAGTCCCAGCCCAGAACGGCTGGCATTCATTTACAAAGCCGTCAAACACGTGCTCGAACTGCACAAACCCGAAGCGCTAGCAATCGAGGCACAGTTTTTCCAGTTGCAACCTGGCACGGCGTTCAAGGTCGGGGAAGCGGTGGGCGTGGTGCTGCTGGCGTGTGCGCAACTCGAGATTCCAGTTTTTGAGTACAGCCCCAAAGAGGTCAAAGCCGCCGTGGTTGGCACGGGCAGCGCCAGCAAAGAGCAGATTATTTACATGGTCAGGGCGATGCTGCAATTGCCCAAAACACCGACCTCAAATCATGCCGCCGACGCGCTGGCACTGGCATTGACGCACCTTGCCAACCGCCGGATTCGCACGCAAATGGGTTTTTCGAGGAAGGTCTGATGACTCGAGTCTGGACATGAGCATTCTGGTGTTGTTTGCTTTGGCACTCGCGCCAGCCTTGTTTTGGTTCTGGTTTTTTGCGCGTCAAGACAAACGCCCAGAACCGGCAGGCTTGTTGTTGCGCGTATTTTTCTGGGGCATGTTGATGTTGATCCCAAGCAGTTTGCTCGAGCAGGGGATTGAGTCGTTATTTGGAACAACCGCGATGTTCGCTCTGGTCGGTTTGATCGAAGAGGGTTTCAAGTTTTTGGCTGCCAGCAGCATTGCCAGAAACAGACATTTTGACGAACCCGTGGACGGTCTGATTTACGCGACGGCATCGGCTCTGGGATTTGCGACGCTCGAGAATGTTGGTTACATGCTGAGCGGCGGCGCGGCGCTGATTTTGATTCGAGGTCCTATTTCGACGCTCGGGCATATTTTGTTCAGCCTGACTTGGGGTTATGCCATGAGCTTGCGGCGGTTTCGCAACGCGCACAATGTTTTGCGGCGCGGCTGGTTACTTGGGGCTTTTTTGCACACGGCGTTCAACGCGATTTTGCTATCCACAGGTGTGGTCGGACTCGAGTGGTTGTTGATTCCCTTTGTTGGCATCATGGTGCTGATGTTGCAACTTGCGAGGCGGTATTACGCCAGCGCCGCCCGAAACCTTGAAGACACAGGACAACCCAAGGTGCTCGAGAAAGCATAACCAAAATTGCCTGCAACACTTGTTGAACAAGCATGTTGAACAAAAGCCTGCAAACACCCATAATGAACCATGACATTGCAACCACGGAGAGATTCATGACCAAAACCGAAATTTACAGCGATTTTCTGACCACCGAAGGTTACCGTCCAAGTCTGGACAAGGACGGCGATTTGACCTTCAAGCACGAGCGCATCAACTTTATTTTGTTCGCCAACGAAAAAGACGAGGAGTTTTTCAAACTGATGATTCCATTTTTCTGGCCCATCGAATCCGAAGAAGAACGCGAACGCGCCGCCAGGGTCATGCACCGCTTGAATGCCGAGTACAAAGCCGCCAAGTTCTACCCAATTGACGGCGATGTTTGCGTTTGCGTCGAATGTTTTTTTGAAACGCCAGAGCATTTTAAAAAAGTTTTTGGGCGCTGCATCGATCTTCTGGCGGCTGCCATGCGCGAATTCAGGCAGCACATGCGCGAAGAAACCCCGAGCAAGCCACCACTTGCCGAAGCCTGAAGCTCGAGTTTGAAAGGGAACACTTGTGAAAAAAATTTTGGTCATACTGGCATTTTTACTGACTTTTACCGCTCGAGCCGAAATTCTGCGCGGCGGGGACAGCATTCCCAATTTTTTCGCCACCACGATGGATTCAAAAACGGTGGAATACAACAGCGTGATCGGCAAAAACGTCTTCCTGTTTTTTTGGGCGGCTGATTGCACCGATTGCTTGGACGAGATGGCGGCGCTCAATTTACTGAATACCAATTACAAAGACAAGGGTCTGCGCGTGATTGGCGTCAACGTGAGCGATTCACCGAACGTCATCCAAACGCTGGTGCAGCAAAAAAGCATCAATTTTGAAATCTGGTACACCAACCCAATTCGCGGCGACACCGACCTGAACAAAAAGCTCGAGGAATGGCAAGGTTTTGGTGAGGGTTTTGAATTGCCCTGGGCGTTTATCACGACACCGGACGGCATCATCAGGCGTTACGTGCAGTATTTTGATGAGTCGAGCGTGGAACGTCTCGGCAAAATTATTTTTTCAACCGATCCTGTCGCCAAGGGCATCAAACCTGGCAACGACATGCAAGATTTTAAATTGCGGACCAACGACGGAAAGGTGGTTTCATGGAGCGATTACAAGGGCAAACCGGTGATCATCAATTTTTGGGGTTCGTGGTGTCCGCCGTGCCGTGCGGAAATGCCAAAACTCAACGCTTTGTTCGACAAATACAAAGCGAGCGGTTTGATCGTTCTGGGCATCAATTACGCCGAGACGCCAGATGTCGCCGAGAAATATCTGGCTGCAAATCCAATCAATTACGTCGTCTTGTACGGCTTGAATGACCCAATGCAGGAGACTCGAGCTTTGTTTAGCGCCTGGGGCGGCAGTGGCGTGCCGTGGAATTTATTTGTCGGCAAAGACGGCAAAGTCTCGAGCTGGGTTTTTGGGTACGGACCTGGATCGGAAATTGATATGGAGCAAAAGATCAAAGATATTTTGTAAAACAAACCTACACGTTGTGGCTCGAGTTTTTGACTCGAGCCACCTTTGTTTTCTGATGTTAATGCCCCAGAATTTGACTGAGAAACAACTTTGCCCGTTCCGATTTTGGATTGTTGTAAAAATCCTCTGGAGTGGCTTGTTCAATGATCTGTCCGTGGTCAAAAAACATGATTCTGTCGGCAACTTCCCTGGCAAAACCCATCTCGTGGGTGACACAGACCATTGTCATGCCAGATTTTGCCAATTCTTTCATGACCTCGAGCACCTCGGCAATCATTTCGGGGTCCAGCGCACTGGTGGGTTCGTCAAACAACATGATCTTGGGCTTCATTGCCAAAGCCCGCGCGATGGCGACGCGTTGTTGCTGTCCGCCCGAAAGTTGCCCAGGAAATTTCTTGGCTTGCTCTGGAATGCCCACCCGCTCGAGCAATTCCATCGCCATTTTTTCGGCTTCAGATTTGACAATTTTTTTGACCCGAATCTGCCCGATTGTGATGTTCTCGAGCACCGACAAGTGAGGGAACAGGTTGAAGCTCTGAAACACCATGCCGACATCGCGCCGGATCGCGTCAATGTTGCGCACGTCATTGGTCAGTTCGGTGTTGTCGATCATGATTCGCCCAGACTGGTGTTCTTCTAATCGGTTCAGGCATCGAATGAACGTACTTTTGCCCGAACCGCTCGGTCCGATCACCACCACGACCTCACCCTGCTGGACGCTGAGGCTGACATCTTTTAAGGCTTGAAACATGCCGTAAAACTTGTTCAGATGCTCGACGACAATAATTTTTGGAGCGTTCGAGAGGTCTTTCCTGGGTTGGCTCATACAATCTCCTCTAGCGGTTTCAGTTCGAGGTTTTCAGGCGTTGCTCAAGGTTTTTGGCGGCAAGGCTCATGGAATAGGTGAAAATGAAATAAATCACGCCCAGGGTAATCGGGATTTCCCTGGTCACGCCGAGCCAGTCAGGATTGTTGCGCACGGCTTCGCCAATGCCCACCAGGTCGGTCAGTCCAATAATTTCGACCAGGCTGGTGTCTTTGAACAGTGAAATAAACTGCCCCACGATGGTTGGAATCACGGCGCGTAATCCTTGGGGAAGTACGATCAAAAATAATGTTTGCGTGGCGCTCAGACCAATGGCTCGAGCCGCCTCGTCTTGACCTGATGGCACGTTTTGCAAACCGCCACGGACGTTCTCTGCCATGTAGGCGGCACTGAACAGCGTCATGCCAATGATGGCTCGAGCGACCTTGTCGAGTTGCGGGAAATCTGGCGGGAAGAAGAAAGGCACGAACAATTGCGCCATGAACAGCACGGCAATGAGCGGCACACCGCGCACGACTTCGATGAAGACGATGCAAAAACCGCTGACCACAGGAAGTTTTGAACGCCGTCCGATGGCGAGCAGCACGCCGAGCGGAAAACTTGCCACAATGCTGACCACGCTGAGCAAGACCGTTAAGAGCAAACCGCCCCATAGGCTCGAGGGAACGCCGCCGCGACCAAAATCAAAACCGATCAGGAACACGCAAACAAAAAACAAAACAGTCCACAAGTAGTAATGAACTCTATTTTCGGTTTTGATGGCACGACCAATAAAAACACCCGCCACCAGTCCGATGCAGGCGACAGGCACGAGTGTGCCGCTCGGGTTGCCGAATTGCCAGACCAATGCCAGCAGCGCGATTGCACCCAACAAAACAAATGGCGCTCGAGCCAGGGGTCGCTCGCGGGTGCTCGTGCCCCATGAGAATCCCGCCGCAAGGCTGATGGCAATCAGTGATGCCCAGATGCGCCACAATTGCTCGAGCGGGTAGGGTCCGACCATCAAGAGGCGGAAATTGGCTGGAATCACCGCCCAACGCGCTTTGGTGAAACTCCACTCGAGCAGGTTTTTGAAAAAAAGTCCGACAACGATGACCACGACAATTGACAAAACCGTGTTCCAGGGGGTGCTGAAAAGGTTTTCTTTGAGCCAGCGAACGGGGTCGTTTTTTGTTTTCACCATTTCATCACCTCGTTTTCAAACGCGTGGCACGGTTGTAAAGATTCACGAAACTCGAGATGGTCAGGCTGAGCACCAAGTACACCAACAGCGCGATCAGCATGGTTTGCAGGTTGAAGCCTGATTGGTTGCCGGCGGTGTTGAGCACATTGAACATGTCTGGAAAACCGATGGCGGTTGCCAGGCTCGAGTTTTTGGTCAGGTTGAGGTATTGATTGCCGAGCGGCGGGATGATGACGCGCAGGGCTTGGGGCAGCACGATCAATTGCAAGGTTTGGCTGTAGCTCATGCCGATAGCCCTGGCAGCCTCCCATTGTCCCTTGTTAACGGCTTGAATGCCGGCGCGAACGGTTTCGGCAATAAAACTGGCGGTGTACACCACCAGACCGATCAGGAGTGCCGCAAACTCTGGGCTGAGTGAAGCGCCGCCCGCAATGCCAAAATTGGTGGTGCGCGGCAGGTCAAGCTCGAGCGGTTGCCCGAGCGTAAAATAACCAGCCAGCAAGACGAGCAGCAAAACGCCAAAGGCAATCCACCCCGCAGGATCATTACGACCAAGATTGACGCAGCGACGCTCGAGAATCACGAACGTTGCGACTGCCAAAATAATACTGAGCATCCAGACAGGCGCAAACGAAATTGAATCTGGTTTTTGCACCAGCCACGGCATGAAAAAACCTTGATTGGACAGGTACGCCCCGCCAAACTCGAGCGCCTGCTTGACTTTGGGCAGGGTCAGAACGCCTGCGTAATACCAAAAAATCAGTTGCACCAACAAGGGCGTGTTGCGAAAGACTTCGACGTACATCAGCGCGATTCGGTTGACCACCCAGTTGCTCGAAAGTCTGGCAACCCCAACCACCACGCCAAGAATGGTCGCCAGCACAATTCCCAAAACGCTGACCCGCAAGGTGTTGAACAGACCAACCGCAATCGCTTTTAAGTAAGAGTCCTCGCTCGAGTAGGGCACGCCGAACGCGCTGCCCTCGGCGATCTGAAAACCGGCGGTGCGTCTCAAGAATTCAAAACTGGTGGACAGATTGCGGGTTTTGAGGTTGGTGCTCAGGTTTTGACCCAAAATCCAAATGGTCAGCGCCACCAGCAGCACAAACACCATTTGCGCAATGACTGCCAGAATTTTGACATCGCGGTAAAACGGAACTCGAGTTGCCATGTTGTTTGGCGGGTCGCTGGTCACCATTTTTCTCCTCTCGAGGTTGGAAAGTTGATTTTACGAAAAAAGCGCCGACAGGAGGTACTGTCGGCGCTCGAGTGCTCAAACTTAACGGAAGGGCGGTGCGTAAAGCAAACCGCCATTTTCGTAATTGGCGTTCAGGGTGCGTGGGATGTGCAGCTTGGTCTTTGGTCCGAGGTTGCGGTCATAAATTTCTTTGTAATTGCCGATGGCTTTGACCACATCGACAGCGAAGTCGGCGGTCAAACCAAAGCCCTTGCCCGAGTTGCCCTCTAAACCCAGGAAGCGACGCACCACGGGATCGCCACTGGTTTTGGCACCGTCGATGTTGCGGCTGTTCAGATCGATCTCTTCGGCGTAAATGGTTGACAAGACCGTCCAACGCACGACATCTGCCCACCTCGAGTCATTCTGGGCAAAGAACGGCGCGAGTGGTTCTTTGGAAATAATTTCGCTCATGATGCGGTACGCCTCGGGTTTGGCGGCGGTGGCGCGACGGGCTGCCAAGCCGCTCGAGTCGGTGGTCACGGCATCGCAACGACCCTGGTCAAATGCCGCCATGACCTTGTCAAAGTCGCTGTAGGTCACGACTTTGAATTGTTTTTTCTTGAGACGACCGTAATCGTTGATGTTTTGTTCGGTGGTCGTGCCCTGGTTGGTGCAAATGGTCGCGCCGTCCAGATCGGTGATGCGTTTGGCTGGGCTTTCAGATTTCACCATCACGCCCTGCCCGTCGTAAAAGACGATGGGTCCAAAGTCCACGCCGACCTCGCCGTCGCGGCTCGAGGTGTAGGTTGTGTTGCGGAACACCACGTCAACCTCACCGGATTGAATCGCGGTAAAACGTGCGGCAGCCGTCAGTGGCACGTAATCGACCTTGCTGGCGTCACCAAACACGGCGGCAGCCACACCCTTGCAGAAATCGACATCAAAACCAGAGTATTTGCCGTTTGAATCCAGAAATCCAAAACCGGCGAGTTTGTCGTTGACGCCGCAAATCAGCTTGCCGCGTTTTTTCACAACATCGAGCCTCGAGTTGCTCTGGGTTTGCGCCACACTGATCGTGGCAATGCTAGCCGAGATTGCGGTCAGTGCCAGAGCGCCAATTGCAATGGTTTTCAGGTTCATGTTTCCTCCAGGTAAATTACAAATTGAGTATTCAAGTTTTCGAGCCAGATTTCAAGTGCGCGACCTTACGTGTTTTCCAGGTTGAACGTTTTCCAGATTGAACTCCGATCATTCCTCAACTTCGGGTCTGTCCGTCAAGACAACCAGAGCTTCACGGATTTCTGGTCACAACCTGGTCACAAATTGCCGAGCAATTACTCTAGAACGTAAACAAATGCAAAACGCAACGCTTGCATTTGCCACTTGGCGAATATACTGAACTTGTGATCCTCAACATGCCCTCAATCAACATTCACCTTTCCAGATCAAGTGTTGTGACCATTGATGGACTGGCAGCCAGTGGCAAATCCAGCGTCGCTCAGGGGGTTGCTCAGGCTTTGAACGTGCCTTACGTCTCGAGTGGACTCTTGTACCGCGCGGTGACTTACGCGGCGTTAAACCATCAAATAAATCTCGAACAAGAATCTGAAATTTTGGCTTGGGTAGCACACAATGGTTTAAAACTGTTGCCAAAAAACGATGGCAACCAGGTTTTTTTGAACGCGCATGACATCACTGAACAATGTCACTCGAGTTTGGTCGATGCCAATGTCAGCATTGTCGCACTTCACCAAAACGTGCGGGCTTGGGTCAACACCCAAATTCGAGCACTCGAAAAGCCGTTCGTTGCCGAGGGGCGCGACATGGGCGCGGTGGTTTTTACCGATGCAGCAGTCAAACTCTTCCTGACCGCCTCGAGCCTGGTTCGCGCTCAACGTCGCAGTTTAGAGCGTCCAGAAGAAACGGAACAGATCAAAGCCATGATTGAGGCAAGGGACACCAAAGATGCCGTGAATTCTGGCGCGGCGACGGACGCGGTTGTGATTGAGACTGAGAGTTTGAATCTCGAGGAGGTGATTGCTGCGAGCCTAGATGCGATTGCAGCCAGAACGTGAACGCCAAAAATCCTGACCTGTCCAACGCGCCCAGAAATTTTGATTTCATCAAGAAATTCTGGTGGTATTACATTGGTTTTTTGGGCTTGAGTTTCGAGCATCCAGAATTCATACCCGCCACTGGCGGCGCGATCATTGCCGCCAACCACGTGACCCTGATTGACCCCTTTGCGGTTGGGCAACCCACCCCGCGACGGGTGCATTTCATGAGCAAAAAAGAGAACTTCAACACGCCGCTCGAGCGTTGGTTTCAGTATTCGGGCAATGCTTTTCCTGTGGACCGCGACAAGCCAGACATCAACGCGGTCAAAACCGCGTTGCGAATTCTGAAAGGTGGACAGTTGTTGGTGATTTTCCCGCAGGGCACACGCAACGGTCAAGCCGCCAAAGACGGCGTTGGGCTGTTTGCCGCTCGAGCCAAAGTGAGGGTGATTCCGGCGGGCATCATTCTCGAGCGCAACTGGTTTGGTGGGAAAAGATTTAAAATTCGTTACGGCGCACCAATTTTACCCGAGGGCAACGCCGAAGAGATCACCTCCAGGGTCATGCTGGAAATTGAGAGCCTGATCGGCAAACCTGGTTCACTGACGAGCCATCACGAAGCCGAGCGTATTGCTGAGAACAACTGAGCCAGAATTCTGCCCTTGGCTCTCTGGTGAAGAACCAATCACTGGTGTTGCTCGAGCCAGATTTTACCAAGACGCTTGATTCCCTCCTCGAGCATCAGTTGATCGCAGGCGGCGAAACTCAGGCGCACAAACGAGCCTGGGGCTTCGGCTGGAAACCATGCCCTGCCCGCACTGATCTGCACGCCGGCTGTTGCGGCATGTTGGGCGAACAAGATTTCGTTCGTGCCTGTGGGCAACTCGAGCCAAACGCTGAAGCCTCCCGTTGGAACATGGGTCACTCGAGCTTGGGGGAAATACCTGACAAGTGCCGCAATTGTGGCGTCCCTGCGTGCCCTCAGATGGTCACGGAGGCGCTTGAGGTGCTTTTGCCAGCCAGAACTCGTGACCAGCTCGAGCGCCACCTCCTGAAGCTCCAGACTGACAAAAAGATCATCGACGGCTCGGGTCGTGCGCAATCGGTTCATGACCGCGCCCTTGGCGATCACGGCGGCAACCCGCAGGCTCGGTGCGGCGCATTTGGAGAGGCTGCGAATGTAGACCACGCGCCCGTCACCTTGGGCAAACATCGGCGGCAGTGCCGTCCCATCCAGCGTCAGTTCGCGGGCGTAATCGTCCTCGATGATGAACGCCCCAGCTCTGGCTGCCACATCAAGCACCGCGCGGCGGCGCTCCAACCCGAGGCTCGTGCCGGTCGGGTTGGCGTAGAGCGGTTGCAAGTATACCGCTCGGGCGTTTGTGTTTTTGAAGGCAACCTCGAGCAGCTCTGGGCGGATACCCTCTTGATCTGTTGGCACTGGCACGGCGCGAATGCCCGCCGATTGCGCGACCGCCAACGCGCCAAAATAGGTCGGGCTTTCAAACAAGATCGCCTCGCCTGGCGGCACCATCGCCCGCATGGTGCTCGAAACGGCGGCTTGACCTCCGGGCACGATCAACACGTCGTTCGCTCGAGCCTCACCGCCCACAGTTTGAGCAAACCATGCCCGCAATGGCTCGAGTCCATCCAGGGGCGCTCGCGCCCAGATGCCCGGTCGCCTGCCTGCACGGGTCATGGCGGCGGCGAGCATCGCCAGAGGTTGCAGGCTCTCGTCTGGGTAGCCACTGCCGAGCGGGATGTTTGACGCACTTGGGGGACTGAGCAGCGTCTGAATCTCGTCGCTGACAATTGTTCTCGCGCCCAAGGTCAAACTCTGCCAACTCAGGTCACTCGAGGGTACGGCTTTGGGAGGCTCAATCTTGAACGTGCCGTGACCTGGCTTGGTCACGATCAAACCTGCCCTGACCAGATTCGTGATGGCGCGTTGCACCGTGACTGGGCTGGCTTTGTGCCGTTTCGTCAGTGCTCTCACGCTTGGGACTTGCGCCCCAGGCTGCAATACCTCGAGTTCGATTTGAATTTGAAGTGCCAAATGTTCGGATGCCCTGATCGGTTTGCGCATTTCGCTTTGCATGGTGTTATCATAGAACATGTACAGACCAAGTAACGTTATCGTCATGACCCGAGTAACACCAACAGTGCCAGGTACAGCATGAACCCCCAACTCGAGCAGGACTTACGCAATTTCTCGAGCCTATTGGAACGCACCTCTCTCGAGGCGCAGAAAGTTCTGACAGAGATCGATCTTCGCGCCGCGTTCAAAAGCGCCATCGTTTTTGAACCAGATGTGCTGCCCGAAACTGGTTTGGGCGCCCGAGGTGCCTTGGAAGTGTTTCTCGAGAAGTACGCGCACCAGATGACAGGCAGTGCTGGAGCGCGTTATCTTGGTTTTGTGACCGGTGGCGCGACGCCCGCCAGCCTGATGGGTGACTGGTTGTGCAGCACCTTTGACAACAACGCCGCCGACCCAGTTTTGAGCATCACACCGCAGCTCGAGCGGGTGACCCTAGCCATGTTGCGTGATTTATTTAGCTTGTCAGACGCGCATTCTGGTGCTTTTGTGTCGGGTGCAACCATGTCGAGCTTTGTCGGTCTGGCGCAGGCGCGTCAGTGGTTCGGGCTTCAATTCGGCGTCAACATTGCCCAAGACGGACTGTACGGTTTGCCAAGGCTCAAGATTTTTTCTGGCACGCCGCACTCGAGCATTTTCAAAGCGCTTTCGATGCTTGGCATGGGTCGCGGCAGCCTCGAGCTTGTCTCAACCCTGCCAGACCGTGAGGCTGTAGACATTGCAGCCTTGCGAACGGCGCTCGAGCAACATGGTGCGCCGTGCATCGTGGTGGCGAACGCCGGAACGGTCAACACCGTAGACTTTGATGACCTCGAGGCGATTCATGCGCTCAAAACTGAGTTCCCATTTTGGCTGCACCTCGATGCCGCATTCGGTGGTTTTGCCGCGACCAGCCCAGAATTCTCGGGTTTGGTGGCTGGCATGGACCGTGCCGACTCGATTACGATTGACGCGCACAAATGGCTGAACGTGCCGTATGACAGCGCCATGCAATTCTCGCGCCATCAAAATCTGCAACTCGAGGTTTTTCAGAACACTGGCGCGGCGTACCTGGGCGCAATCGGTGACAATCCAGAGTTCGTGCACCTCACCCCAGAAAACTCGAGGCGGTTTCGTGCACTTCCCGCCTGGTTTACCTTGCTGGCTTACGGGCGCGAGGGTCACGCCGAGATCGTCACCCGAAACGTCAACCTGGCTCGAGGTCTGGGTGAACGCATTGAACGCTCGAGCGATTTTAAACTGCTTGCCAGCGTGCGAATGAATGTCGTCTGCTTCACGTTAACAAATCCCAATCAAACCCAGATCACAACACTGCTCGAGCGAATTCGTGACGAGGGCAAGATTTTTCTCACGCCAACCAATTACAAAGGCATTCCCGCCATCCGCGCCGCGTTCTCGAACTGGCGCACCACCCAGAGCGACCTCGAATTGATCTGGGAAAGTTTAGCTAAAGCCGTGCGAATATGAGCAAAAACCATGATCTCGAGGGAACATTTTACGCTCTGGCTGGTATTCTGATGTTTTCAATGACTCTCACCGCCTCCAGGGTGATTGTTCCGGTGCTCGGAGGAACTTTTGTTGGACTGGGACGCGCGGTGCTTGCCGCAACCCTGGCGGTCATCGTTTTGATCTCGAGGCGCGAAAAATTTCCCGAGCAACGATACTGGCGCTCAATCTGCATCACCGCCCTCGGCGTGGTTTTTGGCTTTCCGCTGCTCTCGAGCCTGGCTTTAAAAACGGTTCCCGCCATTCATGCCGTGGTCATTACGGGCTTGCTGCCAGCCATGACCGCCACCCTCGCCGTCATTCGCACCAAAGAACGCACCACTCCCCTGTTCTGGGTGGCGGTGGCACTGGGCGTGGTCGGCATTCTGGTATTTGCGTTTATTGAAGGCGCTGGAGCACCGCAACCAGCCGACGCACTGCTTTTCGGCGCTGGCTTGCTCGGGGCGGTGGGCTACGTCGAGGGCGGTATTCTGGCGAAAGAAATGGACGGGTGGCGCGTCATCAGTTGGACGCTGGTATTCTCCATTCCATTTTTGCTTCCACCCGTGCTACTCAACCTCCCCTCAAGCCTTCCAAGCGACCCGATCATCTGGCTTTGTTTTGTTTACGTCGGCGCTATCAGCATGTACCTCGGGTTTTTCGCCTGGTACAAGGGCTTGGCGCTGGCTGGCATTGCCCGCTCGAGCGCGTTGCAAGTCTTGCAACCACTTTTCAGTATGATATGGGCGGTTTTGCTGCTGCGCGAGGCGCTTCACATTCAAACCATTTTCGCCGCCGTCATTGTGATTGCCAGTGCGACCCTCTCGAGGTTCGCTCGCCTGAAAGGAACCACATGACCCAAACTCCACCGCTCGCTCGAGTGATCTTGTACGTGCATGACATTCCAAGGGTTGCCTCGTTTTACGAAACCTATTTTGGTTATGAAATCACAACACTCGAGGATGGAAATTTGGTTCATTTGACCTCGCGCGTCGGGGGTTGTCACATCAGTATCTTAAAAGCCAGCAAAGG